>NZ_JAMQQF010000083.1 GCF_023716945.1 Frankia sp. AiPs1 | reverse complement strand
GTGGGGGGACGACCGCCGGCTGCGCCGGGGCGCCGACGCCCGCCTCCGTGCTGGCTGCGGTACCGGCCTGCGCAGCTCCGATGGCCTGACCCCCCGAACCGGGAGCCGCCGGCGTCGCGGCCGCCGCGGCGGCCAGGGTAGGGGCGAGCCAGGCCACAGGAGCGAACAGCAGGCTCATGGTCGTGACGGCGAGGATCAGCCTCCGCCGGGCTGCCGGCAGGCGACGGGCTGGCAGGGTTGGACGGGAGCGAGACGACCGGCCGGCACGCACCTACAGAACGCTACTGGCTCGGGCCGTTCCCGCGCGGGCGGTCACGAGACGTGTCGCGAAGCGGCGTCCACCGTGGGTGATTCGCCAGATTTGGTACGTTCCGCCGATCGGCGGGCCGATCCGACGTGCAGGGGGGAACGATGATGTCCGCGACTCGGCGCCGTCCGGCCCGCCCGGTGGGCGGCGGAGCCGCCGGCGCCCGTGTCCGCCCTGGCCGCATCGGTCGCCATCGGTTCGGCCGCAACCGAATCGGCCGCCACCGGTGCGCCCTCGCCTCCCGCGGCGGCGGGACGGCAGCCGTCGACCGCGTTCGCGTCGAGGTGGGTCGGTGCCGACCCGGGGCCGGCGTCGATCGGCTCGACCGGCTCGGTGGGCTCGGTCGGCTCGGTCTCATCGGTCTGGGTGATACCACCGGCGTGCCTGGCCTCGCCGACTCCGACGAGTGACGGGGAGATCCTGCTCGCGCCGCCGCGGCTCGCCGTGACCGCCGGGGATCCTTCGACCAGGGGTCCTTCGACCAGGGGTCCTTCGGCCGGGGATCGTTCGGCCGGGGATCGTTCGGCCGGAGAGCGTTCTGCCGAGGAGCCTGCTGTCCGGGAGCCGCTGCCGGTCGGGACCTCGACGGGAGTGTTCGCTGACGCGATCTTTGCGGCTCGGGTGCGCTTGGAGCCCTTGGGAGGCTTCGGCGCCCTGGTACGGGCAGGGACGGGACCATCGGCGTCCTCGGCGCAATCTGCGCCGCCGTCGCGGGCCGCGGGCGGTGCGGCTGCCGAACCGGTCGTCTGCCGGCCGTCCGGGCCGGACTGGGCCGAGGTTCCGGTCTGGACCGAGGTCCCAGGCCGGGTTGAAGATCCAGGCCGGGCGAACGCGCCGGGCTGGGCGGTCACGCCGGATCGCCGGGCGGCCTGGGGCTGACGGGGGAGTTCGACGGCCTCCCGGAGCAGGCTTTCGAGATCTCCGCGCAGTGCTTCGAGCTGGCCGGCCAGCTCCCCCCGGACGTACTGGCGCGTCGCCGCCTCGCTCTGCGCGAGGCGCAGGGCCGCAACCTCACGGGTCAGGAACTCCGTGTCCTCACGCATGCGGCCGGCGACGGCCCGGTCCTCGGTGAGTGAAGCTCGATCACGGTCGTCCTGACGGTTCTGGGCGAGCAGGATGAGCGGCGCCGCATAGGCGGCCTGGGTCGAGAAGGCCAGGTTCAGCAGGATGAACGGGTAAGGATCCCAGCGCATCAGCGGCAATGCGATGTTCAGGGCGATCCAGACAATGACAATGCCTGTCTGGATCGCGAGATAGCGCCCGGTGCCCAGGAAACGGGCGATGGTCTCCGCGACGCGGCTGACCGTTTCCCGGTCCACCCGGGGCAGTAGTGCGACCCGGCCGGAGACCGGAAGATCGAGACGATCGGTGCCCAGACCTCGACGGTCCGTCGTTCGCGTTGCTGAGATGGTCATGGAAGCTCCCCACCCGCGCGCAGGCGGCTACTGCCGGTTTGCGCGCTCTCGAGCAGGCCGCACGTGCCGTCGCCACGGCGGCCTCAGGTCGACACGACATCAATCGACCGCACCTGCTCGTGCACTGCCCGATCAGATCCGGTGGCCGACGGCCACGCGGATCCGGAAGTCGGCGCCGGCGCGCAGAGGCGCCGGCCAGGCCGCGGTGGGACAGGTGAACGTCACCCCGGACCGAAGAAGCGGCGGCCGACCATGGGGCACCCCGAGTGGGGGCCGAGGCCGAACCTCGACTTCCGAGCAGTGCCCCGGGAGTCGTCTACCCCGGGTTCGTGGACGCGGGCCGGGCGCGCGTGGCGCTCCGGCCGGAGCTCAACGCCGGCTGGCGTCCACTAGCAGGAAGCGGCCGTTACTGGAGCACCCGCCAGGACTCACAGCGGCCACCTCCTCGCGTTGGTCCTCCGTGGAGGATTTTTCGGGGGCTTGTCAAGGATAACTGGCCGATCCGTGACCGGACCTACCGGGGTATCCGTGACGTCCGTCGCGAAGGAGTCACCTGTGGCGTCCGGTCGGCCTGATCCGGGGGGTCAAATCCCCATCGGGTTGCCGGGCAGTCACCGGTGGTGGGGTCATTCGGGGTGAGGCGGTGGCGTTGCCCGCTCCGGACCTTGCGATTTCGGTGGCGTGCCCCGAGTCCGTACGGGCTGGGCAAGCGGCGGGAAATGTGGTGCGTGTGGCGGGTGCAGCGGGGTATGCAGTGGCCGATTGGCGCCGGTGCGCCGTGGATCAGGGCTTTTCGTCCCGTTGTTGCCGCGGGCCAGGCGCCGTGAGATGAAGGGGACCCGGTGAAGGTCAACGGATGCGCTCGGTGCGGGCAGCTCGTCTTCTTCGAGAACACGGCCTGTCTGCGGTGTGGGGCGCCGCTCGGCTTCGAGCCGGACCGTGGCCGGGTCCTCACGCTGGTGCCGGACTCCTCGCCGACGGTCGGCGGCGTGGACCACGATGACGCCCACCGACCCGCGACGGAGTTCTTCGAGCTGCCACCGGTCGCGGAGGTGGCGGCCGGGCTCGGCGACGGGCCGGCGACGGGTGGCCCGGCGGGCCCGCAGCCCCTCGCAGCGCCGCGCGCCGGTGCCGGCACGGATCCGATCGCCCGGGATGTTCTCGAGGCCGTTCCGGTGTCGCGTCGGCGCCGCTACCGACGTTGCGCCAACGCCCGGCTGGCCGGCTGCAACTGGCTCATCCCCGTGCCGGCGCGTGCGGCGCACCCTGCCCCGTCCGGGGAGCTGTGCGTCTGCTGCCGGCTGACGCGGACACGGCCGGCGGACACGGATTCGGTGGGCAAGGAGCAGTTCGAACGGGCGGAGGCGGCCAAGCGCCGGCTCGTCGCCCAGCTCCTCGAACTCGGCCTGCCCGTCGTCTCCCATGCTGACGACCCGGCGACCGGGCTCGCGTTCGACCTGCTGAGCAGCACCAAACAGAAGGTGATGACCGGGCACAGCGACGGCGTCATCACCCTGGACCTGGCCGAATCCGACGACGCCCATCGCGAGACGGTCCGCACCCAGCTCGGGGAGCCCTACCGCACGCTGCTCGGGCACTTCCGGCACGAGACCGGTCACTACTACTGGTCCTCGCTGGTCGACGCCGATTCCGGGCGCGCCGCGCGGTTCCGAGACCTCTTCGGCGACGCGGACCTCGACTACTCCGCCGCCCTCGACCGGCACTACGCCGACGGTCCCCCGCCGAACTGGCGCGAGAGTCACGTCAGTGCCTACGCCACGATGCACCCGTGGGAGGACTGGGCCGAGACCTTCGCCCACTACCTGCACATCCGCGACACGTTGCGAACCGCCGCCGAGTTCGGACTGCAGGTGGCGGGCCCGGACCTCGACTCGTTCGGGGTCGCGCCGCGCAGTCTCGCGGCCGTACCCGCCGACCTGTCGCCGCCGAGGGCGGACGGGCTCGACCGGGGGTCGCCGGAACCCGCCGAGATCATCGCTCAGTGGCTGCCGCTGACCTACGCCCTCAACGCGATCAATCGCAGCATGGGGCGGGACGACCTCTACCCGTTCGTCCTGACGCCCGCGGTCCAGGCAAAGCTTTCCTTCGTCCACGACGTCATCGCCGCCGCCCGGCCCGAGCCGGGTGCAGCGGCCGCAGCATCGGGACGAACGTCTTGACCGCCGGGTCGTCCGTGACCGGCCGCGGACCGCCGAGGACGACGAAGCCGTTGCGGACATACAGCCGTCGCGCCGGCAGGTTCCGGGGCGCCACCCACAGCTTCACCGCCTCGGCGCCGGATCGGATGGCCCAGGTCACCGCGGTCGCCAGCAGAACGTCCGCGGCGCCGGTGCCCCGGGCCGCGGGCGCGACCCACATGGCACCCAGCTCGCGTAACCAGGGCCGGTCGGTCGGGGTGTATCCCTGCACCATGCCGACCGCCGCACCGGCCCGCTCCACGATCGCCGCCAGCTCCGTCGGGGAGTCCGCCCCGGCGCCGGCCTGCCGTGCCCATTCGCCCGCCGGCTGCGCCCGCGCCGCCTCGAGGGTCTGCCAGAAGGCGGCGGGCGAGTCGGCGAGCGCGGCCAGCCGCAGCCGGCGCAGCAGCGGCCCCTCGTCCGGTCGGATATGACGGCCATGGCTGCCTTCCGTCACGGAGGTCGACTCCTCTGCCGTGTCTGCCGTGTCTGCCGTGCGATGGCTGGTGCCGCGGCGGTGTGTCGCGCCCGACCGGCGTCGCCCGGACCGTCCCGACATCCCGCGATCGGCGCGTCCGCCGGCGTGATTGTTGCGCGGGGAAAGAGCCGTGTTGGGCGTAATCGGCAGGACCTTTAGCTCAAACGGCTCCCAGGCGCCCCCGCGAGCGCGGATACTGATCAAAGCGGCGGGACGGCGGAGGAGTTCGCTGGAGATGATCCATCGTGGGTAGGCCCGTCACACTCATCGTGCGCCAGGACGGCTTCTCGTGGTCGGCCTGGTCTCCGCAGTACCCGGGGCTCGCCATGGTGCAGCCGGCCGCGGCGGACCTGCGGGCTGTGCTGCCGGAGGTCCTCGCCTGGTACTTCGGCGAAGACGCCGCGATCGAGCCCCAGGTTCACTGCGAGCGTCAGTTGCACGGCGTCATCGTCCGGCTGGCGCAGGACGCCCAGCTCTACGAACGCGAGCGGGTCGCCGAGCGGCTCGGGGCCGCCCTCGGCGTCGCGAGCCAGCGGGCGCAGTTGCGCTCCGGTCCCGTCAGCGGCGCGGGCGAGGTCACCTTCGTCTGCGCCCTGCAGTCCGACCGGATCAGCTGGCTGACCGCCCAGATGGAGGACGACAACGACGCCGTCGTCGCCCTCCTGCCGGTAGCGGAGACGATGCTGTGGGCCATCCGGTTCGGTCCGGTCGGCGACGGTTCCGCCGCTGCGGTCCAGCCCTCGGCCTACCCGCCCGACACCACGCTGGGTGAGGTCATCCGCACCTTCGCCGGCCCCCGCCAGCAGCTACGCACCTGAGCCGCCGAACGACGCCCCCGGCCGGGGGCCCGTCCACGGGCCGTGCGGCTGGTCTGCCTGGGCTGACCTCCACGGTTCTCTGTCCGGCCGGCAACGAGGCGGAGGACCTTAGGACGTTGCTCACCTGAGCGTGGGTCGATCCCGGGTGCAAGCTGGGTGGGTGACCCTGTCGAAGCGTGCATCCTGGTTCTTGATCATGGTTGGTGTCTGGACGTGGGCTATCTGGCCGAATTTCCTTCGGAACGTGTGGAAGGATGATCGTTCCTGGGACAACGGCCCGACCGGCTTTTTCACTGTCCACTTGGTCCTGACCGTCGTCTCGCTCGCTGTCGGCTCCGTCGTCGGCTGGCTGGGCATCCGCGGTGTGCAATCGGTTCGGGACCGCGACTTGGCTACGCAGCCACGAAGGTCGTGAGCTGAAATATCGCGGCGGCAGGAGCGGCAGGCGGACCCGGCGGGCCATGAACGGCACCGCCACCCCGACACCGACGATCACGGCGGTACGGTCACCGGCATCAAGGCCCACCCGGTCAGTTTTGTGCTTCGCCTGGTGTCCTTAGATCCGCGTGGTGATGAGTTCGTCGGCGACCCACTGGGCGGCACCGGCGGGGTAGGGCGCCGGCAGGCCGAGAACGATGTGCCGGAAGCCGGCGTCGATCGCCTTGCCGACTGCGTCCCGGGTCGTGCCGGGCTGGTCGTAGGAGACCGGCAGGTGGATCGAGCGGGTGATGGCGGCAGGGTCGCGCCCGTTCTCGGCGCAGTAGCGGTCCAGCAGCGCGCTGCGGCTGACGACGTCGTCGATGTCGCCGCCCGGGATGTTCCACAGGTCAGCGTGCTCGGCAGCGATGCGCAGCACGGCGGCCGAACGGCCGCCGATGAGGATCGGCGGGTGGGGACGCTGGACAGGCTTCGGATTGCCGAACGCATCGGTGAGACGGTGGTAGGTGCCGTGGAAGTCGAAGGGTTCGGGCTCGGTCCACAACCGCCGGATAACCGTGCACGCCTCGGCGAGGCTGCCCACGGCGTGAGCGGCGTCATGAAAGGGCAGGCCGTGCGCCTCGTACTCCCGCCGAGCCAAGGGCTGGTCCGGTCGTGAGCCGACGCCGATGCCGAAGTCGAGACGTCCACCGGAGACGGTGTCGACAGTCGTGGCGATTTTGGCCAGCATCGCGGGTGGGCGGATGCGGTTGCTGGTAACGAGCAGGCCGAGGCGCAGTCGCCGGGTCTGGGCGGCGAGGGCCGAGAGCAGGGTCCAGCCTTCGTAGGACGACCCGTCCGGGTCGCCGCCGATCGGCATGAGGTGGTCGAACAGCCACGCGTGCTCGATCTCGGCGATCTCGTCCGCCTCGCGCCAAACCCGCAGGATGTCGTGGTAGCCGATCTGCATGGGGGCGGTCATGATCCCGAAGCTGGGACGGGGTGTGTGCGACATGCAGCATCAGTCCTTTCGTTTCGGTCTTTGACCTTCGTCCCGGCGTCAGAGCCGTGCGCGTGCGTCCCGACGGCGGGCCGCACCGAGTGACGCTTTCCTGACGAGCGACTCGGCGCTGCGGGATAATCGCTTGCTGTCAGCGCGTGATGGCGATGTTGAACCGCATCGTCTGCAAGGCCAGGTAGGTCGCGAAGAACAACGGCGCGGCATGCTCGGTGGCTGTCGCACTGGCCACGCCCCCGAGGTCGAGGATGCTCTCCGTGGTCCAGCCCAGGTCGGCCAGCAATGCCCTGACGGCCGCCTTGGCGTCCTGGTCCTCACCGCTGACGAACACCGTTGCCTGCGAGAGCGAGGCCAGCGGGTCCACCATGATCGAGACATTCATGGTGTTCAGAGACTTGACGACCCGGGCCCGGGGGAAGCGCGTCTGCACCCGCCGGGCGACGCTGTCGTTGGGGTAGGCCAGCGCCATGTCCGGCGTGAAGGCGGCCGACACGTCCAGCACGATCCGATCGGCGAGAACATCCTCCCCGATCCCCTCCAACGTAGAAAGGACAGCAGTGCCAGGGATGGCGATGATGACCAGCTCGGCGCCCTGGACGGCATCCGTCTGACTGACCGACCCGGTGTGGTCCTCGGGGGTACGTGAGCCGTAGGCCACCTCGTGGCCGGCGGACGCGAGCCGTGCTCCCAGCGCAGAGCCCACTTTCCCCTTGCCGATGATCGCGATGCGCACAACTGTCCCTACGGTTTGGGCCCAAATAGCATGAGCGATAGATGTATCAATGCGATGCCGAACCGCACTGGCCGACAGGACACCCGCGGGCGGATGGTTTTCGTGGGGCCTACTTGGATTCGACCTGTCCGAGCGAGTTGTCTCCGGCGGTCAGCGCGTCACACGCTGCCTGCCAGGAAGAGTCTGCGGGATAGAGCGCGGTGCGCAGGTAGGCCCAGGTCAGCTGCTGGATTGCGGTCACCCGCTCGGGGTTCTCGTCCGTGGTCTCGGCGGCGTCATATCCGGAGATCCCGCCGAGCATGTGCCCTGCGTCGAACAGGGTGAGCAGGGACTTGGGGCCGGGAGCGAGGTGATAAGGGTCAGCGTGCCATTCCCAGCCCTGAACCGTCAGGTGCGGCGAGACGTCCTTATCGCCGGCGACCACGAGCGCAGGTGCGGCCATCGTGGAGAAGTCCATGGTCGAGAAGAACGGAAAGTTCTTGGCCGCGGCCTCGCTGAGGGCATCGCCGCCTCGGCCCGGCGCGGCGAGCAGCACCCCTGCCTTGATCCGGGGATCGGCCAGGTTCACTTCCGTTCCGTCCTGGGGATCGGTCAGCCGCGCGCCCAGCAGCATGCTCGCGGTCTGCCCGCCCAACGAGTGCCCGGCTACGGCAACCCTGCTGCGGTCCAGGCGTCCCTGCAGCTGCGGGACGGTGGCTTCGATCACGTCGAGCTGGTCGAGGATCCGCGTCATGTCCTGAGCCCGCGTGCGCCAGAACAGCGGCGCCTCGGGATCGTCGGGATCCACGCTGCGGGCCAGCGTCTTCGAGCTCAGATGGGTGGGCTGGATCATGACGAAGCCGTGCGCTGCCCAGAAGTCGGCGAGCGGGGCGTAACCGGTCAGCGAGGAGAGGTGGTTCGACCTGCCATGGCCGTGCGAGAGCAGGATGATCGGCAGCTCGGTTCCCGTCGCGGGCGCGGAAACCTTGACCTGCAGGTCCACGGCTCGGCTCGGAGCCGACAGCACCACCGGACCGAACGAGAGGACAGCGGTGGGCGCGCTGACGACGTCATTCGGAGTCGACTCGCTCATGATGTTGATCCTCTTCAGGGGCATGCCGCCGGTTCACAAGGCCGACAGCGGGGATGCGGGCCGGAACGACCCGTTTCGACTTCGCCGACCGGCGGGTGATGACCGCCGTGCACATCACCAGGGCACTACGCCAGCGTCCTCGAAGAACGTGCCGGTCGGGCCGTCGTCGGGCAGGGTCGCGAGTTTGATGGCGATCGCCGCCCCCTGTTCGGGGGTGCGCACGCCGCGGAAGCCGTTGAGGTCGGTCGCGACGAAGCCGGGGCAGCCGGCGTTGATCAGGATGTTCGTACCGCTCAGCTCCCGGGCGTACTGGAGGGTGACGGCGTTCAGGAACGTCTTCGACGGCGCGTACGCCACGGCCACCGGACCCGTCGTCTGCTCACCAGCGGTTCCTGACTGCCGGGTAAGGGAGCCGACACTGCTGGACATGTTCACGATCCGCGGCGAGGCAGAGCGGCGCAGCAGCGGCATCATCGCGTTGGTGACGCGGATGACGCCGATCACGTTGGTCTCCACGACCGTCCGGATGGTGGCCGGATCGACCCGGGTGGGCTCCTGCGGCATACCGCCAGTGATGCCGGCGTTGTTGACGAGCACGTCGAGGCGCCCGGCCCGCTCCTCGATCAGTCGTGCGGCGGCGGTCGCGCTCGCGTCGTCGGTCACGTCCAGCGGTACACCGAACGCGTCAACACCGGCCGCGCGCAGCTTCTCCACCGCGGACTCCCGGCGCTGATCGTCGCGGGCGCCGACGCCGACGCTCCAGCCGAGGGCACCCAGGCCCGCGGCGATCTCGTACCCGATTCCCTTGTTCGCGCCGGTGACCAGCGCAATCGTCGGTTCACTCATAGGGTCGATGCTGGCCCGGACCCCGGCGGGGGTCCAACACCGATCAGGTGGCCAACGATACCGCCCAGGTATCGATCCCGGGATAGCGTGGCTGCGTGGAGACCCGGGAACTGCGGTACTTCGTCGCTGTCGCTGAAGAGCTGCACTTCGGGCGCGCCGCGCAGCGGCTCGGGATCGCACAGCCGCCTTTGTCACGGGCTATCCAGCAGCTCGAACGCCGGCTCGGGGCAGCACTCCTGGACCGGACCAGCCGCAGCGTCACGCTGACCGAGGCCGGCTCGGTGCTGCTGGCCGAGGGCCGGGTGGCCCTCGACGCGGTCGACGCCGCCGACCGCCGGACCCGCCGCGCCGCCCTCGCCGCGACCGGCCGTCCCGGCCTGGTCCTGGCCACGAAAGCCGGCGCGTCCAGCGAACTGCTGGCGAAACTGCTCAACGCCTACGCCGCCGAACCCGGCGCGGTCCCCGTCGACGTCACCCTGTGCGGCCCGGCCGAGCAGGAACGACTCCTGCGCGAGGGCTGGGCCGACGTGGCGCTACTGCACCGGCCGTTCGACTCGACGGCCGGGTTCCACACCGCAGAGCTCAGCACGGAGAGCCAGGTTGTGGTCCTGCCGGCCGGGCATCCGCTCACCGTCCGGGCCCACGTACACATGGCCGACATCACCGCGCTGCCAGACCTGCCCCTGCCACGCTGGCCCGACCCCGACGGCGCCTACCCACCCGGCCCCGGCCCGCAGGTCCGCGACCACACGCAGTTGCTGCAGCTGATCGCGCTCGGCCGCGCTTGCACGATCTCACCGGAGTCGTGCCGAGCCCAACTGCACGGGGATCTCGCCGCCGTGCCCGTGCTGGACGCGCCGACGGTCACCACCGTGATCGCCTGGCCACCGCACAGCCGGTCCAGAGCCGTCGCCGACCTCATCCGGACTGCGACACGTCTCTAGCATCACCGCCCCGGGTACGGGTGGTGATGACCAACACGCCGTCGACGACCGCGACCGACTCGACGACCACGGGCCTGAGTCGGTCGTTCCGGATCGCGTTCCGTCACCGGATCGCTGTCGGGTGTGGGCCTGTCCGGCACGGCACCGTTGGGTCTGAGAACCTGAGGGCAGGCGGTCTTCGTCATCGGCCGGAGACGACCTTCAGTGAGATCATGCCGACCCCTGCCCGCCCGCCGCTCAGATTCAGCGCCTGACCTGGGCCGTTCCGGTTCTGTCGGTGGCATCGGGTAGACACCTGTCCATGGCGGCAGACGAAGCGAGTGCGGCGTACCCGGTGGCCGACGGGACCGTGACGGGAACCGGCCCATCGTCGGCCGACGTGACCGGCGCGCCTCGGGTGGTCTCCGCGCAGGCGTCTGTCCGGGCGGCGGGCGGCGGTGCACTGCGGGCGCGGGCGGAGGAGCTGCTGCGCGCGTTGGCCGGGCCGGCGGCGGTGCTGCGGGAGGACCAGTGGCAGGCGATCGACGCGTTGGTCACCGACCGGCGTCGGGTGCTGCTGGTGCAGCGCACCGGCTGGGGCAAGTCGGCGGTGTACTTCCTCGCCACCGCCCTGCTGCGCGGCGAGGCCGGCCCCGCCGCGGCGGCAGGCCCGGGCCGGCGCACCGGGCCGACGGTGATCGTCTCGCCGTTGCTCGCCCTCATCCGCAACCAGGCGGCCGCCGCGTCTCGGCTGGGGATCCGCGCGGGTGAGATTCACTCCGGCAATGTCACCGAGTGGGACGAAGTCTACGCGGCGCTGCGCGCCGGCGACCTTGATGTGCTGCTCGTCGGGCCGGAACGGCTGAACAATCCGACGTTCCGCGACGACTACCTGCCCGAGCTCGCCGCGACCACCGGCCTGCTCGTGGTCGACGAGGCGCACTGCATCTCCGACTGGGGACACGACTTCCGGCCGGACTACCGCCGGCTGCGCACCCTGATCGCCGGGCTGCGCCCGCAGGTCCCGGTCCTCGCCACCACCGCGACCGCCAACCAGCGGGTGGTCGAGGACGTCAGCGAGCAGCTCGACGCCGGTGCCGGTGCCGGGGCCGCTCCGGGGGCGGCCCCGAGCACCCTGGTTCTGCGCGGGTCGCTCGACCGAGCGAGTCTGCGGCTCGCCGTCGTCGACCTGCCCCGAGCCGAGGACCGTTTCGGTTGGCTCGCCGAACGACTGGGCGAGCTGCCCGGGTCGGGAATCGTCTACACGCTGACCAAGGCGGCGGCGGAGGAGCTGACCGCCTTCCTGCGTGGCGAGGGCTACCCGGTCGCCTGCTACCACGGGGGCACCGACGCCGCCGAACGCATCGCCGCCGAGGAGGACCTGCTCGCGAACCGGGTCAAGGCCCTCGTCGCCACCAGCGCGCTCGGGATGGGCTTCGACAAGCCCGATCTGGGCTTCGTCGCGCACGTCGGGGCGCCGTCGTCGCCGATCTCCTACTACCAGCAGATCGGCCGGGCCGGCCGGGCCGTGGAGACCGCCGAGGTCATCCTCCTGCCGGCGGCGGAGGACCGCGCCATCTGGCGCTACTTCGCCGACACCTCCTTTCCGCCCGAGCGTGTGGTCCGTGCGGTGCTCGGGGTGCTCGCGGACGCCGACCGGCCGATGTCCACCCAGGCGCTGCTGGCCGCCGTCGACCTCGGCCCCAGCCGGCTCGACCAGATGCTGAAGGTCCTCGACACCGACGGCGCAGTCCGCCGGGTCAAGGGTGGCTGGACGGCGACCGGAGCGCCATGGCTGTACGACGAGCCGCGCTACCGGCGGGTCGCCGCCGCGCGGGCCGCCGAGCAGCGGGCCATGCTCGACTACATCGCCACCCCCGATTGCAGGATGGAGTTCCTGCGCCGACAGCTCGACGATCCCCACGCCGCCCCCTGCGGGCGGTGCGACCGGTGCACCGGTCGCACCTGGCCGTCGGCGGTCTCGACGGCGGCCAGCACCCGGGCCCGCGAGGAGCTGATGCGCCCGGGAGTGGTCATCGAGCCGCGCAGGATGTGGCCGACCGGCATGAACCGGCTGGGGATCAGCCTGTCTGGCCGCATCCCGCCGACGGCCGGCGCCGAACCCGGACGCGTGGTGGCGCGGCTCGGCGACATCGGCTGGGGCAACCGCCTGCGGCCGATGTTCGCCGCCGGGCTCGACGGCGCAGCGGGGGTCGACGGCGGGGCCGACGGGCCGTTGCCTGCGGATCTGGTGGAGGCGGTCGTGGGCACGCTCGCCCACTGGGAGTGGGCCCGCAGGCCGGCCGCGGTGGTCGCGATCCCCTCGCGCAGCCGGCCGCGGCTGGTCTCCAGCCTCGCCGAACGCATCGCCGCCATCGGCCGCCTGCCACTGCTGGGCCAGCTCGACCGGGTCGCTGACGGGCCGCACGCGGGCCAGGTCCACAACAGCGCGCACCGGCTCGCCGGCCTGTGGGAGGCGTTCGCCGTCCCGCCCGGCCTGCACAGCGCGCTCGGCACGGTCGACGGCCCGATCCTGCTCGTCGACGACCGGATCGTCACCGGCTGGACGATGACGGTGGCCGCCCGTCTGCTACGCAAGGCCGGCGCGCCCGCGGTGCTGCCGTTCGCGCTCGCCGTCGACACCACCTGACGACGTCCGGGGCCGCCGGCGGGCAGCACCGCGCGGGGGGCGGCCGTCAGCCCTGGATCGGCGCAAAGGAATGTTCACCCAAGCACGTTTCGGCAGCCGACTTGGCACGCTGTGCGCACACGGAACATCACGCCGACAAATGGTGTGACACTGAGGTGAAATCAGCCGGCTGACCATGGACATCCCCCGTATTCGTCCTAGCCTTGGCTCGCGGGGGTTTCGGGGCCGGCCGATCGATGGGCGGACGAGACGGAGAGCGGGCACTGATCAAAATGTGGGAAGGCGACCGTTGCACCGCGACGGTGATGGGGGGCGGGCGGGGATACGTCGCCCACCGGTGTGGCAAGCGGGCGGTCGGGAAGGATCCGGACGGGCTGTGCCGGACCCATCGCCTGGAACGGGAGGGTGCGCAGGACACCGACGTCGGTGAGCGGAACTGGCTGCGGGACAGGGAGAACGAGCGGCGGCTGAATGAGCTTGCCCGCCACCTCGACGACTTCTACAGCCTGCCTGTCCGGCTGGAATACGCCGATTCCTCGCCGACCCGCCCGCCGACGGGGCGACTCCTGGTCGATGCCGACGATCTGCTCCGGGTGCTACGCGCCCAGGACCTGATGCCGCGCCGCGCCGTCTGACCCGCGCCTGCCAGCTCCGGTAGAAGACGGCGAAAAGCGACGGATCTCGGGAATGAGGACGAGGGCGGATTGCGGATTTCCCGCGCGCGCCGGTCTCGATCGATCAGAAGCGGCGGAACAGCAGGGCCCGCTTGACCTCCTGGATCGCCTTGGTGACCTGGATACCCCGAGGGCAGGCATTTGTGCAGTTGAAGGTGGTCCGGCAGCGCCAGACGCCCTCCCGCTCGTTGAGGATCTCCAGCCGTTCGTCGGCGCCGGCGTCGCGGCTGTCGAAGATGAAACGGTGCGCGGCGACGATCGCCTGCGGTCCGAAGTAGTCCCCGTCGTTCCAGAACACCGGGCACGACGTCGTGCAGGCCGCGCACATGATGCACTTGGTGGTGTCGTCGAAGCGGGCCCGATCCTCGGCGGACTGTAGGCGTTCCCGGGTCGGCTCGTGGTCGTCCGTGATGAGGTAGGGCTGCACCGCGCGGAACGCGTCGAAGAACGGCTCCATGTCGACGATCAGGTCCTTCTCGACCGGCAGGCCCTTGATCGGTTCGATGGTGATCTCGGGCCCAAGGTCCTTCACGAGTACCCTGCAGGCGAGCCGGTTGGCGCCGTTCACCCGCATCGCGTCCGACCCGCACACGCCGTGGGCGCAGGATCGGCGCAACGCCAGCGAGCCGTCGACGTTCCACTTCACCCACATGATCGCGTCCAGCAGGCGGTCGCTGGGATCGAACGGCACCTGGTAGCTCTCCCAGCGTGCCTGCGCGGCGAACTCCGGATCGAAGCGGCGGATCTTGAGCGTGACGGTCGCGGGCGCCGGTCCGGTCGCGGCCGGACCCGAGGCCGCGGCGGGCCGGGAGTCGACGACGGTCATCAGTACTTGCGCTCCATCGGCTCGTATCGGGTGACGACAACCGCTTTGTAGTCGAGCCGGATGTTCGCCGCCGGCGAGGCGGCGCCCGGCGGTCCCGACCGGTAGGCCATCGTGTGACGCATGAAGTTGACGTCGTCTCGGTTCGGGTAGTCCTCCCGCGAGTGGCCGCCGCGGGACTCGTTGCGCGCCAGCGCCCCCACCACCAGAACCTCGGCGAGGTCGAGCAGGAAGCCGAGCTCGACCGCCTCCAGCAGTTCGGTGTTGTAACGGCGCCCCCGGTCGGACACCCCCACCTGTTGGTAGCGGACCTTCAGCGCGGCGATGTCGCTGAGTGCCTGCTTCAGCGTCGCCTCGGTGCGGTAGACCGACGCGTTGACGTCCATCGACCCCTGCAGCGCGGCGCGGATCGCGGCCGCGTTCTCCGTGCCGGCCCCCGCGCGCAGCCGACCCAGCATGTCGGCCACGAACGACGCTGGGTTCGCCGGCAGGTCGACGTGGTGCGGGGTGGCGGCCGCGTACTCGGCGGCGGCGATGCCCGCCCGCCGGCCGAACACGTTGATGTCGAGCAGTGAGTTCGTCCCCAGCCGGTTCGCGCCGTGCACGGACACGCACGCCACCTCGCCGGCGGCGTACAGGCCGGGGACGACGGTGTCGTTGTCCGCGAGGACCTGCGCGTCGATGGTCGTCGGGATGCCACCCATCGCGTAGTGCGCCGTCGGCTGGATCGGGATCGGGTCGTCGTACGGCTCGATGCCGAGGTAGGTGCGGGCGAACTCGGTGATGTCCGGCAGCTTCGCGTCGAGCTGCTCCGGGGGCAGGTGGGTGAGATCGAGGTACACGTGGTCGGCGTCGGGGCCGCAACCCCGGCCGGCGCGAATCTCGGTGTAGATGGCCCGGGCCACCATGTCGCGAGGGGCGAGGTCCTTGATGGTCGGCGCGTAGCGTTCCATGAACCGCTCGCCGTCACGGTTGCGCAGGATGCCGCCCTCGCCGCGAGCGCCCTCGGTGAGCAGGATGCCCATCTTCCAGATGCCCGTCGGGTGGAACTGGAAGAACTCCATGTCCTCCAGCGGAATGCCGCGGCGAAACGCCAGACCCATGCCGTCGCCGGTCAGCGTGTGCGCATTCGACGTGACCTTGAACACCTTGCCGAACCCGCCGGTGGCGAAGACCACGGACTTGGCCTGGAAGACGTGGATCTCGCCGGTCTTCAGCTCGTAGGCGACCACGCCGGCCGCTGCGCCGTCCTGCAGCAGCAGGTCGAGGACGTAGAACTCGTTGTAGAACTCGATGTCGTGCCGGACGCACTGCTGGTAGAGCGTCTGGAGGATCATGTGGCCGGTGCGGTCGGCCGCATAGCAGGACCGGCGGACCGGCGCCTTGCCGTGGTCGCGGGTGTGGCCGCCGAAGCGGCGCTGGTCGATGCGACCCTCCGGGGTGCGGTTGAACGGCAGCCCCATCTTCTCCAGGTCGAGGACCGCGTCGATGGCCTCCTTCGCCATGATCTCGGCGGTGTCCTGGTCGACCAGGTAGTCACCGCCCTTGATCGTGTCGAAGGTGTGCCACTCCCAGTTGTCCTCTTCGACGTTGGCCAGCGCGGCGCACATGCCGCCCTGGGCCGCGCCGGTGTGCGACCGGGTGGGGTACAGCTTGGTGAGCACGGCGGTCCGGCTGCGCTGCCCCGCCTCGAGGGCGGCGCGCATGCCGGCCCCGCCCGCGCCGACGATGACCACGTCGTACCGGTGGAGCTGCACGCCTACCTCCACACGGGCTCAGGGTCACAGATCTGGATCGAAGGTGAAGATGACCAGCGTGCCGAGGGTGACGACCAGGAACGCCGAGGTGTAGAGCAGCATCTTCAGCCAGAACCGGGTCTGAGCCCGTTCGGCGTAGTCGTTGATCACGGTCCGCAGGCCGTTGGTGCCGTGCAGTTCCGCGAGCAGCAGCATCACCAGGTCCCATGTGCGCCAGAACGGCGATGCCCAGCGACCCGCGACGAAACCGAAGTTCACCCGCTGCACGCCGCCGTCGAGAACGTTCATGATGACCAGGTGGCCGAGTACCAGGAAGAACAGCAGCAGGCCGCTGATCCGCATGAACACCCAGGCGTGGAGCTCGAAGTTGCTGCGTGCCTTCGCGGTGCCCGGCTTCGTCCGCCGCCGCGGCGAGCGCGGGGCGGCCAGCTCCGGCGCCCCCCGATCCGCCGGCGCTGCCGTCGTCGCCATCAGGTCGCGTTCCCGAACAGCGTCTCGGCGGTGTGCTGCAGCATCCGGTAGGCCGCGGGGACGAGCAGCACCACGAAAAGCACGAGTTCGATGTACAGCATCTGCTTCTGGTACTTCGGCCCGGACTCCCAGAAGTCGATCAGGATGATCCGGATGCCGTTGAGCGCGTGGAACAGCACGGCGGCGACCAGGCCGACCTCGAGCAGGTTCACGATCGGGCTCTTGTAGACCTCGATCACCTCGTTGTACGACGAGGGCGAGACCCGGACGAGTGCCGTGTCGAGCACGTGCGCGAACAGGAAGAAGAAGACGAGGACGCCCGTGATCCGGTGGGCGACCCAGGACCACATGCCCTCTCGACCGCGGTACAGCGTGCCCGCTGGTGCCTTCGGCATGAAAGCTCCTCCGGATCGGCCCAGCCGCTCGGCCAGAAAAGATCACCCGGCGACGCTCGCGGCGCCTCGGGCCGGCGATGCGTCGCCGGGACGGCACCGAGTGCCTGCGGCCGATGCCAGTGCGGCCTGGTCAGTGCCGGGCTTGGTCAGTGCCGGGCCTGGTCAGCGGCGGGTCCGGGCCTGGGTGCCGGCGCTGGCGGGTGAACTATGCCACAGCAGGCCCGCCCGCCGCCGTCACTGCGCGGCTGTCGGCGGGCCGGTTGACGGTGGCGGCGCCGGCGCGGTGGTCGGCGGTGTCCGGATGGTCGGGGTCGGCGCGGGAGTGGTCGGTGCCGGCTTGGTCGGCGGGGGAGTCGTCGCGGGGGGCTGCGTCTGCGTCGCTGGCGGCGTCTCGATCGCGGTGCTTCCCTGCGTGCTCGGCGGAGCCTCGGAGGCCGGGGGCGTCGTCGACTGGGGGCGGCGGCTGTGGCGCGGCGTCGGCGGGGTCACCACCGTCGGGGAGGTGTACTGCGGGATGGGCGACGGCGGCGGGGTGGTCGCGACGGTGGCGCGCGGGGCGGTCGTCTTCGGCGCCGTCACGTCGGTCGGCTTGTCCGGCGAGCCACCTCCGGACAGGCCCAGGGCGAGAGCGATCGCCGCGCCGGCCAGGACGACGAC
>NZ_JAMQQF010000839.1 GCF_023716945.1 Frankia sp. AiPs1 | reverse complement strand
GATCACTACCCGCGAGGACGAAATGAGGCCCCAGTGCACCGCCACGTCCAGGTTCATCGGAACGCAGCGGCATCTCTGGGCGGCGCCCCCCCCCCCCCCCCGGGGGCGCTAGCCGGCGAGCGGGCCCGGCGCAGCGGGGGACCAGACGGCACGGCGAGGCGCCGCGCGCGACGACGAGGAGACGAGCTGATGGGTGCCACGCTGCAATCCCGGGCGCTGCGAGCCGGAGACGAGCTCGAAGGCGCGCCGGCCGAGGAGATCCTCGGCTGGGCGGTCGAGGAGTTCGGCCCGAAGCTGGTGGTCGCCGCGTCCATGGCCGAAGCGATCCTGGTCGACATGCTCGCCCGGATCCGGTCCGACGTGCCCGTGGTCTTCATCGACACCGGGTACCACTTCGCCGAGACGATCGGCACCCGCGACGCGGTGGCCGCGACCTACGACCTGCCGCTGATCAGCGTCGGCCCGCAGCTCACCGTCGTCGGCCAGGACGCCGTCTACGGCCAGGACCTGTACCGGACCGACCCCGACCTGTGCTGCCGGATGCGCAAGGTGGTGCCGCTGGACCGGGCGCTGGCGCCGTACGACGCCTGGGCCGCCGGGTCGCGGCGCGCCGAGTCCGCCGGCCGGGCGAACCTGAAGGTCGTCGACTGGGACGAGCGCCGAGGCAAGGCGAAGATCCACCCGCTGGCCGCCTGGACCGACGCCGACGTCGACCGATACGTCGCCGAGCACGAGGTCATCGTCAACCCGCTGCTCTCGGACGGCTACGAGTCCGTCGGCTGCTGGCCGTGCACCCGCCGCGGCGCCGGCCGCGCGGGCCGCTGGGTCGGCACGAACAAGACGGAGTGCGGCATCCACTGACCGGGGCGGCACGGGCCCCCACCGGCCCGACGAACCGACGCCGCTCCGACGCACAGGCGCGGCGTCGGGGCGGTGGGAGATGTGGCGCCGCCCGCGTGAGCACTCGCCTGACGCGGACGAACAGATACGGTGCACGCCGTGGCGGACGGGCGAATCGCAGGCGAGGTCTGGCTGGTCGGGGCAGGTCCAGGAGATCCCGGACTGTTGACCGTGCGGGGTCGTGAGCTGCTCGAGACCGCCGACGTGGTCGTGGTCGACCGCCTCGCCGCGGCCGTCCTGCTCGACGCCGTGCCACCCGACGCGGAGATCATCCACGTCGGTAAGAGCCCGATCGCCCGCTCCTGGGCCCAGGAGAAGATCAACGCGGTCCTCGTCGACCGGGCCCGGGCCGGCGCCCGGGTCGTGCGACTCAAAGGCGGCGACCCCTACGTCCTGGGCCGGGGTGGGGAGGAAGCCCATGCCTGCGCCGAGGCGGGCGTGGCCTGCACCGTCGTCCCCGGGATCACCTCGGCGCTGGCCGTACCAGCGCTGGCCGGGATCCCGGTCACCCACCGCGACCTGGCGCAGGAGCTCGCCATCGTCTCCGGGCACCTGCCGCCCGGCCATCCCGACTCGACCGTCGACTGGACGGGACTCGCCGCCTCCCGGGCGACGATCGTCATCCTCATGGGGGTGGCGCGGCTGATGGACATCGCCGACGCGCTGCTCGCCGGCGGCCGCCCGGAGGCCACCCCGGTCGCGGTGATCGAGCGGGGCGCCACTCCCGCCCAACGGGTCCTGCGCACCACGCTCGACGCCCTGGCCATCGACGCGATCGCCGCGGGTGTGCGCTCACCGGCGGTGATCGTGGTCGGCGAGGTCGCCGCCCGCAACGACGCCCCGGCCGGCGGTGCGGCACCGCTCGCGGGCGTGCGCGTCCTGGTCGCTCGTACCCGGCCCCGCCCGGGCCTGCTGGCCCGCCGGCTGCGCCAGCTC
>NZ_JAMQQF010000838.1 GCF_023716945.1 Frankia sp. AiPs1 | reverse complement strand
GGACACAGCATCGGCGGGCACAGCATCGGCGGGCACAGCATCGGCGGGCATCGCGACGGCGGGCCACACGGATCGGTCGGCGGCCACGGCGAGGGGCACCGACCCGGCCGACGTGTCCGCGCCGATCGCGGCCGGCGGCTCGTCCCCGAGGGGCGCGGCGGCGGACTCGATCGCCGGTGGCGCCGGACGCCCGTCCAACGCGCGGTAGACCGCGTTGTCGTCGAGGATCGCCGGGGCGTGACCGATGAAGACCCGCGGCCGGGGCGCCGACGGCAGGCTGCGCGCCATGGTGGTCGCCAGCCGGTCCCGCAACTGGGCGATCACGACCGGGTCGGGGAAGGCGACCCGGACGAGCTCGTTGCCGGCCGGATGGCCGTTGCGCCGGTTCACGATCGCCTCGCCGACGCCGGACAGCGCGCCCGCGGCCTCGTTCGCCGTGGACAGCAGGACCCGCGACTCCGAGATCGAGGTGCGCAGCGCCACCCGCAGCGCGAACTGGCCGAAGATCGAGCCGCGCTTGCCGGCGGTGGAGTCGAGGGCGTCGATGCCGGACAGCGTCTGGCTGGCCAGCAGCAGGTGGACGCCGTAGGCGCGGCCCTGGCGGGCCAGGACCTCCAGGTGGGCGACGCCCTCCCGGGCGATCTCGTCCATCGGGGTGAGCATCACCTGGAACTCGTCCACGACGACGATGACCCGCGGCCAGGCGGAGCTGCGGTCGGCGGCCCGCAGGCCGCGCAGGTCCCGCGCCCCGACGGCGCGCATCGCCACCGCGCGGCGGCGCATGTCCTCGCGGACCGCCCGCAGGACGGCGACGCCGAACTCACGGTCGCTCTCGATGCCGACGGTGTCGGCGTGCGGCAGGAAGAACGGGTCGGCGACCCCGGCGGCGAACTGGGCGAACTCCAGTCCCTCCTTGAAGTCCAGCAGATGGAATCGGACCTGGTCGGGGGCATAGCGCGCGGCGATGCCGTAGACCATGTCGAGCAGCAGGGTCGACTTGCCGGCGCCGGCCTGACCGCCGACGAGGGCGTGGACGGTGTTGTCGTCGAAGGTGAGCCGCACCGGGCCGTCGGGGCCCTGCGCGACCGGCACGGTGATCCCGGCGGCGCTGTCGGACTCCCACAGGGCGGCGGGCAGCAGCTCGGCGATGCCGGGGGGGCGGGACGCCTCGCGGGCGGCCGCGTCGGCGACCTGCTTCGTGACGGCGGTGACCAGATCCGGCGGCGGCGGCGGGTCGAGCTGGACAGCCAGCAGGCCGGTCAGCGAGGTGCGCCACAGGCCGGGCTGCGCGCCGCGCCAGTCCGGCCGGTCGGCGAGCAGCTCGACGGCGGTGAACACCACGGAGTTCGGCAGCGCCTCGGCGACCGACTCGGCCGCCTCGTCCGGGCGCAGATCGTCGGAATCGGGGTCGGGCGGGGTCACGTCGTCGAGGTCGCCGGCACCGTCCAGGCCGCCCGGGTGGGGCTGCGGGACGAGCTGGATGATGGAGAGGACATGCACGCCACAGGCGGGCCCCTGCGCGGCGACGGCCGCCAGCGACCGGGCGCCCTCCTCGTACAGGCGCGGATCGCCGAGCAGCACCAGCAGCAGCCACGGTTCCGCCCGGCCGTGGCCGGCGTCCTCGCGTTCCCGCAGCGAGTCGAACCGGCCGGCGAGCCGCTCGACGGTGATGCGGCCCACCTCGGCGGACAGGTCGGCGAGGCGCTCCTCCAGCCGGGCCCGGGTGGGTCGGCGGTAGGAGGTGTATTTTGTATTGTATAGGCACGCCACAGGCGGGCCCCTGCGCGGCGACGGCCGCCAGCGACCGGGCGCCCTCCTCGTACAGGCGCGGATCGCCG
>NZ_JAMQQF010000837.1 GCF_023716945.1 Frankia sp. AiPs1 | reverse complement strand
CCGGCGGAGCGCTACCCGCCAACCGCCGCGCGGGGCCACCGCGCCGGGCCGCCGCGTCGCATCGGACGAGCCGGCCGCGTCGACCCGCGGAAAAAGAAAGGCTGTCGGCGACTTCCATCAACCGGTCGTTATTGGGACGATGGTGCGCGCGCCGGCGAAATCAGCCGACGCCTCGGGATGGGTGCCTGGTGAACGCGGGGCGCCGCAGGACGCCGCACGCGAAGACCGTCCGGAAACGAGGGGTGAACAACCGATGGCCGGCAGCTTTGAGGTTGACCACGCAATCATGTCGCGATCCGCGTCCGGCGGATCGAATATCGCACTGGACGTAAAGGCGACGTCCGACGCGATGATTGCCCAGCTCGACGGCCTGATCTGGCAGGGCGAGGGCAAGATCGCCTTTGACGACGCCAAGGATGCGCTGCGGGACGACCTGCAGTCGATCAGCAACGCGCTGCAGAACCTGTCGGGGATGCTCGGCCAGGCGTCCGGGTTCTACGGGACGGTGGACGTGGACGCCCGCGACGTCGTGCGGCGCGCCGGGGTGGGCGCGGGAGGCATCGCGGCGGGCCTGCGCGGGCTCGCCTGACGGCAGCGGCACGCGGCGCCCCGTCCCTCCAGCCGCCCGCGCCGACCCTCACCGCACCACCGGCCGACCGCCGACCCGCCTGGAAGAGCCGACCCGCCTGGAAGACCGACCCACTTGGAAGAGAGGACACCCACCGTGCTCCAGGTGAACTTCAGCTCCCTCGACGGAGCCGTGACCAGCCTCAGCAGTGCCCGCGGGCTGCTCGAGCAGCAGATCCGGGATCTCGAGGCGAAGATGGGGCCGCTGCTGGCCACCTGGGAGGGCGACGCGAAGCTCGCCTACCACGCGCTGCAGACACAGTGGAAGACCTCCGCGGACCAGCTCGCCGGCGACATCGAGGCGTTGAAGAACGCGGTGCACCAGGTGGGCGGCAGCTACCAGCAGACCGAGCGCTCCGTCACCCACACCTTCACGGTCTGAGGATCGCGCCGCACCGTCACGGTCCGAGGTCACGCCCGGCCTTCACGGTCTGGGCGGGGGCTGCGCGCCGCGGGACCGGGTCGGACTTACCGGGGCCGGGGCGGCGCGGGCACGGTGAGGTATCGGTCCATCTGATCGTCATCATCGGATCGCCCGAGATCGGATCGCCCGGCGTCGGATGGTCGGCCGGAAGCGGATGGCCGCCCGGCGTTGGGCGCGTCGTGCGGCCACCCTGGCGCCCCCGCGGCCGGGCTCGTCAGGTCTGCCCGACGGCGCGCCACCGTCCGCGCGAGCGCCGCGACGAGCACGGCGGCCGCGACGAGGGCCAGGACGACGAGCGAACCGCCGACGGCCCGACGGGTCACGGCCCGCCAGTGCGCGTCGCGACGATGCGCCGCCGTGTCGACGGTGGGCGCCGGCAACACGGGCAGGGCCCGCGCCGAGGCTTCGGCCTGCACCTCCGTCACCGCCCGGTAGGGGTCGACGAGCCCGCGTGCCTGCTCCGGGGAGGCGACGGTGTCGGGCACCGTGTCCGCCGTCGCGATCAGCCGGCGGGCCACCTCGTCGGCGCGCATCGTCGGCGCCGAGGCCCGTAGCAGGGCCGCGGCGGCGCTGACCGAAGCGGTAGCCAGGTCGCTGCCGGACAGCAGGGCCCGGCCGTGGCCGGGCATGGCGACGAGCACGTCCTGACCCGGCGCGACGATGTCCACGGCGCTGCCGGCAGGGGCGTCGGGCAGGCGGACGCCGGTCCGGTCGACCCCGCCCACCCCGAGCACCCCCGGATACGCGGCGGGATAGCGCGGCGAGCCCGTCCCCGTCCCGGCGGCCCGGTCACCGG
>NZ_JAMQQF010000836.1 GCF_023716945.1 Frankia sp. AiPs1 | reverse complement strand
CGCCGGCGGCGTGGGCCCCCCGGCCCGAGCGGCCTGCGCCGCGGCGACATCCGCGACGGTGACATCCGTGACGGCGGCATCGGGTGTGACGGCATCGGGTGTGACGGCATCAGACGCGCCGGTCTCCCCGACGGGGACGGCGCCGGCGGGGACGGCAGGGACGGCGCTGGTGAGCGACGTGCCTTCCAGGTACTCCTGGGTGAGGAACTGCTCGACGAGGTCGGCCGTGGTCACCTCGTCGAGCTTGTCGACCACCCAGCCGCGTTGCCCGCGCACGCGCCCGGCACGAACGTAGAAGATCGCGACCGCGGCCTCCAGCTCGTCCTCGGCGAAGGCGATCACGTCGGCGTCGGTGCCGTCGGGCAGCACGACGGCCTGCTTCTCGATGGCGCGCCGCAGCGCGCTGGCGTCGTCCCGCAGCCGCGCGGCCCGCTCGTACTCCTGGGCCGAGGCGGCCTGCTGCATCTCCTGCTCGAGCCGGCGCAGGTAGCGGCCGGTCTGACCGGACATGAAGTCGCAGAAGTCGTCAATGATCTCCCGGTGGGCCTCGGCGTCCACCCGGCCGACGCAGGGCGCCGAGCACCGGTCGATGTAGCCGAGCAGACACGGCCGGCCGACCTGGCCGGCCCGTTTGAACACCCCCGCCGAGCAGGTGCGCGCCGGGAAGACGCGAAGCAGCAGGTCGAGGGTCTCCCGGATCGCCCATGCGTGGGCATACGGACCGAAGTACCGCACACCCTTACGCTTCGGTCCCCGCATGACCTGCAGCCGCGGGAACTCCTCGTGGAGGGTCACCGCGAGGCTCGGATAGCTCTTGTCGTCGCGGTACCGGACGTTGAAGCGCGGATCGAACTCCTTGATCCACGTGTACTCGAGCTGGAGGGCCTCGACCTCCGTGGTGACCACGGTCCAGTCGACCGCGCTGGCCGCCTGGACCATGTGCTGGGTGCGTGGGTGGAGCGTGGGAAGATCGGCGAAGTAGTTGGCCAGCCGGGCCCGCAGGTTCTTGGCCTTGCCCACGTAGAGCACCCGGCCATGTTCGTCGCGGAAGCGGTAGACGCCGGGGGTCTCGGGAATCGAGCCCGGCGCGGGCCGGTAGGACGCCGGATCAGCCATGAACCGAGCCTACGGCGACCATCATCCCGCATGAGCAGCGCCTGCACGTAACCATTTCATCACGCATAGCGCGCGACCTCATCGGCGGGCCCTCTCGAAGCGTGGCAGAACAGTGACAGCAGGCGACAGATCCTCGAGCTGGTCGTGATTAATCACGGACTTTCCGTTGTTTCCGGTGCCCCCGCTGGCGTCCGGCGCGGGGGGCTGCGACCCTCGACACATCGGGCAAGCGAACCGAGGGAGCCAGCTCGTGCTTGGTGAGGACGTCACGGCGGAGTTCGTCGTGGACGACGCGGCCAGCCGTGGGCGGGTGACGGTGTTCCAGATCTGCTGGCGTGCGTGCGATCCGCTGGCCGTGTCCATGACCCTGGTGTCCAGGCCGGAACACCCCGCGCTGCCGCAGGGGAGCTGGGTGGCCCCCCGCGACGCCCTGCGCGCCGGGCTGGAGGCGACGGTCGGCGACGGCGACGTGCGGATCGGCCCCGACCCCGGGGAGGGCGGCGTCCGGCTGGACCTGGTCGACGGGGACCGCCGTTCCGTCGTGGTCCTCGCGACGGCGTCGCTGCGCAGCTTCCTGGACCGCACCGAACGGCTGGTGCCGACCGGCCAGGAGCACACCGAGCAGGAGCTGGACACCGTCCTGGCGAATCTGCTCCAGACCTGACCTCCCCGGCCCCGGGTCGCCGCACCGCGGACCCGCGCGGCCCGCGGACACCCGCCCGGCGCCGGCC
>NZ_JAMQQF010000835.1 GCF_023716945.1 Frankia sp. AiPs1 | reverse complement strand
AGCGCGTGCACGCCGGCCGCCGTGGCGGCCGCCAGCGGCAGCTTCGCCAGGTCGATGCCGGCCACCTCGCAGCCGCTGGCCAGCGCCAGCCGGGCGGCGAGCTGGCCGATCAGGCCCAGGCCGACGACGACGACCTTCGAGCCCGGCCCGACCTCGGCGAGGCGCAGCCCGTGCAGGGCGACGGACCCGATGGTGGCGAACGCCGCCGCCGCGGGCTCCACCCCGTCGGGCACTCGCGCGCACAGCAGCCCGGGCACGGCCTGGAACTCGGCGTGGTTGGCCCGACCCGCGCCGCCGGTGGCGACGAGGTCACCGGGGCGGATGCCGGCGACCGCCGAGCCGACCTCGACGACCCGGCCGCAGCCGCTGTAGCCGAGCGGCACATCGCTGCCGAGCCGGTCGCGCACCGACCGCGCCGCCGGCACCAGACCGTCGGTCCGGGCCTTCTCCGTCACCTTGCGCACCAGGTCGGGGCGGGCCCGCGCCTTGGCCAGCAGCCCGGCGCGGGCGAGTTCGGTGACGGCCCGTTCGGTCCCGGCCGACACGATCGTCGCCACCGTCGCCACCAGCACCTCCGTCGGGCCGATGACCGGCACGGGCACGTCGAGCACCCGCACCGCGCCCCCGGATGCCGCCTGGACCACCTGTTTCATCGCGCGAACCTCCGGTGAGCGTCGGCGAGCCCGGCCCTCGGCCGGTAGCGGCCGGCGGGCGGCCGCGCGGGACACCCGCACCCGCATCCTGCTGCTCAGTGTAGTTGATGCATTACATTCAGCGATGAACGACGCTCGTACTCCACCCGACGCGTCAGAGCCGGAGGAACGCCCGTGCTGGGAGCGCCGGCCGCCGCGTGCATCGTCACCCTGGCGGCAACCCCGATCGTCATCGTCTGCATGCGGCGCCTGGCCGCCATCGACGAGGTCACGGTGCGCTCCTCGCATCAGGCACCGACCCCCCGCGGCGGCGGCATCGCCGTGGTGCTCGGCCTGTTCGCGGGCGTCCTCGTCATGGTCCTCACCCAGGGCGGCGCCGACGCCCCCGACCTGTTGCCGCTGACCGCTGCGGCCGCCCTGTTCGGGCTGATCGGGCTGGCCGAGGACGTCGGCGGGGTCACCGCGCTGCGGCGGCTGGCCCTGCACACCGCCACGTCCTTCGTCGTCGCGGCGATGGCCGTGCTCGGCGCCGTGCTCGGCGACGCGACACCCGGCCTGCTCACCGTCCTACTGGTGACCGTCGCGGCGCCCGTCTGGATCACCGGCTTCGTCAACGTCTTCAACTTCATGGACGGCATCAACGGCATCTCCGCGGTCACGGCGGCGTTGGCGGGCGGGGCCTTCGCAGCCCTGGGCGCCGCGCAGGACCTGCCCACGGTGGCTTGCGGCGGGATACTCGTCGCGGCCTCGGCGCTCGGCTTCCTGCCGTTCAACTTTCCCCGGGCCCGGATCTTCCTCGGTGACGTCGGCAGTTACACGCTGGGTGCCGTGCTCGCCGTGCTCGCCGTCCAGGCGGTGCTGGCCGGCATCCCGCCGGAGTCGGCGCTCGCCCCGACCGCTCTTTACCTGGCGGACACCACTGCCACGCTGGCGCGACGGATCCGCGCCGGGGAGCAGTGGTACTCCCCGCACCGCTCGCACGCCTACCAGCGGCTGACCATCGCCGGCTGGTCGCATATGCGGGTCACCGGCCTCGTCGCCGCGACGACGGCGGCGCTCGTCGTGCTGTCCCTGGCCGCCTTCGGCCCGCTGGCCGGCCGGCTCGCCGCGGACGCCGCCGCGGGGTTGCTGCTGCTGGCCTACCTGGGCGCACCCCGCTGGGCGACGCGGCGCGCCCGGACCGCGGCCCACCCGTTCAT
>NZ_JAMQQF010000834.1 GCF_023716945.1 Frankia sp. AiPs1 | reverse complement strand
GCGCCGGGCCCCGCCTGCCCGGGGAGGCGCCCGGCCCGCCCGAGGTCCAGGCCCAGGAGGCGCTGCCCGCCGAGGGCCCCACCTGGATGGACGACGTCCTCGGCGAGGCGGTGCGCACCATCGACGCGGAGGCGTTCCGGCCGACCCCGGGCGAGCACTGCACGATGTGCACGTTCCAGCCGAGCTGCCCCGCCCGACCCGAGGGACGGCAGGTGATCGAATGAACGCGGCCGGCTCCGGTCATCCCCGTCCGCCGGGTGGCCGGGGCGACCTGGGCGGCGGCGGGTCGGCGTCCCGCCAGCCGTTCCTGCCCGGGTTCGGCGGCGATCCCGGCGGCGACCCCGACGGCGCTCCCGCCGGTCCCCGGCTCGACCCGGAGGACCTGCGCGACCTGCTCGAAGTTCCGTACACCGACGAGCAGATCGCCGCCGCGACCGCCCCGCTGGAGCCGGGGGTGATCGTCGCCGGCGCCGGCTCCGGGAAGACCTCGGTGATGGCGGCCCGGGTGGTCTGGCTCGTCGCGACCCGCCAGGTGCGCGCGGAGCAGGTGCTCGGGCTGACCTTCACCACCAAGGCCGCCGGTGAGCTGGCCGGTCGGGTGCGCCTCGCGCTGCGCAAGGCGGGCGCCGCCGACGTCGGCGGCTGGTCGGGACCGGAGCCGACGGCCGACGCCGAGGTGGACGGCGAGCCCACCGTGGCCACCTACCACGCCTTCGCTGGGCGGCTCGTCGTCGACAACGCGCTGCGCCTCGGCCTCGAACCAGACATCCAGCTGCTGTCCGGGGCGGCTCGCTATCAGCTCGCCGGGCGGGTTGCGCGCGCCTACGGCGGCCCGGTGCAGGCGCTGACCCGATCGCTGGGGGCCGTCGTCGGCGAGCTGGTCGCGCTCGACGCGGAGATGAGCGAGCACCTCATCGACCCGGCGAAGCTCGTCGCGTTCGACAGCGCGTTCCTCGAGGAGGTGCTGACGGCGCTGGCCGCCGCCGGCGGCCGGCGGGGCACCAAGGGTGTGCAGGAGCGGCTGCGTCGGTTCGCGGCCGCCGCCCGCGGGCGCTCGGAGCTCGCCGCACTCGTCGCCGACTACCGGGCCGCCCGCCGCGAGCGGGACGTACTGGACTTCGGCGACCAGGTCACCTATGCGGCCCGCCTCGCCGAGACAATGCCGGAGGTCGGCCGCGCCGAGCGGGCCCGGGCCGCCGTCGTCCTGCTCGACGAGTACCAGGACACCTCGGTTGCCCAGCGCCGCATGCTCACCGGCCTGTTCGGCGGCGGCCACCCGGTCACCGCCGTCGGCGACCCGTGCCAGGCGATCTACGGCTGGCGGGGGGCGTCGGTGGCGAACCTCGACCACTTCCCGACCCACTTCCCGCGCGCCGACGGCCGACCGGCCGGCGTCTACGAGCTGTCGGTGAACCAGCGCAGCGGTGGCCGGCTGCTCGACCTCGCCAACGTGGTGGCGGCCCAGTTGCGGGCGCGCCACCGGGTCGTCGAGCTGCGCCCGCGGGCCGACGTCGCCGACCGCGGCGAGACGGTCGTGGCCCTGCACCCGAGCTGGGCCGACGAGGTCGCCTGGATCGCCGACCGGCTGCGCGCGGTGGTCGACGCCGGCACCGGCCCCGGCGACATCGCCGTCCTCGTCCGGGCCCGCGGGGACATCCCGCCGCTGCTGACCGCGTTGCAGGCCGTCGGGCTGCCGGTCGAGGTCGTCGGGCTGACCGGCCTGCTCACCGTGCCGGAGGTCGCCGAAATCGTGGCCGTGCTGGAGGTCCTCGACGCGCCCACGGCGAACGCCGCGCTGGTCCGCCTGCTCACCGGCCCGCGGGTGCGCCTCGGCGCCCGCGACCTCGCCGCGC
>NZ_JAMQQF010000833.1 GCF_023716945.1 Frankia sp. AiPs1 | reverse complement strand
CACCACACCCGGCGGTGCCGGCACGGCGCCGGGCGCCGGGACGGGCGACCGTGGACCGGGCAGGCCTGATCTCGGCGCGGGTGGGTGGCCGGGTGGCGGCGGGCTACCCCCGCGTGGGGAGGCGACGGCCGTCCCACGCCCCAGGGGCGCCATCCCACCGCCAGGCGCCGGCGGGTGGTTCGACCGGCCCGCGCCTTCCGGACTGCCCGCACCTCCCGGACGGCCCGCACCTCCCAGAGGCATCGGCATCGCGACAGCCGGGTTGATGCCCTTGGGGCCGTTGAACGCCGGCGGGCCAACGATCGTCGGGGTTACCGCGGACGCGGTCTGCTCCAGCGGGCGGACGAGGTCGCGGGCCCGGAGGGTGTACTCGTCGGCGATCTTCTCGGGATGCGGGGGCTCGCCGAGTGTGTCCCACCACAGCTTCTGGGCGGCGTTCGCGTTCTGCAAGGAGTCGACGGCGTGGTCGTACTTCGCCTTGTACTCCCGCCACAGGGCGTCCATCGCCTTCTGGACAGGCCCGACCTGGTTGGCGAGCTGGGCGAGGCCGGCGGCGTTGGTCCCGGCGGCGGCGCCGGCGTCCCGCAGGGAGGTGACGGTGTCGCCCAGGTGGCGCAGGTAGGCGTCGGCACCCTGGCCCTGCCAGCCCAGGGTCAGATCGGCGGCCTTGGTCTCCAGCGTGGTGGCCGCGGCGTAGTGGGCCTGGCTGAGCACGCTCCACTGGTGCGAGATGCCGGCGATCGTCTCGTCGCTGAGATTACGGATCTCGGTCCACAGCATCTCGATGGACAGGCGGTCTACCGTTGCCACGCGGCCTCCCCATGCGGGCCGCCGGCGGCCGCATCAGGCGGGACCATTCAGGGCAGGGCGGGGCGGCGACGCGCCCGCTCGTCCCAGCAGCCCGGCGCCGGCGAGTCGGCCGAGGTGAAGCAGACGCCGTCCGAGCTCAGGTCGTTCTCGCCGCCCGTGGTGAAGGTCTGCGGCGCGCCGGGCTGCGCCGGTGCGGCGGGGGCGCCGGCACTCGGCCGGCCCGGTATCGGCGGGGCGCTCATCGCCGGCACGGCGGGCACGGTCACGGTGACCGCTCCGGTGGAGCTGCTGAACGTGCGGGTGGCCCCGCCCCCGCCGCGTCCACCCAGCGCCGTGCCGATCGCCGCGATCTGGCGCTGCTCCTCCGGCGTGAGCGGCACCTCCTGCACCTGGACGCCGTCCGGAACCTGCTCACCGGGCGGCGGTGGCGCGAGCAGCCGGTCGACGAGCGCGCCGTTGATCCGCCTCGCCGCGGCCTCGTCGGAGGCCTGGTAGTTGGCCCCGATGAGGCCCGCCCCCTGGCCGAGCACCCCGAGCCCGGCCACCGTGTCGCCCAACGCGGTCTGCGCGCCGGACAGCGCGAGCAGGTGCTGGGTGTGCAGGTGGACCAGCGAGTCGACGGAGCCCGGCGCGAAGTCGCCGCCCGAGCCGAGCTGCGCGATCATCATCAGGGCGGTCAGGCCGTCCTGGCGCAGATGGGACGCGGCGGTCGAGACGTCGCCGCTGTGGGTGTAGAGATCCTCGGCATGAACGTTGAGGTCACCACCCGGACCGGCCACCACGCACCCCCGTCCTCGCACCCGCGCGGCCACGGCAGGTTCCACCGCAGCCGCGCGGGGCGCGTTTCGCCACGAAGCCCAGACTCGTACTTATTGTCCATACCTGCCGACCGACTGTCATCCCCCCGCGCCGGTCCGTGCCGCGTTCACCCGCGCGCCATGCGCGCTTCGCCCTCGGCGGCGAGCCAGCCGAGCTGCACCAGCCGGTTGCCGTGCCGCCGGTCGACGAGCCAGCCGCGTCCGGGCGGCTGCTCCGCCGGACGCAGGC
>NZ_JAMQQF010000832.1 GCF_023716945.1 Frankia sp. AiPs1 | reverse complement strand
GCCTCGCGCCGCGCGGCCACCGTCACACCCCCGCGGGCAGGTCGGGGGCGCCGAGGCGGGCCGGCCCACGGGCGGCCAGCCGCTCGTAACCGGCGAGGGTGAGCGCTGCCACCCGGTCCCAGGAGAACAGGGAGCGGGCCCGGCGGGCGCCCTGCGCGCCGAGTTCGAGCCGCCACCCCGGATCGTCGATCAGCTCGGCGAGGGCCTCGGCGATGCGTTCCGGGGAACGCGGTGGGACGTGCAGCCCGGTCAGGCCGTCCACGACCGTGTCGACGAGCCCGCCGACGGCGGAGGCGACGACGGGCACCCCACAGGCCATCGCCTCCAACGGAACGATGCCGAACGGCTCGTACCAGGGCACGCAGGTGACGATGTCCGCCCCCCGGTACAGCGCCGGGAGGTCGCCGTGGTCGACCCGGCCGAGGAAGCGCACGCGATCGGCGACGCCCAGCTCGGTCGCGAGCCGGCGCAGCCGGCCCACCTCCGCGTCGTGGTCGATGCCCGCCGGGGCCGGCCCGCCGGCGACGACGAGCTCGGCCCGCGGTAGGAGCGGCAGGCTGCTGATCACGTTGCCGACACCCTTGCGTTCCACCAGCCGGCCGACGGACAACAGCCGCACGCGCTCGGCCGGGCCGTTCGTGGTGAGCTCCGGGCCGTTCGTGGGGGACGCCGAACCGTTGGTGGGGGACGTTGGGTCGTTCGTGGGGGACTGCCGGCCCTCGACGGTAAACAGGGACAGGTCGACCCCGCATGGCACGACGCTGATCCGCCGCCGCGGCGCCCCCATCCGGATGAGTTCGAAGACCTCGTCGGTGCAGGTGGCGACGAGCTGGTCGACGTCGGCGACGAGCCGGCGTTCCAGCGGGATGCGCGCCGGGGGCGAGGTGTCCTTGCGCCCCTGATGGCGGCGCTTGACCACCCCGAGGGCATGCATGGTGAGCACGACGGGGACGCCGAGCGGGCGGGCGGCGCGCAGCGCGGCGAGCCCCGACATCCAGAAGTGCGCGTGCACGATGTCCGGACGCCGGCACTGCCACTGCCGGTGCAGCTCGGCGGCGAAGCCGTCCATGTAGGGCAGCAGCTCGTCCTTGGGCACGTAGCACGCGGGTCCCGCGGGGACATGGTCGATCCGCACGCCGGCGCCGTGGCGCACGTACCGGGGCAGCTCGGGATCGTCACGCCGCGTGTGCACGGTGACCTGGACGCCCCGGCTGGCCAGCGCCGCGGAGAGAGCGGCCACGTGCACGTTCTGCCCGCCGGCGTCGACCCCCCCGAGGGCGGCGAGCGGGCTGGCGTGCTCGGAGACCATCGAGACGTTCATCAGAATGCCTCCAGGGCGTCCGGGCGGGTCGGACCGGCGGCCATGGCCGGTCCGGCCGGCGGGGCGGCGGTGGCAGTGGCGAACAAGGGTTCCGTGGCGGACGGTGGTTCCGTGGCGAGCGGGGGTGCCTTGGCGGACGGGGGTGCCGTGGCGAGCGCGAGGAGGGTCTCGACGGCGGCGACTACCTCGCTCGGCTCGACCCGGCTCAGACAGGGATGGCCGGGCACCGGGCAGTCCCGGGCATGGCAGCCGGCACAGCCGACGCCCTGGTCGCCGAGCAGCACCCGGTGCGGGGCCTGGGGCGCCCAGCGCTCCGCCGGCACGGTGGCGGCGAACAGCGACACGACCGGCGTTGCCACGGCCGCCGCGAGATGCGCAGGTCCGGTGTTGCCGACGACGACCGCCCCGGCCCTCTCCAGCACGCCGGCCAGGGCCGCGAGGTCGGTGCGCCCGCCGAGGTCCCGGATCCCCGCCAGTCCGCCGGCGACGGCGGCGGTCAGCGGCGTCTCCCGGGGTCCGCCGGTCACGACGACCCGGTGCCCGCGCC
>NZ_JAMQQF010000831.1 GCF_023716945.1 Frankia sp. AiPs1 | reverse complement strand
GGCCCAGGCGGCGGCGTTCCCCGCCGAGGCGGGTTCGGGACGCGGCCCGGTCGGGCGGCGGTCGGGTCGGGCAGCCGCACGAGTTGCCGAGAGCTCGCACGATCGGTGGCCTTGACCGTGGTCACCCTCGGCAACTCGGCGACCGGCACCGTCCGGTGGCAGTCCCGGGCGTCCCGGGATGCCGCCCGGCGCGGCCCGTTCCGGGGCCGGCGCGTCACCTCGCGCCGGCGCGTGTCGGCGTCGATCGGATCTGCATGACGTGCGGCAGATCCCTGGGAGGCGGGTCGTGGTGAGGCAGGTCCCTCGCGGGCAGGTCCCTCGCAGGTAGGTCCCGGTGAGGCAGGTCCCGGTGCGCGGGGAGCTGCGGGTCGCTCAGGGGTAGAGGCCGCGTGTCTGGTGGGCCTCGGCGACCCGGCTCACCCCGATGATGTGCGCCGCCTTGCGCAAGCTGACGCCCTGCGTGGTGGCGAGCATCGCCACCTCGCTGTAGGCCCGCTCCATCAGGATTCGAAGCCGGTCGTTGACCTCGTCCTCGGACCAGAAGTAGGCCTGCATGTCCTGCACCCACTCGAAGTACGAGACCGCGACGCCGCCGCCGTTGGCGAGGATGTCCGGCACGACCATCACGTCCCGGTCCTCCAGGATCCGGTCGGCGTCCGCCGTCACCGGGCCGTTGGCCCCCTCGACGATGATCCGTGCCTTGATCCGGTCGGCGTTCTCGATGGTGATGACACCTTCGAGGGCGGCGGGGATCAGCACGTCCACGTCGAGTTCGAGCAGGTCGTCGTTGGTGAGGGTGTCCGTGCCGGGGAAACCGACGACGGTCTCCGCACCCTCGGCGAGGTGGCGGATCAACGCCGCCGGGTTGAGGCCCTGCGGGTTGTACACGCCGCCCTTGACGTCCGAGACGGCGACGACCTTGCAGCCGGCGTCGTGCAGGTACTGGGCGGCGAGCGCCCCGACCTTGCCGAAGCCCTGAATGGCGACGGTCGTGTCGTGCGGGTCGCGGCCGGTCTGGCGCAGGGCGGCGAACAGCGCGAGCTGGACGCCGCGGCTGGTCGCCCCGGCCCGTCCGGCGGAGCCGCCGATCGACAGCGGCTTGCCGGTCACGACGCCGGTGGTGGTGTGGCCGGTGTGGGCGGAGTAGGTGTCCATGATCCAGGCCATGGTCTGCTCGTTGGTGCCCACGTCGGGAGCGGGAATGTCCTTCTCCGGTCCGATCAGGGGGACGAGCTCGGCGGCGTACCGCCGGGTCATGCGCTCGAGCTCCTGGCGGGACAGCAGCGCCGGTTCCACGGCGATGCCGCCCTTCGCCCCGCCGTAGGGGATCCCCATCAGCGCGCACTTCCAGGTCATCCACATCGCCAGCGCCTTGACCTCGTCGAGGTCGCAGCTCGGGTGGTAGCGGATGCCGCCCTTGCCGGGGCCGCGGGCAAGGTTGTGCTGGACGCGGTAGCCGGTCAGCACCATCAGCGAACCGTCGTCGCGCAGCAGTGGCACGCTGACGGTGATCGCCCGGCGGGGCGTGCGGAGCAGTTCGTGCAGTCCGTCGTCGAGGCCCAGATGACGAGCCGCGTTCCCCAGTTGAACGCAGGCCGTGTCCCATGCTGAGCCGGATCCGAGGATCACAGGCACCTCCGCGGCGCATTTCGAGTCACCCTCTGCCGCCGAACGCGCCGCCGGGTTCGTCGACCACGGCGCGCTCCGTTGCGCACCGTGGCAGTGACTCGATATGGCGCAAACAATAGGTGACGGCGGAGGGCTTCCGCCCGGCGCGTCGAGGGCGCGCCCCGGGCCGCCTGAACGGGCGGGTACGGTCGCGGACGTGCGCGCGGATCAGTCGGCCCCGTCCGCCGGGCGGGGCCGCCC
>NZ_JAMQQF010000830.1 GCF_023716945.1 Frankia sp. AiPs1 | reverse complement strand
CGGACGGGGTCCGTCCGCGCTACGTTCGCCTGGCGATTCCACGCGCAACGCGCAGCCAACATCCGTCGACCTGTCGCCCGTTTTACCTGGTAGGGCTGTTCGGTGTCGTTGCGCGGCGAGGGGGGATCGGTGGGTGGATCCGGGTCGCGCGGTGTCCGCCGTCGCGAACGGTGGCCGGAAGGCTCCGCCGGGCCCCTCGGCTTGGCGTTGCGGCCCTTGCGCTTGCAGCGCGCGTCTGACCTGCGGCGATGCGTGCGTGTTACGCTGGTAGAGGCGGAAGGGGCACGTGACACATGGCGTTCCAAGTCGGCGAGACCGTTGTTTACCCGCATCATGGTGCTGCTCTCATTGACGCGATTGAAACCCGCGTCATCAAGGGCGAGGAAAGACTCTATCTCGTGCTGAAGGTCGCTCAGGGCGATCTGACTGTCCGGGTGCCGGCCGACAACGTCGGCATGGTCGGGGTACGCGACGTCGTCGGGCAGGATGGGCTGGAACGGGTGTTCGAGGTGCTCCGGGCACCCCACACCGAGGAGCCCACCAACTGGTCCCGGCGTTATAAGGCAAATCTCGAAAAGCTCGCCTCCGGTGACGTGAACAAGGTTGCCGAGGTCGTCCGCGATCTGTGGCGCCGTGATCGCGAGCGCGGTCTTTCCGCGGGTGAGAAGCGGATGTTGAGCAAGGCACGGCAAATCCTCGTCAGTGAGCTCGCGCTCGCGGAGGGCACCAACGAGGACAAGGCTGAGGCGATGCTCGACGAGGTTCTCGCCGGCTGATCCAGGCCTTGTCAGCCCGGTCGTAATAGATCGGGTGTCGGCCGGTTCATTCGGTCGGCGAAAAAATACCGGAATATGATTTCCGGCTGGGAGGTCGGCCCCTCCGGACGCCCTGTCGTCCGGTGGGCCGGGTTCGCCGGCCGGCGCGGTCCGATGGCGGCGCTCGCACCCATCCGGCTGCGCACGCCCGATCGGCGTACCGGTCGGCCGGCTCGCGTCCGGTCGGCCGGATAGGCCATGCTCTCGTGGTGGATGGCACACGGGAGGTCTGGTGATGGGCGAAGGTCTCCAGTCGCGGTCGACCGGCCCGCGGGTCGCGGCGATCGTGCCGGCTGCCGGCCGCGGTGAGCGGCTGGGCGGAGGTACCCCCAAGGCTCTGCGAGCCCTGGGCGGTCGGCCCATGCTGGTGCGTTCGATCGAGGCGCTGCGGCGTTCGGAGTCGGTGACGCAGATCGTCGTGGCGGCACCGCCAACTCTGGTCGAGGTCGTGGCACAACTGCTCGGGCGGGACGTGCGCGTGATCGCCGGCGGCGCGGAGCGGGTGGATTCGGTCCGCCGAGCCCTGCGCGCGGTCGACGAGGACGTCTCGGTCGTCCTCGTCCACGACGCGGCCAGGCCGCTGACCCCGCCCTCGCTCGTCGACGCGGTGGTCGCGGCAGTGCTGGCCGGGCATCCGGCGGTGATCCCCGTGCTCGGCCTGACGGACACCGTCAAGGAGGTCGGCCCGGACGGCCGGGTGATCCGCACCCCGCCCCGCGACCGGCTGCGGGCGGTGCAGACCCCGCAGGGATTCCGGCGTGACGTGCTCGCCGCCGCGTATGCCCTGCCGGACACTCCGGCGACGGACGATGCCGGTCTGGTCGAGGCTCTCGGCGTGCCGGTGACGACCATCCCCGGCGCTCAGGAGGCATTCAAGGTGACCCAACCGCCCGATCTCATACTCGCCGAGGCGCTGCTTGCCCGGATGGCTCCGGGCGATCCCCGTGCGGCCGCGGACCCCCGCGGGGGGACCGACCCGCGCGGTGGCGCGGACGTGCGCGCTGGCTCGGACGTCCGGAGCCTCGGGTGAGCCCGGACCCGCCCCAGCCGGCGGACGG
>NZ_JAMQQF010000082.1 GCF_023716945.1 Frankia sp. AiPs1 | reverse complement strand
GCGCGGCGGCGCGCTGCTGCTCGGCGCCGCGCTGGTCGCCACTCTCGGCCTGACCGCCTGCGGTAGCGACGACGACGGCGACGGCGCAAAGGCGGTCACCTCGAGCGCCGCGGCCAGCTTCGCCCCCGGCACCACCATGGCCCGCCTCCACGACGCCGGGAAGATCACCGTCGGCACGAAGTTCGACCAGAACCTGTTCGGACTGAAGAACCTCAGCGGCAAGCCCGAGGGCTTCGACGTCGAGATCGCGCAGATCGTCACCGATGCGCTCGGGATCCCCCGCGACAAGGTGAATTTCGTGGAGACGGTGTCGGCCAACCGGGAGCCGTTCATCCAGCAGGGCCGGGTCGACATGGTCGTCGCCACGTACACGATCAACGACAAGCGCAAGAAGGTCGTCGACTTCGCCGGACCGTACTACGTCGCCGGCCAGTCGATCATGGTGGCGAAGAAGAACACCGACATCACCGGCAAGGACTCCCTCGCAGGCAAGAAGGTGTGCTCGGTCAGCGGCTCCACGCCGGCGGAGAACATCCGCAAGGTGGCACCCAAGGCCCAGCTGGTGCTGTTCGACGTGTACAGCAAGTGCGCCGATGCGCTGAAGAACGGGCAGGTGGACGCGGTCACCACCGACAACGTGATCCTCCTCGGCCTCATCGACAAGGACCCGGACGCCTTCAAGATCGTCGGCGGCACCTTCACCAAGGAGCCGTACGGCATCGGGATCAAGAAGGGCGACACCGACTTCCGGACCTTCATCAACGACACGCTGGAGGCCTCGTACTCCGACGGTCGCTGGGCGAAGGCGTTCAGCTCGACCGTCGGGAAGGTCGAGCCGAACACGCCGACCCCGCCGCCCGTCGACCGCTACACCTCCTGACCCACCGGTCGCGGTGATCGGCTGGTTCCGCCGGTCACCGCGACCAGGCGTTCCACCGCACGAGGGAGCATCGCGATCGACGCCGTCTTCGACAACCTCGACATCTTCGCCGAGGGATTCCGCCGCACGGTGGGTCTGAGCCTGTTCGCGGCGATCGCGGCGCTGATCCTCGGCACCGCGCTCGCGGCGATGCGGGTCTCCCCGGTGCCTCCGCTGCGCTGGTTCGGCACCGCCTACGTGGAAATCGTCCGCAACACCCCGCTGACGGTGGTGTTCTTCTTCGTCGTGTTCGTCCTGCCGCAGGTCGACATCGTGTTCTCCTACTTCACCTTCGCGGTGGTCGCCTTGTCGATCTACCACGCGGCGCTGGTCTGCGAGGCGGTCCGCTCGGGCATCAACGGGGTCGACCTCGGTCAGGCCGAGGCCGCCCGCGCGCTCGGCCTGACCTTCACCCAGACGCTGCGGATGATCGTGCTGCCGCAGGCGTTCCGCAACGTGCTCCAGCCCCTCGGCAGCGTGATCAGCGCCCTGATCCGCAACACGTCGATCGCCGCGGCGTTCGGCGTCCAGGAGCTGACCGGGGTGGTGCAGCGGCTGACGACGGCCAATCCGGACTCGGTGATCGCCGTGCTGCTCGGCGGCGTGGTCGCCTACCTGATCCTCACGCTGGCACTGGCAGGCGCGCTGGCCCTGACCGAACGACGGGTGGCGAGGGCACGATGAGCGGCACCCCGATCGTCCTGGCGGATCCGCCCGGCCCCCGGGGTCGTCGGCGCATCCTGATCGCCAGCATCGCCGCGCTGCTCGTCATTGCCGGGCTGGTCACGGTGGCGCTGCTGCGGCTGGCGGACCACGGGCAGCTCGACGGCGAGCTGTGGACCGTGTTCGTCGACCAGCCCGACCTGCGGACCCTGCTGTGGAACGGCCTGCTCGACACGCTGCGCGCGGCGTTGACGGCGATGGTCTTCGCCGCGGTCCTCGGCGTCGCGCTGGCGATGGCGCGGATGTCGCGGCACCGCGCCGTGCGCATCCCCGCCACCGCCGTGGTCGAACTGTTCCGCAGCCTGCCGGTGCTCATGCTGATCCTGTTCGCCTACCTGGGGCTGCCGGCGCTCGGCTGGAAACTGTCGGCCTTCTGGGCCCTGGTGCTCGGCCTGACCGCCTACAACGGGGCGGTGATCAGCGAGATCTTCCGGGCGGGGATCGCCTCGATCGACCGGGGGCAGACCGAGGCCGCCGCAGCGCTCGGGCTGCGGCCGGTACAGATCTTCCGGCTCATCCAGTTCCCGCAGGCGGTCCGGCGCATGAGCCCGACCCTGATCAGCCAGTTGGTGACCCTGCTCAAGGACACCTCACTCGGTTTCGTCATCGCCTACAGCGAGCTGCTGCGCTCCGGGCGCGGCGCCGTGGAGTTCCTCGGCAGCCGATATGCCCTGCCGATCTACACGGTGATCGCCGTCATCTACATCGTGACCAACAGCCTGCTCTCGGCACTGGCCCGCTGGCTCGACCGCCGGCAGAACCGCCGTCTGGGCGGGGGGCCCGCGGAGCTGCCCATGGACGCCGCGACGGCTCTGGTCGCCCGGCCGGCGGCAGCGGTGCCCGAACAGGGCGGTCCGGACGGTACCCGGACCTGACCTGTCCCGGCCGGTACCCGGGCCTGAGCCGTCCGGCCGGACGGCTGGTCAGCGGGCCGTGCCCACCGCCCGGGTCTCGCGGACCACGGTCACCCGGATCTGGCCCGGGTAGGTGAGCTCGTCCTCGATCTGCCGGGCGACGTCGCGGGCGAGCAGGTGGGCGGCGACGTCGTCGACCTCCTCGGGGATGACCATGACCCGCACCTCCCGGCCCGCCTGCATCGCGAACACCCGGTCGACCCCCGGGCGATCACCGGCGATCTGCTCGATGCGTTCGAGCCGTTTCACGTACGACTCCAGGCTGTCACGGCGCGCCCCTGGCCGTCCGCCGGAGATCTGGTCAGCCGCCTGGGTCAGCACGGCGCACAGGGAGCGGGGCGCGACCTCGTTGTGGTGCGCCTCGATCGCGTGCACGACCTCCTCGGTCTCCCCGTAGCGGCGGGCCACGTCCGCGCCGATGAGCGCGTGGGAACCCTCGACCTCGTGGGTCAGCGCCTTGCCGAGGTCGTGCAGCAACGCCGCGCGTTTCGCCTGGGGCAGCGCCATCCGCAGCTCCGCTGCCATGATCCCGGCGAGGTGAGCGCTCTCGATGAGGTGCGCAAGCACGTTCTGGCCGTAGCTGGTGCGGTAACGCAGCCGCCCGAGCAGGGTGACGAGCTCCGGGTGCATCTCGGAGATCCCCGTTTCGAGCAGCGCGTCCTCACCGGCGCGCACGCAACGCTCCTCGACCTCCACCTGGGCCCGCGCGTACTCCTCCTCGATGCGATGCGGGTGGATGCGCCCGTCGGACACCAGCGCCGCCAGCGTGATCCGGCCGATCTCCCGGCGCACCGGGTCGAAGCAGCTCAGCAGGACCGCCTCCGGGGTGTCGTCGATCAGCACGTTCACCCCGGTGACGGACTCGAAGGTCCGGATGTTGCGCCCCTCGCGGCCGATGATCCGGCCCTTCATCTCGTCCCCCGGCAGGTGCAGCACGGTGAGGACGGACTCGGTGGTCTGCTCGGAGGCAACCCGCTGGATCGCCGTGGTCACGATCCGGCGGGCGCGTTCCTCTCCTTCCTCCTCGGCCCGCGACTCGATCTCACGGACCAGCAGGGCGGCCTCGCGGCGGGCGTCGTGCTCGATGGTCGAGACCAGCTCCGCCCGGGCCTGGGCCGCGGTGAGCTCGGCGATCCGCTCCAGCGCCGCCTGCCGGGCGGCCTCGACATCGGCCGCCGCGGCCGTTCTGCCGGCCAGCTCGTCCTCCCGGTCGAGCAGGTCCTGCTCGCGCCCGGCGAGCCGGCTGGCGTGTTCGTCCAGACCGGCGGTGCGCTCTTCGACCCGCTGTTCCCGGGCCGCGAGCGCCTCCTCCCGGGCACGCAGTTCGGCCCGCCGGACCCGCAGATCGTCCTCGAAGGAGGTCCGGGCCGAGGCGATCTCGACCCGGGCGGCCTCCAGCTCGACGCGGGCCGCGTCCCGCACCGCGACCTGCGCGCGGGAGGAGTCGGCCGCGGCCTCGGCACGCGCCTGGTTGCGCAGAGAGGCGACCTCGTCCTCGCCACGTCGGCGGATTTCCGCGGCCTCCCGCTCGACCCGGGCGAGCCGCTCCGCGGCCTCACGTTCCGCGCGAGCGACGATCTGCGCCGCCTCCCGCTCGGCCGCCCGCCGCACCGACGCCGACTCCCGCGACATCGCCTCTCGAGACGCCGACTCCCGCGACAACGCCTCTCGAGACGCCGACTCCCGAGACAACGCCTCCCGAGACGCCGACTCCCGAGACGCCGACTCCGGCGACACCGCCTCCCGAGACGCTGGCGCCGACAACTCCGCCGACGCCGCCGGCGTCGACTCCCGCGATGGCGCTTCGATCGATGCCGCCTCCGTCGGTGCCGTCGGTCCCGCCGTTTCGGCGACTACGGTCTCGGCGATCCGGCCCGCATCCGCGTCGACGGGCGATCCGGCGGCCGACGAGGGCGCATCGCCGCCCGCCGCCTCGGGCCCCGACACGGGTGCCGCATCGCGGGGTGGCACCCGGGAGGCCGGGAGGTCCGCGCCGCCGTCCGATGCGGCCGCGGACCCACCACCGGTCGCATCGGGAGCGTCCCCCGCGGACTGGTCGCCACCGGCCACGGAGTGGACCCCGGGCAACACCCGCACCGCGGGTTCGGAGTCGTCGTCGTCGAGCGGATGCGGGTCGGCCGAGGCCGCGACGGCCAAGGAGCTCCGGCCTGCGCGTATCGCGGCACCGTAATGCCGATCCCCCCGCGCCGTGCGCGCCAGCCATGCCACGGCGAGGATTAGCGCCACGAGCACGACGAGAACGAGTGACAAGAGGATGACGAGAACGCCGTCCACCGCTGCTCCCTCCGCTATCGTCGGACCCGCCCAGGCGGGCTGGATCGGAGCGGCGAAGGACCCACGACCCGGCGCGATCACAGCCGTGGAGGGGCAGCACGCGGACTCCACCATTACGATAAGGAGCCCACGGCGGCACGCTGGAGCAGACCATCAACAGTGATGGCCCATCCCGGCATAGCGACTCGGACACCCGCTCGCGGCGGCTGCCTCCTTGTGAAGTTGAACGAGCTATCGTCACCGCGTCCCCGCGGGGGATCCTGTCACCTTTCTGGGAGAATAAGTCGGGTCACATTCTCCGGTCAAGAAATTCGTCACATTGACAACAGGCGGAATTCCCGCTAGCCCTCAGGCGGAGGGGCCGAGGTCGTCGCCGTCCCACGTCGCCGGCGGCGGTCCGCCCTCGTCGGCACCGGCGCCGACCTGCTCGCGCACGACCCGGATCGCGAGCTCGGCTGGGTAGCCCCGCCGCATGAGCATGGCCAGCAGCCGTCGCACCCGCGCCTGCTCGGGTAGCCGATCCATCGATCGCAACCGGCGCCGCACGAGGTCTCGGGCCATCTCCTCTTCATCGTGCGCGGCCAGATCGGACGTGGCCACCTCGACCACGTCCGGCTGGACCCCTCGCCGACGCAACTCCGCGACGAGCGCCTGCCGACCAAGCCCGCGGTGGGTTCGCGCTGAGGACACGAAGGCCGCGGCGAAGGCACCATCATCGACGAGCCCGACCGCGGTCAGTCGATCGAGGACCGTCGCGGCGACGTCGTCGTCCACGCCTCGGCTACGCAGGGCTGTGGCCAGTTCGGCCCTGCTACGCGCCCGCGCCGCCAGCAGACGCAGGCAGATTTCCCGCGCGACGACGACCGGATCCGTCGGCCGACCGGCACCGGAACCGCCTGCGGCATCGGTGCCGGCGGCCGGACGGCGGTCGGCACCGCGCCGACCGGCTCCCACCATCGGTCAGAGGTCGACGGGGACCGGTGCCACAACGTCGGATTCGACGCTGGGCAGGAGGCCGAGCTTTTCCTTGATCTTCTTCTCGACCTCGTTGGCCAGGTCGGGATTGTCCCGCAGAAACGACCGGGCGTTCTCCTTGCCCTGGCCGAGCTGGTCGCCGTCGTAGGTGTACCAGGCCCCGGACTTGCGGATGATGCCGTGTTCGACGCCCATGTCGATGAGGGAACCCTCGCGACTGATACCACCGCCGTAGACGATGTCGAATTCGGCGGTCCGGAACGGCGGGGCGACCTTGTTCTTCACCACCTTGACCCGGGTACGGTTACCCACGGCCTCCGCACCGTCCTTGAGCGTCTCGATGCGGCGGACGTCGAGGCGCACCGACGCGTAGAACTTCAGCGCCTTTCCACCGGTCGTGGTCTCCGGCGATCCGAACATGACGCCGATCTTCTCGCGGAGCTGGTTGATGAAAATCGCGGTCGTGCCGGAGTTCGCCAGCGCGCCCGTCATCTTGCGCAGGGCCTGCGACATCAGCCGGGCCTGGAGGCCGACGTGGCTGTCGCCCATCTCACCCTCGATCTCAGCCCGCGGGACCAGCGCCGCCACCGAGTCGATGACGATGATGTCCAGCGCACCGGACCGCACGAGCATGTCCGCGATCTCGAGTGCCTGCTCACCGGTGTCCGGCTGGGAGACCAGCAGGTTGTCGATGTCGACACCGAGCTTCCCCGCGTACTCCGGGTCGAGGGCGTGCTCGGCGTCGATGAACGCCGCGATGCCGCCGGCGGCCTGCGCGTTCGCCACGGCGTGCAGGGCGACGGTCGTCTTCCCGGACGACTCCGGGCCGTAGATCTCGACGACGCGGCCCTTCGGAAGGCCGCCGATACCGAGCGCGACATCCAGCGCGATCGAGCCCGTGGGGATGGCCTGGATCGGCGGCCGGGTGTCGTCCCCCAATCGCATGACCGATCCCTTGCCGAACGCCTTGTCGATCTGCGCCAGGGCATTGTCCAGCGCCTTGTCACGGTCGAGTCCTGCCGCCATTGGAGTTACTCCATGCTGAGGTCGTCGATTCTTGGCCACGGGGGTGACGTTAGGCCGTGGGTCCGACAGTTTCGAGGGCCGGGGGTGATCTGTGGATAAGTGCCCGCATGGGGATAACTGTAGCCGAACAGGCGTTCGACGGCCCGGCGACACGCCGATCGGCGCGCTCAACGCTCCCGAGCAGGCACGTCGAACTCCTCGCAGACGGCCCGCCACACGATCTTGACGTCGTCACCGCGGGCCAGAGCGGCCTCGACCGTCGCACCGCCGAGCCCCGCGAGCACATGATCGCGGGCAAAGGACTCCGCGTAGGCCGAACCGAACCGTGTGTCCATCTTCGCCCAGAACTCGGTCAGCCGCACCTCCCCAGTGTGCACCGCCCGGAAAGGACCGGGTCGACCGCCGCCGCCGGGATCGGTCCACGCCTCGGCGGGCACCCACCGGACCCGACCGCATCCGCCGCGACAGGGCAGGTCCGGTGGGACCACCGAGCCCGATGAACGGCGGCCGCCGGAATCTGTCGGTGCCGCGTCGCAGACTGGACGACGTGCCCAGTCGCAGCCCCACCGACCAGCCGGATCCGCTCGCGCCGTTCTCCGCGCCGACCCGGAGCTGGTTCGGCGCGGCCTTCGCCGCCCCGACGCCCGCCCAGCATGGTGCGTGGGGGGCGATCCGCGCGGGCGGCAACGCACTGGTCGTCGCCCCGACGGGCTCAGGAAAGACACTCGCCGCCTTCCTCTGGTCCCTGGACACGCTGGCCCGTTCGCAGCCGCCGCCCGAGCCGACGCGCCGGTGCCGGGTGCTCTACATCAGCCCGCTCAAGGCGCTCGGCATCGATGTGGAACGCAACCTGCGCGCCCCGCTGGCGGGGATCCGGGGCGCCGCACAGCGCCTTGGCCTGCCCCGGCCCGACATCACCGTGGGCGTCCGTTCGGGGGACACCCCGGCCGCCCAGCGGCGCAGCTTCGGGACCCGTCCGCCCGACATCCTGATCACCACGCCGGAGTCGCTGTTCCTCATGCTGACCAGCGCGGCCCGCGAGGCGCTGCGCGGAGTCCGCACGGTGATCGTCGACGAGGTGCACGCGGTGGCCGGTACCAAGCGCGGCGCCCATCTGGCACTCAGCCTGGAGCGCCTCGACGCGCTGCTGGAGACACCGGCGCAGCGGATCGGCCTGTCGGCCACGGTGCGCCCGGTCGAGGAGGTCGCGCGCTTCCTCGGCGGAGCGGCGCCGGTGGCGGTGGTCCGGCCGCCGACGGCGAAGGCCCTCGAGATCGAGGTCGTGGTCCCGGTGGAGGACATGACCCGGTTGGGCGAGCCGCTCGTCGACGCGCCGGCCGTGACCGCAGAAGTCCGCATAGCTGGAGTCGCCGAAGGCGAGCACGGCGTAGCGCAGGCGCGGCAGGCGGGGCGGGTCCAGCGCCGACAGCGACTCCAGGAAGCCACCGCCGTTGTCGGGCGCCTCGCCGTCGCCGAACGTGCTCGTGATGACGAGCAGGTCGCCACCGGCGCGCAGCTCCTCGGGCAGGCACTCGCCCATGGATCGCAGCCGCGCCGTCCACCCGGCGGCGGTGAGCCGGCCGACGGCGGTCGTGACGGCGAAGTCCTCGGCGGTCCCCGTCTGGGACGCCCACAGCACGGTGATCTCCCGCGTCGCCGGTCCCGTCCCGCCGCCCGCATCGCCGGTGGGGGCGCCCGGGGGCACGGGGGTCCGGGAGAACGCCCCGGCGAGTGCGCCGTTGACCCAGGCCGCCGGTGCGGGGGCGAGGGGAGAGCCGGGCGGCAGGACCGGAACCCCGCCCGGTGTCCCCGCAACCGCGGCGCCCAGGGCGGCGACGAAACCCGCGAGGTAGCGCCGCTCGTCGTCGCCGAGGACCGGTGCGTCGATGCCCCGCAGGCCGAACAGCTCCCCGAGCGCCTCCGCCGCGGTCGGCTGCCCGGAATCCGCCGCCGGCGGCGCGAGAGTAGGCGTGGCGGTGGGTGTGGCCGCCGGTGCGGCCGACGGCGTGACCGTCGGTGTGGCGGCCGGCGTGACCGTCGGCGCGGCGGCGACCCGGGTGAGGGCGACCGCGCAGACCTTCAGCTCCGGCTGGAACGAGATCGGGTCGACGGCGTCGGAGGTGACCGCGTTGACGCTGAGATACTCGCCGAACTGGTCGTTCCAGTGGATCGGCGCGAAGCAGTTGCCGGGGAGCACCCGGTCGGTCACGACCGCCGGCAGCACCGCCCGCCCGCGGCGGGAGGCGATCTCGACCGCGTCGCCGTCGTCGAGCCCGAGGGCCTCGGCGTCGCGCGGATGGATCTCGACGAACGGGCCCGGGTTGAGCCGGTTGAGCTTCGCGACCTTGCCGGTCTTGGTCAGGGTGTGCCACTGGTGCTGGACGCGGCCGGTGTTCAGCACGAACGGGAAGTCGTCGTCGGGCAGCTCGGCGGCGGGCAGGTGCGGGCGCGGATGGAACACCGCCCGCCCCGACGGGGTCGGGAACGCCAGGCGCGGCCGCGTTCCGTCGGGCCGTTCGACGAGGCGCTGACTGACCCCGTCGTTGCGGTACCGGACCGGGTTGCGGGCCGGGCCGTCCGCCGCCGCGGACGGCCACTGCACCGGTGTCTCGCGCAGCCGGTCGTAGCTGACGCCGCGCAGGTCGTAGCCGGTCGCCGGGTTGTGGAAGGCCTTGATCTCCTCGAAGACCTCCTCGGCGTCGCGGTAGGTGAAGGCGTCGGCGTAGCCCATCTCGGCGGCGACCCGGGCGATGAGCCGCCAGTCCGCCATGGCCTGGCCGGGCGGGTCGGCGGCCTGCTGGACCAGCGTGAGGTTCCGCTCCGAATTGACCATGACGCCGGTGGTCTCGGCCCACATCGCGGCGGGCAGCAGCACGTCGGCGTAGGCGTTCGTCTCCGTCTCGGCGAAGGCGTCCTGGGCGACGACGAACTCGGCCGCCGCCAGCCCCTCGATCACCGTGCGCCGGTTGGCGACCGAGGCCACCGGATTCGTGCAGATGATCCAGCAGGCCCTGATCTCGCCGGCGGCCATCCGGGCGAACAGGTCGATGGTGCCCCGCCCGGCGTCGGTGCGCAGCGTGCCCGCCGGCCGGCCCCACCGCTGCTCGACGAAGGCACGGTCGGCCGCGGCCACCACCGAGCGCTGCCCCGGCAGGCCCGGACCCATGTAGCCCATCTCCCGCCCGCCCATCGCGTTCGGCTGGCCGGTCAGCGAGAACGGGCCCGCCCCCGGCCGGCAGATCGCCCCGGTCGCCAGGTGCAGGTTGCACAGGGCGCCGGTGTTCCAGGTGCCGTGGGTCGACTGGTTCAGGCCCATCGTCCACAGGCTCATCCACGCCCCGGCCGCGCCGATCCACTGTGCCGCCCGGCGGATGTCCGACTCCGGGATGCCGGTGATCTCGGCGACCCGGTCCGGCGGGTAGTCGGCGAGGAACGCCGGCATCGCCGCCCAGCCCTCGGTGTGCTCGGCGATGAACGCCTCGTCGATGTGCCCGCCCTCGACCAGCAGGTGCAGCAGGCCGTTGAGCAGCGCGAGGTCCGTGCCCGGGTTGATCTGCAGGAACAGGTCGGCCTTGGCGGCCGTCGCCGAGCGCCGGGGGTCGACGACGATGAGCCGGGCTCCGGCCTTGACCCGGTCGAGCAGCCGCAGGAACAGAATCGGATGACAGTCGGCCATGTTCGCGCCGATGACGAAGAACACCTCGGCGTGGTCGAAGTCCTCGTACGATCCCGGCGGGCCGTCGGCGCCCAGCGACAGCTTGTAGCCGCTGCCGGCGCTGGCCATGCACAGCCGCGAGTTCGACTCGATCTGGTTGGTGCCGACGAACCCCTTCGCCAGCTTGTTGGCCAGGTACTGCGCCTCCAGCGACATCTGCCCGGAGACGTAGAACGCGACCGCGTCGGGGCCGTGGGTGTCGATGATCCGGCGCAGCTCCCGGGCGACCCGGCCGATGGCGGCGTCCACGTCGACCGCCGCCGGCTCGCCCCGCCGGTCGTCGCGGACGAGTGCGCTGGTCAGCCGGCCCGGCGCGGCCAGCATCGCCGCGCTGGTGGCCCCCTTGGTGCACAGCCGGCCGCGGTTGGCCGGATGCTCGCGGTCGCCGGAGACCGTGGCGACGCGGCGCCGGCCGTCCTCGCCCACCTCGACGTCGAGCACCATCCCGCAGCCGACTCCGCAGTAGGAGCAGACCGACCGCACCCGACCCGCCGCTGCCGGCCCCGGCATCGGTGAGTCGGCCGCTCGCGGACGCGTGCCCGGCGAACGGGCCGGTGCGGTCACGGGCTGGTCCCCTTCCGGCCGGTGGCAGTCGGTCGACATCCCCGCCGACTGTAGGGACGGCCCGTTTCCGGGCCATCGCACGCGTCCGCGGCCGGGTAACGTTCCGCGCATCCCGTTACCAGGCCGGGTGTGAGACGGCTGGGTGGGCGGTTGCCGGTCAGGACGACGCGGGCGGCGGTGTCTGCGGTGGCGGGGTGCTGCTGCCGGTCACGGGGCTCGCCACGGTGAGCGTGACGGTCGTGCCGCGGCGGACCGTGCCCGCCTCCGGCGCCTGCGCAAGGACCGTGCCCGTCGGCCGCTCGCTGGCTTGGCGCTGCACGACGACGTCGAGACCGTAGCCGCTCAGGGTGGCCTCCGCCTGGGCGCGGGCCCGGCCCACCACGTCCGGCACGCTGATCTCGCCGCTGACGACGGTGATCGTCACGGTCGTCCGGGGGGGAAGCTGGGTGCCGGCCGCCGGCTCGACCTTCTCGACCAGGCCAGGCCCGATCGACGACGGGCCGTCCTGCACGCGGACCGTCACGTCCAGGCCGGCGGTGGTCAGTGCCGACCGCGCATCGGCCTCGCTCCGGCCGACGACGTCGGCGACAGTGGTGTGCCCGGGACCGCCCGACACCGTGAGGACGACGCGCGTGCTCGGGTCGACCGTCGTCCCGGCGGTCGGTTCCGACCTCAGCACGGTGTCCCTGGCCGCGTGGTCGTCGAGGATGTCGGTCGACGACACGTCGGTGAACCCGGCGCCGGCCAGGATCTCCCGGGCCCGGTCGGCCGGCTGCCCGACGACGTTCGGCATGGTCGCGGTCGTCGTCCCGGCGACGCCACCGGGGGCGGCACCGGCGGCGACGGTGATGGTGACCGTCGAGCCGGGCGCCACGGCCGTCCCAGCCGTCGGATGCACGGCGGTGACCTGACCGGGACGAGCCGTGGGGACGTCCGCGCCGACGACCACGGTGAGGCCGAGGCGTTCGAGCGCGGCGCGTGCCGCCGCCTCGGTCCTCCCGACCACGTCCGGGATCACGACGTCGTCGTCGCCGGCTGACACGGTCAACACGACCTTCGTCGAGCGGCGGACATCGCTGCCGCCGGCCGGGTTGACGTCGATGACGCGTCCCGCCGCGGCGTCGGCGTCCGGCTTCGACACCCGCTCGACGTGGACGAACCCGACGGTGCGCAGCCTTCCCTGCGCGTCGTCGGCGGTCAGGCCGATCAGGCCGGCGGGGACGGTGAGGTTCTCCGCGGTGCCGGTGCCGGTGCTGGTCGTCCCGTCGCCGAGCGCGCCGCGGATGGCGACCGCCACCGCACCGAGCACGACCAGGGCGCTCAGCGCAATGATCGTGACCAGCACGCCGCGGCGCCCGCTGCGACGGGCGGCTGGCCCCGCCGCCCGAGCCCGGCCCGACGCTGCCAGGTCCGTCAGCACCTCCACCTCTGCGGTGCCAGCGTCGGCGGCAGCAGTGGCGGCGGCAGCAGCGTCGTCGTCGTCGGTAGCGTCGACTGCAGCGATGGCATCCCGAGCGGCCACGAAGCCGGCGCCTTGGTCGTCCGGGGCGCCGGGCGTGGAGTCGAGCCGCACGCCGAGCCGGGTCATCCGGCCGAAGATCTCCTCTGCCGTCGGTCGTTGCGCGGGGTCGCGGCGCATCGCGTCCCGGACGATCGCGGCGAGTCCCGGATCCAGCCCGTCCAGCACGACGTCCGTGGTGACGATGCGGTACAGCAGCGCCGGCATCGAGCCGGTGCCGAACGGCGGCCTGCCGGTGCTCGCGAAGACGGTGAGGCCGCCCCAGGCGAACACGTCCGCCGCGGTGGACACCGGCGCGCCCCTGGCCTGCTCCGGCGCCATGAACGCCGGCGTGCCGAGAACCTTGCCCTTGGTGATGGTGGAGCTGTCCACCGCCCAGGCGATCCCGAAGTCGATCACTCGTGGGCCGAGCGGCGAAAGCAGCACGTTCGACGGCTTGAGATCACGATGCACCAGGCCGGCACCGTGGATCGCGGTCAGTGCCGCCGCGACGCTCACCGCCACCCGCTCCACGTCGGCAGACTCGAGCGGGCCGTGCACGGCGACCGCGTCCGCCAGCGTCCGCCCGGCGATGAACTCGGTGACCAGATAGGGCGCCGCGTTCGGCGGGTCGGCGACGGCCAGGACCTCGGCGGTGCAGAACCGGGCGACCCGGCGGGCGACCTGCGCCTCCCGCCGGAACCGGGCCCGGTACTCGGGATCGTCGGCGAGTTCCGAGCGGACCACCTTCACGGCGACCAGCCGGCCCGTCGCCTGCACTCTGCCCAGGTAGACGGTGCCCATCCCGCCCTCGCCCAGCCGGGAGAGCAACTCATACCCAGCCAGCTCACGCGGATCCGACGGCCTTAGCGGGCTTCCGGGCAGACTCGCCGGGTCGCCGCCGCCCTTCGTGCCTGTCACAGCCGCGCCGGCCGAACCATTCGCGCCGGCCGAACCAGCCGCGCTTGCCGAACCAGCCGCGCTTGCGTGCAAGTCCACGACGCCTCCGGTCGGCCCATTGTGTGTCGGACGGCGGGCTGCTGATCCGGACAGACTGACGCGCGAGGGCTTCACCCCGTTGCGCCGATTCGGCGAGTCGGCGGCTGTCCGCTTCCCGACACCGGGCGCCGACACCGGGCGCCGGCGCGGTGCGTCCGCCGGGGGCGAGGGCCATACGATAGGTCGTCGTGCATCTCGAAGCCGAGAGAGTGGCCAGCCTGCTCGACGCGCAGCGTCGTGCCGCAAAGCTGTTCGACGAGGTCTCCGCGCGGGGCCTGATCACCCCGGGTCGCGGGGAACGCGAGGTCAGTGACGAGATCCGCGACCTCGCCCAGGAGATGTTCGGCGTTGAGCGGCACTGGCACAAACGGATCGTCCGTGCCGGCCCGAACACCCTCCACCCCTACGCCGAGAACCCGCCCGACCGGTCGATCGGCGCCGACGACATCGTCTTCTGCGACTTCGGGCCGGTCTTCGACGGCTGGGAGGCCGACTTCGGCCGCACCTTCGTCCTCGGCGACGATCCGGTCAAGCATCGGCTGCTCGCCGACCTGCCGCGGATCTTCGACGCTGGTCGCCGGTACTTCGAGGCCCGCCCGGACATCACCGGCGCCGAGCTGTATGCCGCCGTCGGCAAGTTCGCCGCCGACGCCGGCTGGGCGTACGGCGGCCCGCTCGCCGGCCACCTCGTCGGCGAGTTCCCGCACGCCCGCATCCCCAACAACAAGATCGAGTACTACGTCACCCCGGGCAGTGACCAGCCGATGCGGCGGGTCGACGTCGACGGCCGGCCCTGCCACTGGATCCTGGAGATCCACCTCGTCGACCGCGCCCGCGCCTTCGGCGGCTTCCACGAGGAGTTGCTCGACCTCGGCCACCGCATCGACTGACCGCCCGAACCACCCGCCGGGCGGAACACCAGTGCCACCGGCCGGGCGCGGGACCGAGGAAGATCGTTCCCGTCCGCCGACCCGCAGGGCCGGTACCACGACGCCCCCACCGGTCGACGGCTTGGACGATCAGCGATATCTGCCTCCACGGCGGCGCAGGTGACGGATCACGGCGATGGGACGCGGAGGGGAAGCAAACGCGTCGGCCTGATGGCGCGGGTCGGATCTGGGCGGAGTGCGACGCGGGCACCGTGGATCGCCCCGGACCCCGCGGCCCGATTCGGCGAAACACGGCGATGACCGAAGCCGGAGCGTGAGCCGAACCCGAACCCGAACCCGAACCCGAAGCCGGAGCCGGAGCCGAACCCGGAGCCGGGGTCGGGGTCGGTGTCGGTGTGTGAGTCGGTGTCGGGGTGTGGTCGGGTCGGGGCGGTGCGGGTTCGCGGGGCCGGACGAGCGTCGGATCCGGGCGGGACGTGGCGCCCGGTTCCGCGGGACCGGGGATTGCTGGTGCCGGTTCGGCGCGGCACCGATTCCGGGCGGGGCGGGGTGGGGTTGTTGTCGGGTGGTGTGTGGGTGGGGTTGGGAAAGTGTCGGTGGTGGGTGGGAGCATGCCGGTGTCCGATGGTCCACGACACCCCTGGCCCGGTGATCATGATGGTTGGTTCTGTGGCGACGTCGATGGCTGTGTCCGCGCCGGTGGCGGACTCCGTCCCCGGGGAGGTTCCGGTCCCCGGGGAGGTTCCAGGCTCGGGGGAGGTTCCGGTTTTGGAGGGGGTTGCGGGGTGCGGGGTGCCTCTGTTCGGGGGTGAGGGGGGTTCGGTGGCGGAGTTGGAGGTGGCGATCTGTGGGTGGGCGGGGCGGCTGGCGGCGGCGACGTGCGGCTGGTTGATGTTGCTGGCGGTGTTCGATCGGCGGGAGGGCTGGTCGGGGGTGGGGATGCGGTCGTGTGCGCACTGGTTGTCGTGGCGGTGCGGGATCGGGTCGCGTACGGCCCGGCAGTATCTGGCGGTCGCGCATGCGTTGGAGGGGCTTCCCGCGATCCGGGCGGCGTTCGCTGCGGGCACCCTGTCGTATGCGAAGGTCCGTGCGGTTACCCGGGTCGCGGAGACGTCCACGGAGCAGGTGTGGTTGACCCATGCCCGGTTCTGCACCGCGGGTGAGTTGGAACGGGTGGTGCGTGCCTACCGGCAGGTGACCGCCGATCGGACTGTGCGGGGGGCGGTGCGCAGGGTGGGGTGGCGTTACGACGATGACGGGATGTTGCACCTGAGTGCGGTCCTGCCCGCGCAGGATGGTGTGCGGCTGCTCGCGGCGTTGGATGCCGCTCATGCCAGCCTGCACCGCACCACACCCCCCACCCCGGCCGGACAGGCCGGCGAGCCCGGCCAGGCCGGGGGGTCCGGGGGGTTGGGTGCGGCCGGGGTGCGGGGGTTGCCCGCGGACGGGGAGACCGTGGCCGTGCCGCGGGACCGCGGGCAGGACGCCGACGCGTTGATGGCCCTCGCCGACGGGTTCCTCGACCAGCCTGCACCCGGCCTGATGACGCCGACCCACACTCTCACTCTCACCGTCGACACCGCCGCCCTCCCGGCCAGCGCCATCCCGGCCGGCGGGGCTGCTGTGGCCGGGCAGGTGGTGGCCGGTGGCCGCGAGCCGGTACCGGTATCGGTGGGAGCAGCCCGGACCGGGCATACGGCCGGGATCGAGACGGAGACCGGGAAGGCACAGAAGGAACAGACCGTGGCAGGGCAGGCGGAAACGATGGGGCAGGCGGTGGACGCCGGCCGGGTGGGCTTGCCCCGGATCGGGTTCTCGGGGTGGGCGCGCACCGAGTCGGGGATCGGTCTGTCCCCGGCTGTCGTGGACCGGCTTGGCTGCGACGGGCTCCTGCGCGTTCTGCTCACCGACGTCCACGGCAACCCGCTGCACCTCGGCCGGCGCCGGCGGCTACCGTCCCGCCGGCTCCGTGACGCCGTCTACATCCGTGACCAGGGAACATGCCAGTACCCGGGCTGCGACCACACCCACTGGCTCCAGATCCACCACCTCGACCGGTGGACCGACGGCGGCGACACCGACATCGACCGGCTCCTGCTGCTCTGTTCCGCCCACCACCGCACCATCCACGACGACACCATCACCCTCACCAGAACCCCCGACGGCACCGTCACCGCCCACACCGCCGACGGCCGCACCCTCACCCCCACCCCACCGATCAACCCCGGCCCCCACCCCGCCACCACCCTCGCCCACACCACCCGACATATCGACCCCACCGCCATCCACACCCCCGACGGCGGTCCCCTCCACCTCCACGACTCCATCCACGCCATCCTCCACACCAACCCCCAGAACCCCACACCCCAGAAGACGACACCGCAAAAGCCAACCCCACACGACCAGGCCGCCTGACACCGACACCGCACCCAACGGTCCCGCCGAACGTCCCCCAACGCACCCGCTGGGCGATTCGGTACCCCGGGCGGGTCAGAGGTGCTGCTTGCCGGAAGTACGCAAAGAGGCTGATCGTCGCGGTGGCCGTCCGCCAGACAGACTGGCCGGCATGATGATCTGTGATTCGTCGCCGCCGATGGCGCGACACTGATGGCGTGTCTCCTGGATCGTGGCACGTTGGGGGAGCCGACTGGTCGGATTCGTCAACGTCGTCGGTGACGCCCGGTATTCACGTCTTCGTCCTGGATACAGACGGTGCATCCCGCGATGAGCGCCGGCAGGGCCTCAGTCTGCGGCTGGTGAAGGCGGTTTCCGGCGAGGCGAAGGCACGCGGTGCCGAGTGGCTGCATGTCGATTTCGAGCCGCACCTGGAGAACTGCCGCACTTGGAGAACTTCTATGCGCAGTGCGGATTGCGGGCAACTGCCGCTGGACTCATGCGGCTTGGAGCGGAATCCCGGTCAGTCCGGATCCGTCAGGGCGGCAGGGTCAGAGGGGACGGCAGGCCTGGGTGAGAGTCCAGCCGGCGGCGGGTTCGGCGGGGACGCGACGGTGCAGCAGGGTGGCGGTCAGCGGGGCGACGTCGATGCGCCAGAACACCTCCGGCGGGCAGCGCAGCACGAGCAGCAGCACCGCGCGGACCACTGCCGGATGGGTCACCGCGATGACATTGCCTGCGATGGCATTGCCTGCGATGGCATTGCCTGCGGTGAGCTTGCCCGCGGTGACCTCTCTCGGCTCGTCGCCCAGCCGCGCGAGCCAACCACCGACCCGGTCGAGCAGGTCCAGCCGCGACTCGCCGCCCGGCGGCGTCATCGCCGGGTCCTCATGCCACCGCCGCAGGCAGTCCAGGGGCACCTCGTCCAGCCCGCGACCCCGCCAGTCACCCACGTCCAGGTCCCGCAGCGCGGCTTCGACGCCCGCCGCGGCCCCGCCCCCGGCGCCCTCGGTGTGGTAGGCGTGGATGGCT
>NZ_JAMQQF010000829.1 GCF_023716945.1 Frankia sp. AiPs1 | reverse complement strand
CCGTCGCCCACCGTCACCACGTCCGCGGTGGCCAGCAGGTCCACCAGCCGGGCCAGCGCGGTGTCGCGCAGCCCCGCCGCCTGGGCCAGCTCCCGCGCCGTCACCGGCGCATCGGCATGCTCCAGCAGCACCGCGACGCGCCGTAAGGCCGTCTCGTCGACCCGGCCAGAGGCGAAGAAGCGCCGCAGCCCGAGATCCTCCGGCCGGTAGAACAGGCAGGCCACCGCGGGCTCACCGTCGCGCCCCGAGCGGCCGATCTCCTGGTAGTAGGAGTCGAGGGAGTCGGCCACCTCGGCGTGGATGACGGTACGGACATTGGGCTTGTCGATGCCCATCCCGAACGCGCTCGTGGCGACCACCACGTCACACCGGTCGGCCATGAAGTCCGCCTCGACCTCGCGTCGGCGCGCCGCCCGCAGGCCGGCGTGGTAGGGGTGGGCCGTCAGCCCGAGGCCGGCGAGTTCGTCGGCCAGTTCCTCGGTGGCCCGCCGGGTGGCCGCGTAGACCAGCGCCGGCTTGGCCTCCCCCGCGATGCGTTCGATCAGGCTCGCCCGCTTGGCCTCCTCGTCGGTGAACGCAACCACGGACAGGGTGATCTCGGGCCGGTCGAATCCCCGCACGACCTCGACGGGGTCGCGCAGCCGTAGCCGCTCGCGGATCTCCCGGCGGACCGGCGGGGCGGCGGTGGCCGTCAGCGCCACGACCGTCGGCCGCCCGAGGTCCTCGATGACCTGTCCGAGCTGGGCGTAGTCGGGCCGGAAGTCGTGCCCCCAGGACGCGATGCAATGGGCCTCGTCCACGACGAACAGGGACGGTCGCGCCTCGCGCAGCGCCGCCCGGACGTCCTCGCGGGCCAACTGCTCCGGGGCCAGGAAGAGAAACTCGGTGCGCCCCTGCCGGACCGCGTCGAAGGCGGCCTGCCGGGCCGCCCGCCCGGCGTCCGAGTTGGCTGCGGCCGCCGCCGAGTCGTCGTCGCCCAGCAGGCCCGCGAGCCGCTCGGTCAGCCCGCGCACCTGGTCGCGTTGCAGCGCGATCAACGGCGAGACCACGATGGTCGGGCCGGCCAGCACCATCGCCGGGATCTGGTACACCGCCGACTTGCCCCGGCCGGTCGGTAGCACGCACAGCGTGTCCCGGCCCTCGACGACGGCCCGCATGGCGTCGAACTGACCGTCGCGCAGCTCCGTGAAGCCGAATCCCTCCCGGGCGACCATCCGGATCAGGTCACCCAGCTCGTCGTCGACCCCGACATCCGGCGGCGTGCTCGGCTGGGGGGTCGCCGCCGGCTCGCGGGAAACATCCGGCTGGGGGGCGGTGGCCGGCGACCGGCGCCGGCCCGACTCGGCCGGCGTCCGTGCCCGCGCCTCGGCGGCACCGGCGGCGGGCGCAGAGCGCCGCCGACCCCGAATCCAGGCAGTCAGCAGTCTGGTTGTCTGATCACGACGGCTCATGGTGCCGCTGGGCGTACCCACTCACCACGGACCCCCACCCTCGAACGACCACGAAGGGGACAACCTTCACCGGCCAGTCCCACCACTGCGACACCGAACGATAAAGTCCCGCCCCCGACGAACCGCCGCCCGCCCGCGCGGGTCCGCCGCAGCAGCCGACTCACGGAGCACATTCGACGCCGAAAAGTATCCGACCGGCTACAGTTTTGCTCCTATCGGACGGTCGCCGCGGGAGGAATGTATCAATGCGTAGCCGGAGATGCCGCCGCCTGACAGTTCCCCTCATCGCCCTGCTCGCCGCGGCTGCCGTCGCGCTCCCGCTCCTCGGCCGCGGCGCAGACGGTGCCGCCGACGGAGACGGCGCCACCGCGGCCAGCCCGACGGTCGGCGACCCGCAGGCGGGCGGCCCGGCTGGGCGGCCCGGGCC
>NZ_JAMQQF010000828.1 GCF_023716945.1 Frankia sp. AiPs1 | reverse complement strand
GTCTCGGGGGCCGGCCGGGCGGTCGCGGGGCTGGGGGCGGTCGCGGGGCTGGGGACAGGGGTGGGGCCGGGGACAGGGGTGGGGCCGGGGGCGGAGCCGGTCCGGGTGGTCGTCTCGTCCGCGGCCCGTTCGGAACCCGTCACGTCGTCACGTTCGACGACTGCCCGCAGCGCCGCAGGACCTCGTCGACCACCTCGGGGACGGACAGGGCCGACGAGTCCAGCACGATCGCCCCCGCGGGGATCGCCAGCGGGTCGGCGGCGCGGCTCGAGTCGAGCGCGTCACGCCGGTCCAGCTCGGCCAGCGTCCGCGCGACGTCGTCGACGCCCTTCTCGCCGAGCTGGCGCGACCGGCGCAGCGCCCGCACCTCCGTCGACGCGGTGAGGAACACCTTGATCTGGGCGTCCGGCGCGACGACGGAACCGATGTCGCGGCCCTCGACGACGATGCCGCCGGGCCGGGTGGCGGCGATCACCTGGCGCTGCTGGGCGACGAGGCGCGCCCGCACCGCGGGCACCGCGGCGATGGCGCTGACCGCGTTGGTGACCGCCCTGGTGCGGATCTCGGCGTCCACTGCGACCCCGTCGACGGCGATCGACGGGTCGTCCGGGTCGGTACCGACGGAGAGCACGGCCCGCTCGGCGAGTTCCGCCACGGCCTGTGGGTCCTCGATGTCGATGCGCCGCTCCAGCGCGAGCTGGGTGACGGCGCGGTACATCGCCCCGGTGTCGAGATAGCGCAGCCCGAGGCGCCGCGCGAGCTCGCGGGCCACCGTGCTCTTTCCCGATCCGCCGGGGCCGTCAACCGCCACGATCAGCCCCTCGACCGGGCCGTCGGCGAGCGCGGACACGCTCCCCTCGGACCCGAGCGGCGCGGACGTTCCCTTCGCCCCGTCGGCGGCGCTATCGCCCACCGACAGCGCAGACCCGTGCTCGGGCTTCACCCGATTCCTCCGTCCCGGACACCTGAGAATCATCGGATCGCGCCGCGCGGGCCCCTACCCGCGCCGCCCCACCCCGACCCTCGCCCACCGCGAGGGCGGTGGCCGGCCCGTTGGCCGCGGTCACCGGACGACGAACGTCAGACGACTCCCGGCACGCGGACCGGGCCGAAGGGCGGGTCGGTGGCATCAACCCGTCGGTCACGCCGCGGCGGGGACCGTCGCGGGCAACCCGGATCAGGCTACTCGGTACCGCATCAGGATCGTCGGTATGCCGTCCATCCGGTGGCTGTGAGCCGGTCGACGAGACTGTCCGCGACCGCCGGATCGACGGCGAGTTCGACGATGCCGGCCGGCGCGTCCAGGCTGTGTTCGAACGGGCCGACATCCTCGATGTTGACGTCCCACGTGCTGATGAGCCCGACGATCGCGGCGAGCTGCCCGGGCCGGTCGTCGAGCACCACCCCGACCCAGCCCCACGACCGCGCCGTGGCACCGGCCTTACGCGGCAGCAGCGCGCGCCCCGCGTGCCCGTCCCGCATGAGCCCGGTCACCGCCGTGGTGACCTCGTCGGCGCCGGCCGCGTCGAGGACGTCGGCGAGGGCGGTCAGCCGGGAGCCCAGGTCGCGCACCCGCCGGGCGATCGGCCCCCGGTTGCCCTCGACGATCCCCGCCCACAGCTCGGCGTCGCTGTCGGCGAGCCGGGTGGTGTCCCGGAACCCCTGCCCGGCGAGCGGCACCTCCCCCGGCGAAAGCCCCACCAGCACCCCGGCGAGCGCACTGGCGACGAGCTGGGGCACGTGCGAGACGGTCGCCATCGCCTCGTCGTGACGCTCCGGCGTGGTCCGCACCGGGGTGGCGCCGCAGGCCAGGGCCAGCGCCACGGTGGCGTGCAGCGCCGCGGCGCCGGTGTGCGGGTCCGGGCAGACCGCCCACACC
>NZ_JAMQQF010000827.1 GCF_023716945.1 Frankia sp. AiPs1 | reverse complement strand
GCGCGCAGCCGGCCGACGCAGTGCCGGCACGGGACGGCTGCGGCGCTCCGGCGGGCCCGCGACGCGGGGCGGTCGGGGAGTGACGGTCATCTGCTGCTCCCACCCTGAGCGGATTCGACCTGGGCCGAGCCGACCCGCGGCGCCGGGTCTGTCCGTGCGGCCGGGTAGGTCCGCGCGGCGGGATCGGGCCGGGCCGTCGGGTCGTAGGCGGCCAGGGCGCGGGTCAGCAGGTCGGCGGCGAGCAGGTCGCCCGGGGACAGGTCCATCTCCGCAATGCCCAGGCCGGAGAGCAGGTAGTCCCGGTCCACCAGCGTCTCGTCGAGCCGCTCGCCCAACGCCGTGCGGGTGCGGGTGTCGTCGAAGACGTGGCGGTGACGCAGGTACATGAGGAACCCGGGCACCATGCCGATGATCCGTTCCAGCGGCGTCGGATCGGCCGGAGGCTGCTCGACGAGTTCCACCCGAACCGGTAGAAAGCTCTCCAGCAGGTCGATGGGCATCGACACGGGCAGGTCGCGGCTGCTGACGATGTGATATGTGGTCGTCGTGCCGGCAGGTGGACGCTCGGCGAGGCGCACCATGTCCCGCACGGCGTCCTCGACGGCCATCACGTTCCAGCGTGCCCGCGGGTCGCCGACGACCCGCACGGTCTGCACGGCTGGCTCCTCGGCGTCGACCAGACCGCCTTCCATGGCCATCGAGGCGATCGTGAGCATGAAGCGGGCGACCGCCTCCAGGGTGTCCGACGGCAGGTCGGGGTGCGGCGGGCGGTGGCTGACCAGCACGCTCGGCCGGAACACCACCACCGGGCGGCCGCTGCCGGCCGACCAGTCCTGGACCGCGACCTCCGCCTCGTACTTCGACTGCTCGTACGGGCTGGCGAACCCCCGCGAGGCGTCGAGCTGGTCCTCGTAGACGACCGGGTCGGGTCGCAGACCAGCCACGAACGCCGTGCTCACGTGGTAGAAGCGCGGCCGTCGCCCGCCCGCCGCAGCCAGCGCCAGCATGTTCCGGGTGCCGTCGACGTTGACGTGCTGCAGTTCGGTGAGGTCGCCGGCGAGCTTCGTCTGGGCGGCGCTGTGCCAGATGGCGTCGACGCCGTCCGCCAGCCGCCGGAACTCGGCCCGGGCGAGGCCGAGGAACGGCTCGGCCACGTCCACGTCGACGACCGAGATCCGCCGCGGAAGCTCGTCGATCAGCCGCGGGCTGGCCCCGGTGACCTGCAGGAACCTGGCGAGCCGGCCCGCGGCCTCGCCGGAGCCCGCATGGGCCAGAACCGTCAGCGACGCGTTTCGCTCGAGAAGTTCCCGCACCAGATGCACGCCCAGAAAGCCGGTTGCCCCGGTGATTGCGATCTCCACGAGAATTCCCGCCTCCTGGTCGACGGCGTCCATCTGACTTGTCCGCAGAGCAGTGCGGCCACGTCAGATACCGCGCATCCTCCGCACACGTCGGACCTTTCGACACGGCGAAGGCGGTCATCCGGATCGGTGACGGTGCGTCGACGTCAGGGACGCTTGTCGCGACCGGCGGGGAGCATCCGGTGCGATCCCCCGCACAGCGGGTGGTCAGACCCTGCGTTACGGCCTACCCACCCTGGGTCGCGATAACAGTGCGTCCTTTTCCGAACCGCGCCCGGACACCCGGATCGGGTGACTTCGCCGGTTGGAGCGGCGGGCGACGGGCTGGCGGGGTGACGGGGTGGCGGGGTGGCGGGTGGCGGGTGGCGGGTGGCGGCTCGCCGCGGGCCCGCGAGGAGGCACCGCGGGGCCGCCCGCGGTTTCGCCGGTGGGCGCCCCGGGTGCGGCAATACCCGGCGAATCAGAACACCGTCGACATTATAACCCCCGTGAACCGCCTTACCGGCTACACCATTATAA
>NZ_JAMQQF010000826.1 GCF_023716945.1 Frankia sp. AiPs1 | reverse complement strand
CCGCCGGAGCCGTCCGCGCTGCCGGAGCCGGCCTGAGCGGCGTCCGCGCCGGCGGGTGCCTGACCGGCCCTGCCCCAGCGGGTCGGGGTGGCCAGCAGGGGGTTGGCGGCGACGACCGGCACCGCCTTGGTCAGCGCGGCGGCGGGGTCGACGATGCCGAAACCGAACTCGACGTCGCGGCCCGGCGGCCCGGCGTCCCGCGCGGTGTAGATGAGCCGCTTGATGACGTTGGGCGCGTCCAGGTCCGGCCAGGCCGACCGGATGAGCGCGACCACGCCCGAGACGATCGCGGCCGAGTTGGAGGTGCCGGCGCCGGTGTCCAGGCCGTCCGGGGAGACCCTCGTCGGTACGGGGGCCCGGATGCCCGGGGCCGGGGCGGCGATGGCGGCCCGCGCTCCGCGGGACGAGCCGCGCCAGAAGTCGCCCCGCGCGGTCGAGCCGGTCACGGCGACGACACCCGGGATGTTCGCCGGTGAGTTGATCTCGGAATCGCCGGTCTCCACGTTGCCGGCGGAGGCGACCACGACCACGTCGTGGGCGAAGGCGTAGGCCACCGCCTCCCGCTCGTCGGGGGTCGCGGCGCCGGCCGAGCCGAGGGAGAGGTTGATGACGTCCGCGCCGAGATCGACGGCTCGGTGGATGCCGCGGGCGACCTCCGCCGAGTCCGCCTCGGCACCGGTCGAGATGGGCAGGATCCGGGCGGCCGGGGCGATGCCGCGCACCTCGGGCCGGCCGTTGTCGTTGCGCCCGGCGATCAGGCCCGCCATGGCCGTGCCGTGGCCGTCGGGATCGTCGTCGCGCCACCCGTCGACAGCCGCCCCCGGGCCGACCCCGGCGCCGGGCAGGACCTGGCCCTGCAGCTTCGGGTGGCCGGCGTCGACCCCGCCGTCGATGACCGCGACCACCGTCCCGGCGCCCTCGCTGACTGCCTGCGCCTGGGCGAGGCCGAGCACCGCGTGATACCACTGCGAGCCCTGCGCGGGGGCGACGGGGGCTGGGTTGGCGGCGGCCGGGTTGGCGGCGGCCGGGTCGGTGACAGCGGGTGTGGCGACGGCGGGTGTGGCGAGCAGGAGCCCACCGAGGACGGACACGACCAGTAGTGCCAGGACGGCCGGCACCGCCCCGAGGGCACGCTGCGGCACGACCGTCCCGCTGGGGCCGCTGGGCATGGCGCGGTGCTGCATGAGGGGGGTCCTGCCTCCCGGGACGTGCCACTCGGCGCGCTGAGGGGGATCACGGGTGGCCGGGCGGAAAGGCGCGATCGGCGTCACCGTGTGAGGCAGTTTTCCATATTGCCGGCTCTATGCGGGTCGTTGTCGAGAAGTAAACAGATACGCCCCTGTTGACGTGCTAAAGCGCAACCACCGGTGAGTCCCGGGTCCGCGCCGAGGCGCGCCGCGGTGCCGGGTGCGACGGGATGGCGCCGCTGCAGCGGACCGGCTACTACAATTAGTAATGTGTCGATTACGGTTGTGGATTGACTGTGTGGGCCAGCCCGTCGCGGCGGCTCGGCGCTGTTGTGTCCGCCTCCGGTGGACCGCCCCGAGTCACGCAGGATGCCGGATTTCGGGCGGAACATCCGTGGTGTTCCTGTTCTCGCCACGGTCGCGGGTGCCGCGGATATCCGGCGGATATCACCGCCGCCCGGCCCCGCCGTTCCGTTCGAACCAACTCTCACGTGAGGGTAGAGTTTGGGCGGCCGGATGCGGTGGCCGCGACGGGCCACCACGAGAGGGGCCACAGGGATGACCGAAAGAGGGGACGCCGGGGTGGGGGTCGGGCCTGACCGGCCGGCGCCGCCGCCCGGCCGGCTCTATGCGGGTCGTTGTCGAGAAGTAAACAGATACGCCCCTGTTGACGTGCTAAAGCGCAACCACCGGTGA
>NZ_JAMQQF010000825.1 GCF_023716945.1 Frankia sp. AiPs1 | reverse complement strand
GCGTCGCGCCGCCCGGTGCCACCGTTTCAGGACGCGGCGGTCGCCTCGGCGGCGGCGGAGCCCCGCCGGCCGCTCGTGCTGCCGTTCGCCGTGGTGGCCGTCGGTGCGCCCGGCGCCGCCACTGTCGTCCCGCCCGGCTGGTCGCCGTTGGGCACGTAGCGCTGCGCGACCCAGTCCAGCGCGTCGCGCCAGCTTTCGCCGTACAGCACCGAGATCCGGTCGGCCGTCTGCCGCGCCAGCGCCTGGACGAACACCCTGTCGTCGCTGTCCAGGTGCCGGGCGTCACCGAAGGTCTCCCAAGCCCTGAACATCAGTTCCTGAAGCTTCTTGCTGTGAGGCGATTCGTCTGCCACGTCGAACTCCCTCCAAGTGGGCACCGCGGCCGGAAGTCTGCCCTAAGCGCGTGGGAGGCCCACAGGTGGGGGTGGTGAGCATTGTGTTCCCGATGTGGTCGAGTGGGGTGACGACCCGCTTGCATACCTGCATGTGATATATGGGCTAGTTCCCCGACATGCGCTGCTCGGGGACATCAGGTGTGCTGCATCGGCTCCGCGATGTCCGGGCGAACGATCCCGAGGCGCATCACCTCGTTCGCCAACCGTCCCCGCCGGTTGGGTCCCGGCGCGATGTCGAACTTGCGGTAGAGCCGCAGCAGGTGTTGCTTGACCGCTCCTTCGGTGACGACGAGATCCTCGGCCACCTCGCGAGTCGACGACGGGATGACGAAGGCACTCGGCGCGCCGGCCGGGCGAGACAGTGCGCGCAGCACATCCCATTCCCGGCGGGTGAGATCGGGCGGGTCGGGGACGCGCAGTTCGGCGGTCCGGTCCCGGGTCGCCGCCCCGCCGCCCGCCTCGATGGTGAACTCGATCAGCGGGCGCCGATCCTGGAAGCGCGCGCCCGCCGCACCGAACCGGATGACATCGCCATCGCGCAGGATCCGCCGGCCGACGGGCTTACCGTTGACCCGCGTGCCGTTGCGGGACAGCCCCTGATCCCAGACGTAGAGATACGGGCCCCGCCGCACGATCTCGGCGTGCAGCCGGGAGACGCTGGAATCAGCGAGCGGCACATCGACGCCCGGCCCTCGACCCACCGTAGTGATCTCGGTGCGTAGAGAAAATATCTCGCCGGTGATTTCGATCCGCAGACTCGGCCCGTCCACTTCCGTCCGACCTCGCTTCCATCGATCCATGCTCGTCCCTGACCCGACCGTGCCCGACTTCTCGTGCCGGCTGCCGGCCGAAACCGGCGATCGCCGCCGGGGCACCGGGGCGATCTTCTGGGCAGTGATCCCCGGTCGAGGGTCAGTAACACCTGGCTTTTTGGTGATCTGGACGCTTCTGATTCGCCGCTGGCCGGTGGATGGCCGGGGCACGGCCTACCGTGTGTCCTGAGGATCCGTCGTGCTGGTTGGATGAGTGCTCTGCACCGTCCTGTCGCGGTGGGACCGCCGGCGACGGCGGCGCATCGCCACGATCAGCACGGCAGGCCCGTCCGAAAACGAAGCTGACCGGCGCCGGAGGTGAGGGTGACCGACGCGCCACGCCGGCCCGACCCGCCCCGGCCCGAGGATCTACCCAGGCCCGAGGATCTACCCGGGCCCGACGACCCGCCGCGGCTCGACGCCGGCCGGGGTGAGCAGGACGTGACCGGCCGGTCTCAGTGGCCCGAGTGGGATCCGGCCGAGGCCGATCGCCCATACGACGTCCGGCGCCGTCCCGCCGGCGCCGGTTGGCCTGGCGAAGCGGGTTGGCCTGGCGAAGCGGGCAGCCCCGGTGGTGGAGGATGGCCCGAGGATGCGCACGGGCCTGGCGACGGGGGCTGGCCTGGCGATGGGGGCCGCAGAGACGAGCCGGACGGCCCGGGCGCGGGACCCGGCCGGCCGGATG
>NZ_JAMQQF010000824.1 GCF_023716945.1 Frankia sp. AiPs1 | reverse complement strand
TCGCCCGCCCTGTCCAGGGCGACGAGGGCGGCCCGAAGCTCGTCCCGGTCGCGGGCCAGCACGGGCCGGCCGGGTCGTCCGACCGGCGACGGCGCGGGCGCCGGGCTGGGGATGGCGCTGGGCCGAGCCGCTGCTGCGGGAGTCTCGGCCGCCACCGTGAGTTCGTCGGTCGCTGTGGGCGAGACGGCGGATCCGGAACCGGTGGGTCGACCAGGGCCCGGGGCGCGGTCTGGGCGCGGGGCCTGGTCGGGCGCGGTGGAGGAGACGATGCTCATGATTTCCGTTCCAGTCCTCGGGTGGGGTACCGGACGTCGAGCGCCACTGTAACTCGCGTGCAATGCTCGCCGCGACTGGCTGTGATCCGGGCATCGTTCCGGCGATCCACCTGCCGTTTCCCCGACCCCCCGCCGGTGCCCCGGGCCCCTGCCGGGGGCCGGCGGCGGGGCGCGTCACCCCGACGGCATCGCCCAACGAGGCGTCGGGTAGTCCGGGCGGTTGCGGTGTCCGGTCGCCCCGGTCGCCCCGGTCCCCCCGGTCGGCTGGGTCGCCCCGGTCGGCTGGGTCGGCAGATCGGGACCGCTCGGGTCGTCCGGCCCCGATGCCGGCGCCGTGTCCCGCCACACGCGTTCGCCGAGCAGGGTGAGCACCGCCGGCATGAGGATCACCCGGATGACGGTGGCGTCGACGAGGATCGCCGCGCCGAGGCCCACCCCGAGCTGCTTCATGCTGACCTGGGACAGCGTCGCGAAGATCGAGAACACCGCGACCATGATGACCGCCGCGCTCGTGACCACCCCGGCACTGCGCCGCACCCCGACCGTCACGGCGTCGCGCATGGACAGCCCGGCCGTCCGGGCCTCCCGGACCCGACTGAGCACGAAGACCTGGTAGTCCATGGACAGCCCGAACAGCACCACGAACAGCATCAGCGGCAGCCAGTTGGTGATGGCTCCGGTGGACGTGTAGCCGAGCAGCCCGTCGGCCCAGTGGTGCTGGAAGACGGCGACCAGCAGGCCGTAGGCGGCGCCGACCGAGAGCAGGTTCAGCCCGACGGCGACCGCCGCGACGACGGTGCTGCGGAACGCGACCAGCAGCAGCGCGAAGGCGAGCACCATGACGAAGCCGATGACCAGTGGGAGCCGGCCGTTGAGGCGGGCGTTGAAGTCCGCGGAGCCGGCGGTCGTGCCGGTGACGTCGGCGCGCAGGCCCGGCGTGGCGCCGATGGTCGCCGGGATCACGGTGGACCGCAGCGTGTGCAGTGCCTTCACCGACTCCCCGTCCGTGCCGCTGCCCGCGATCGGGATCTTCACCCGGGCGACCCGATGGTCGGCGGTGACCGTGACGACCACCGGCTCGAACATCCGGCCGCTGGCGAGCGCCCGGGTGCGCAGCGCGTCGATGGCCGCCCGCGCCCGCGGGCTGGTGACGTCGGCACCGTCGGCGCCGGACACGACCACCGCCGCGGCCACCTCGCCGCCGGGGAACGCCGCGGAGAGCCGCTCGTAGGTCTTCATGATCGGCAGATTCTTCGGAATGTCGTCGACGCCGGGTTCGGCGGTGTGCATCCCGAGCGCGGGCAGCGCCAGCAGCACCAGCAGGCCGCCCGCGACCGCGGCGACCGGGCCGGGCCGGCGCAGCAGCCGACCCATGATCCCCGGCCTGGCGAGCTGCTCCTGGTAGGCACGCCGCCGGGCGAGCAGCTCCGCCGCAGGGTCGTGGGCGATGGACTCCGGCGCCTCGACCGGTTCGGTGCCGGCCCGGTCACGTCGCCTCGCGCGGCGACCGCGCCGCCCCGGCCCACCCCCCCGGGGGTGGCCCCGCAGCCGCACCAGCTACACACCGTCGCCCCCCACCCCAATCACTGCGCGCAGCACCCTCAACCACCCCAGTAAACCCCCC
>NZ_JAMQQF010000823.1 GCF_023716945.1 Frankia sp. AiPs1 | reverse complement strand
CGCCCCGCGGCTGCGCAGCCTCGACGACGACCTCGCCCACATCGGCCGCAACCGCGAAGCGATCGTCGCCCGCCTGGAGGGGATGGTCCGCGCGGCGCTCGGCACGCTGCGCGCCGCCGGCCGGCTGTCCCGCCTCCCCGACCGGCTCGGCGACTGGTCGGGCCAGGACTTCCTGCGCATCACGTTCGCCGAACCGGATGATCGGGCGCTGGCAGAGGCCCTCGGCCGGGTGGTCGACGAGACGGCGGCCGCCGCGGTGACCACCCGACCTCGACCGGGCGCGGCCGTGCGCCGCGACGGGACGGGACTGCTGCTGCGCGGGGTCCACGCCGCACTTCCCCGCGGCGTGCGGGTCGAGATCCTCAAACCGGACGCGGTCCTGCGCACCGAACGGGTCCGGGTCAGCGAGCTGGGTGACGTCTTCTCCGGCGGTCAGCAGCTCACCACCGCCATCATCCTGTACTGCACGATGGCAGCGCTGCGGGCCAACGACCGCGGCCAGCTCCGGGCGCCGCATGCCGGCGTGTTGTTCCTCGACAATCCGATCGGCCGGGCGAGCGCCGGCTACCTGCTCGACCTCCAGCTCGCCGTCGCCGACCGGCTGGGCGTCCAGCTCGTCTACACGACGGGGCTGTTCGACACCGCCGCCCTGTCGGCCTTCCCACTGATCGTCCGGCTGCGCAACGACGCGGACCTGCGGGCCGGTCGCAAGTACCTGCGGGTGGAGGAACATCTACGACCCGGGCTGACCCCGCCCGACCCGGTCAGCGCAGGGGCGGCCGTCACCGGCGTCGTCACCGCGACCCGGCTGTTCGCGCGCCCCCGCCCGCCCACGTCCGCAGCCCGGCCCTGATGGCCCAACGGAGCCCGACGACACATCCACGGGTCCGAACGTCCACGGGTTAGAACGTCCACGGGTCCGACCACCGGTGGCCGCCATGGCCACCACCTGGCCGGGGAACGGCCCGACCGACGCCCCTCCTGACCTGGCCTTACTCGCCCATGGCAGGGAGGAGCCAGCGGAGGACACCGGCCAAGTCCTTGGCGAGCCGGGGGGTTCCTGCGATGATGGAATCGCCGCCCGGCACCCCCCGAGCCGGGCGGCACCCTGCTTTCGGGCCGCTGTCCGGCTGCGCGACCGGGGTGCCGCGGGCGCCGGCTCAGGGCGGGCAGGGCAGCACGACGAGCGAGCCCGGCGACTGCGCGCGTCGACCTTCCAGGTCAGTGACGGTGGCCGTGTAGTTGATCGTGCCGGGATCCTGCGCCGATGCCAACGTGCCCGTCCACGTCGAGCGGTCTCCCGTGGCCTGGCCGAGGGTCAGCGACTCGGTCGTCGTCCGCCCGCCGGGCAGGACGGCGGCCAGTTCCACGGCGAAGACGCCGGTCTCGTCGAGCGCCGTCACCGCCACCGTCGACTGCGCCACGCCCGCCGCCGGCGGACAGCCAGCCCGCAGGACCCGATCCGGCGTGGCCGTCACCGACACGATGCGCGGTGGTCCGTCGACGCTGGCCGTGATGTGCACGTCGGCACCGCCCACGCCGTTGCGGGCGTTGACCGGCACGGTGACGTCGACCGGCCCCGGCGGGGCCACCGATCGGTCGAGCGTGATCACGAGGGGGACGTCCGCCCCCGGGTTGACGCGGGGACGGTCGGGGACGACGGCAAGCCAGGAGGGGCTCGCCCCGACCGCGACATCGACCGGTGCCGTGCCCTCGCCGCGCAGGTCGAGCCGCCAGACCGAGTCAACCGGACCGAGATCAACCGTGGTCGCGCTCACGGTGAGGACCGAACCGGTGGGCCGCGGTGCGACCGGGACGACCGCGGCTGCGCTGCGCCCCGCAGCGCGCGAACGGACACCGGTAGGCGCGCCGGACGGCGAGACGACCCCCGGCGCCGGCG
>NZ_JAMQQF010000822.1 GCF_023716945.1 Frankia sp. AiPs1 | reverse complement strand
GGCCGGGGCGTTGCTCGGCGCCGCGGTGGCGGTGAAGCTGTACCCGGCGCTGCTGCTGCCGGCCGCCGCCCGGCGTCGTCCGGTGACGCTGGTCGGTGCCGCGCTGGGGGTCGTCGGACTGGCGTACCTGCCGCACCTGTTCGCCGTCGGCACCGGCGTCCTCGGCTTCCTCCCGCAGTACCTCGACGCCGAGGGCTACGGCCAGGGCGCGCGGTTCCTGCTGCTCGTCGGCGTGCTGCACCTCGGCGGGTCGGTGGCGAAGGCGGTCGCGGTGGCGGTGCTCGCGGCGGTGACGGTCGCCGTGTGGCGCACCGATCCCGTCCGGGTGCCCCCCGAACGGGCCGCGTTGTGGCTGGTCGGCACGGCGTTCCTCGTCGCCACGCCGGTGCAGCCCTGGTACGGCGTGCTGCTGGCGGCGCTCGCCGTCGTCGCCGGGCGGCTGGAGTGGCTCGCCGTCGCCGCCGCCGCCCATCCCGTCTACATCTCGCTGTTCACCGACCTGCCCGGCGACGCCTGGACCCTGCGGGTGGCCTCCTACGCGGTCGCCGCGATCGTCGTCCTCGTGGTGACCGGCCTGCGCCACCGGCTTGCCATCCCCGCCCCGCGGTTGCACCGGGACGCGGAACCGAAGTTTCCCGCGCTGCCGTTGGATTCTGGAGTGACGGCTCCAGAGAGGTAGGGTTCGTCGATGAGTCCACCCGTCCCCGGCGGCGCCGGCGGCCAGGACGGTCGGCGGATCACCCGCAAGGGCCAGGCCACCCGGGCGCGGATCGTCGTCGCCGCCGCGGGGCTGATGCATGCCGGCGGTGTCGCCGGCACGAGCACCGACGACGTCCGGGTCGCCGCCGCGGTGAGCAGCTCGCAGCTCTACCACTACTTCGAGGACAAGAACGCGCTGGTCCGCGCCGTGGTCGCCTACCAGACCGAGGCCGTGCTCGGCTTCCAGCAGCCCCTGTTCAGCCGGCTGGACAGCCTCGCCGGGCTGGCGGCCTGGGCGGACACCCTCGTCGACTTCCACCTCGGTCTGCACCTGCGCGGCGGCTGCCCGCTGGGGTCGCTCGCCAGCGAGCTCGCCGACGCGGATCCGGTCGCCCGCGAGGCCCTGGCGGCGGCGTTCGCCCGCTGGGAGGGGGCCATCCGGGCGGGACTGGCGGCCATGCGCGCCCGGGGCGAGCTGCGCGGCGAGGCGGATCCGGCCCGCCTCGCGGTCACCCTGCTCGCCGCGGTGCAGGGCGGCCTGCTGCTCGCGCAGATCCGTCGCGAGGTGGCGCCACTGCGGATCGCCCTCGACACCGTGCTGGACCACATCCGTTCCCTCCTTTCCGACGTCGTCCGTCCGTATCCGGTCGGGTCGGCCTCGGTGGTGGTGACCTCCGGCGTCCCGGTTCGGGTCGAACGGCACTGACCTGGGCGTTGTTCATGGCGGAGGCTGGAGACCGCCAACAGCCGAACACGACTGCGCATTGGCGCGCAGGGCGGAGGAGGAGCAATGGCCGGTGTGCGGTTTCCCCGTCACAAGCCCGTCACGGTGCCCCGCGAGATCACCATCGTCGAGGCGGCCCGCTGGATGGACGTGCAGGGGGTGGGATCACTGCTGGTCATGGACGGCGAGGACCTCGTCGGGATCGTCACCGACCGTGACCTGGCGCTGCGGTCGCTGCGCCGGCGCATCCCCTTCGACGGCCGGGTCGAGGCCGTGATGACCCGGGGCGTCGTCACCCTGGATGCGGCGGCCGACCCCGCCGACGTGGTCCGGATGTTCCGCGAGCACACCGTCCGGCGGCTGCCGGTCACCGACAACGGCCGGGTGGTCGGCCTGATCGCGCTCGACGACGTCGTCGCGGCCCCGGTGTCGGCCGCGGTGCCGGCCGGTCGGGTCGCCGGTGGCTGCGGGGCGGGCGCGCC
>NZ_JAMQQF010000821.1 GCF_023716945.1 Frankia sp. AiPs1 | reverse complement strand
GCGGCTGCTCCTCGCTCGCTGCCGGCGCGGTGCCCTCGCCGCGCAGCAGCGCCTGCTCCCACTCGGCCAGCGGCTCCTCGCCGGCGGACTGCTCGGGCTTGGCGTCGGCGGCCTTCGAGGCACCGGCCCGGGCCATGAGGCCGTCCGCGACGGCGTCGGCGACCACCCGGGTCAGCAGGGCCGCGCTGCGGATCGCGTCGTCGTTACCGGGAATCGGGTAGTCGACCTCGTCGGGGTCGCAGTTCGTGTCGAGGATCGCCACGACCGGGATGCCCAGCTTGCGCGCCTCGCCGACCGCGATGTGCTCCTTCTTCGTATCCACCACCCACACCGCGCTCGGCACCCGGCTCATGTCCCGGATGCCGCCGAGGGTGCGCTCCAGCTTCGCCTTCTCCCGGGTCAGCACGAGCTGCTCCTTCTTCGTGCGGACCTCGGTGCCGCCGGTCACCTCGATCTCCTCAAGCTCCTTGAGCCGCTGGAGACGCTTGTAAACGGTCGAGAAGTTGGTCAGCATGCCACCGAGCCAGCGCTCCTTGACGTAGGGCATGCCCACCCGGGCGGCCTGCTCCTCGATGGCCTCCTGAGCCTGCTTCTTCGTCCCGATGAACAGCACCGTGCCACCGTGCGCCACCGTCTCCTTGACGAAGTCGTAGGCGCGGTCGATGTACGAGAGAGTCTGCTGCAGGTCGATGATGTAGATGCCGTTACGCTCAGTGAAGATGTAGCGCTTCATCTTCGGGTTCCAGCGCTTGGTCTGGTGCCCGAAGTGCACGCCGCTTTCGAGCAGTTGCTTCATGGTGACGACGGCCATGGCGCGTCGCTCCTCCCCGTCCGGCCGCGGCCGGACGCCTCGGTTGTGACGGCGCCGCCTGACGGCGGCTGCCCCTGACGCCCGGAGTGGTCATGGCCGTCGCGATGCGACGGACCGAGGAGACCCTTCCGGTGGCCTCGTGGAGACCCTCGGAAGCGGGCGTGCGAACTAAGCCCGCGATGCGGGCCCTGCCGACGATGATACCCGGACCCACGCTGCGGCCCAGCGGAAAACCCGCCCGCCCCGGGCCATCAAGATCGTGCGACGCCACCGGACGCCCGCCGGCGGGATCGTCCTTCGCCGATCTCCGCCGCAGGGGACAGCCGGGCCGGCGCGAGCGCGCAGCAGGCCGATCTGCGCGTCTACAGCTCACCCGAGATCCGCACCAAAGCAACTTATCCACAGCCAAGAACTTCGGACTACCCAACGAGAGCAAAACACCGCACCGTGGAACCAGCCGATCCGCCGCTCTCGCGGACCGGCAAAGCGGCGGTCGGGAACGTCGCCCCGGACTCCACCCGGCCGCCGCGCCTCCCTCGACCCCGGAGGTTGGGATCGCCATGCCCAGACTGCCCCGCTTCGATCCGCTCTGGCTCGTCATCCCGGCGATCGCGCTGCTGATCGCCGTCGGTTGGCCCACCAGAGTTCCGATCTACCCACGCGGAAGCGGGCCGCCCGCCGCCATCACCGCGCGCACCGCCGACCCGGCCAGCCCGCCGCCAGGCACTGAGCAGGATGACGCCCTCGGGACCGGTCCGCGAGACGCGGCGTTCCCGCAGGACATGATCGGCCAGGCACTGGCGATGGCATCAGGGCCCGTCGGCCCCACGACCCGAACGCCCGTCCTCGGTGCGAGGGTCACCGCCGCCCCCCCGAGTCCGACCACATCGCCCAGCGCGCTCTCGGCCCGAGCCGTCCCCTCCGTGCCAGGCACGACGGCACCGACACCCGGTGCGTCGCCGCTGCCCGCACGCGATGCCACCGCCGGACCGCGCCCGGACGATCCGGTCGCCGTCCACCGACCCCCCGAGCCGGGTTCGACTCGGCCCGGGGACCCTCGGCGACCGGCCCTGTCCCCGCCGGACCCCGCTCCGCCGGGC
>NZ_JAMQQF010000820.1 GCF_023716945.1 Frankia sp. AiPs1 | reverse complement strand
CGCGACGGCCGGGGCCGGGCCGCCGCGCGGAGCCGTCAGAGGGTCGGGCCGAGCGCCTTGCCGCACAGGTTGTCCTGCGCGACGGTGAAGGCGCTGCCCGACGGGTTGACCTGCATCAGCGCGAAGCAGGTCGGCTGGCGACCCCGGGTCGCGCCGACGTTGGTCGGTTGGATGAGGCCGCCGGCGTCGTAGTGGGTCAGGGTGCGCATCCCGGCGAGGAAGGACTGCCGGGTGGGGCAGGGTCCCGCGGCCTGCAACCCGCGCAGGAGCAGGTCGGTGTCGACGTAGCCGATCAGGCCGAACTCCTGCTCGGGGTCGTCGGTCTGCGGCGAGTAGCGCGCCATCACGTCGAGGTAGTGCGTGATCGGGACGCCCCCGGCCTCGAACGGCCGGTAGAACACCGGGACCAGCACCCCGGCCAGGTCGGGGCCGTGACGGCGCAGCAGGCTGTGGTCGTAGCCGGTCATCGACAGCACCACCTTCGGGCTCCCCCCGGCCTCGCGGATCGCGCGCAGCACCGGCGGCAGGGCCGTGGGAGTCAGCATGGCCACGATGGTGTCCGCGCCGGAGTCGAGGATCTGGCGGGCGACGTCGGCCACGCTGTCCGCGTCGGGGGTGTAGGCGTGGCTGCCGACGACCTGCACGCCGAGGGACTGCAGGCTCTGCCCGACCCGCAGGGTCGCGCCGGAGACCCCCGTGGACATCGCACCGTACAGCAGGAAGGCGGACGTGCCACCGCGGTCGTGGACGAAGCGGCCGTAGGTGTCGATCGGCGCGCCGAGGGTGTTCGAGAACGAGAACATGTTCCCGTATCGGGTCCAGACGTCCTCGGCGGCGAGGCCCACCGTGGGGATCCCCCGGTCGGCGAGGTACTTCGCGCTGCCGGTGGCGGCGGCGGTGAACTCCAGCAGGCCGAACGCGTCGCGCTGGTCGACCAGCTCCCGGGCGCCGCTGAGGTTCCCCTCGACGGTGCCGGCGTCGTCGCGCCATTCGTAGACGACTTTCCGCCCGTGTATCCCGCCGGCGGCGTTGACCTCACCGAGGCGGGCGTCGACGCCGGCCCGCAGCGCCGGAAACGCGCCGGCCAGCGGGCCCGAGTCGGGGTAAAGCAGGCCCACTCGGACCTCGTCGGGGGTCACCCCCGGCGCCGCCCTGCCCCCGGTGCAGGACGCCGCCGAGGATGTCGGCCCGGAGCATCCGGTCCCGACGACCAGTCCCAGCAGGATCGTCGACATACCCAGTTTCGCCGGCACGCCCAGTTTCGCCGACATGCCCAGTTTCGCCGGCATGCCCAGTTTCGCCGGCATGCCCAATCGCGCGGACATGCTCAGTCTTGCGGACATGCCCACTCTTGCGGGCACGCTCAGCTTTGCGGACATGTTCAGTCTTGCGGACATGCCCACTCTTGCGGACATGCTCAGTTTCACGGCACAGCGACGCATTCGAAGGTGACCCCCATGCTGACCCAGCGAACCGCCGCTACAAACGGCTCCGCAAAACGACTCGGAATCATTCAGCCAGAATGGTCAGTGCGGTCGGGCGGTATCGGCGCAGCACCGTCGGCTGCGCGCTCCGCCCCCGCCGGGCCGTCGGATCCGGCCCGGAGCAGACGACCGCCGAACTCGTTGACCTGTCCAGGCTGCCCGGCACGTCTCGGTCGGGCTGCCACCGGCCGGAACCGAATTCGGTTTCCGGTCGGTGAAACGACAGTACTAAGCCATCCAGCACCAGGGGTCACATTGCGATGACGACACGGCATGGCACGATGGTGCAGGCACCGGGCCCCCAAAGCAATATGCAAGAGAAAAGCGGGGGGGGGGGGGGGGGGCGCCCCCCCGCCCCCCCCCCCCCCCCCCCCCCCCCCCCCCCCGGTGGGTTGGGCGCGGGGGGATGTCTCCCCGCCGCCCCCCGCGCCC
>NZ_JAMQQF010000081.1 GCF_023716945.1 Frankia sp. AiPs1 | reverse complement strand
ACCCCGGACCGCCGCCCGACCCCGGACCGCCGCCCGACCCCGGATCGCCGCCCGACCCCGGATCGCCGCCCGACCCCGACCCGGCGGCCGGCTCCACCATGCGCAGCGTCGGCACCGGCCCGTCGACGACGTCGGAGAGCACCGTGTAGACCTCCCACGGCGCGCCGTCGGGGTCGTCGACCCACACCTTGTCCTGCACCGCGTAGCAGCAGGCGGTGTTCTCCTCGACCGCGGTCTCCAGCCCGGCGCCCGCCAGCCGGGTCGTCGCGGCGGTGACCTCGTCGGTCGTCTCGACCTCGACGCCGAGGTGGTTCAGCGCGCCCGCGACGCCGCTGCCGCGGACGTCCGGGTTCTCGATCAGCACCAGCTTCAGCGGCGGCACGTCGACCGCGAAGTTCGCATACCCCGGCCGACGCTTCGCCGGCCCGACTCCGAACAGCGTCGAGTAGAACTCGACCGCCGCGTCCACATCGGACACGTTCAACGCCAATTGCACCCGCGCCATCACGATCACCTCACACATCGACAGTCGTCTATGTCCTGGTGGACGGAGCATGTCCGCAGACATAGACCTCTGTCAATCCCTCATGGCATGCTGGACCGCATGGCCACGACCTCGGCGCCCGCTCCCGCTGCGGCGCCTGCTCCCGCCACGAGGCCCGCTCCCGCTGCGACGCCCGCTCCCGTCACGACGGCGTCCACCGGCCGGCCGGCCGAGACGGGCGGCGATCCGGCCGGTGCGCTCGGGGACTGCTGCACCCCGCTGGCCGCCGCACCCCTGTCCGCCCACGACGCCGACCGGCTCGCCGCCGTGCTGAAGGCCATCGCCGTCCCCGCCCGGCTGCGACTCCTGTCGATGATCTACGTCCGTGACGGCGGCGAAGCCTGCGTCTGCGAACTCACCGAGCCCCTTGGGCTGACCCAGCCGACCGTCAGCCACCACCTGAAGGTCCTCGTCGACGCCGGCCTGATCAGCCGGGACAAGCGTGGCGTCTGGGCCTACTACCGCCCGGTACCCGGCGCCCTCGCCGCCCTCGGCGGGCTGTTCAGTCCCCGGTCGCCCGCCGCGGGACCGCCCCCCGAGTGCTGCGCGCAGTGCTGACCGTCGGAGCGCGGTAGACCACCGCCAGAGCGGGATACCCCTCGAGTGGACGTGCTTGCCCCTCGGCGGAACCCGACAGCCGCCGGCGTCGACTGTGGCAGGTGCGCGGGAGAGCGCCTGCGTGGTTCTACTGGAGGGTTGAGCATCCCCACTGTCCATGCGGATGAGCCACGCGGCACAGCTGCCGGGCACACAGGCTCCCGGCCGGGGCGCGGGGGACGACGTGGGGCGGCGTCAGCCAGCGGGTAGGCATGTGCGGCCGGGACCGCGAAACGACCTGGGGTGGTCGGGACAGAGCAGGGGAGTCCTGCGGTCGGTGGGACCCGCGGGGAGTCGGTGGGACCCGCGGGGAGGTGGTGGATCCGCGGTCCGGCTGTCGCCCTGGGGCCGGACCGCGGATCCCCCGGCCGCGCCCGTTGCCGAAGTCTGCTGACTCTCGGAACAGGCGCCACCGAGTTCTTGGGTAACGCCGCCGGACCGCTCCGGTCGCCTCCTGGGCGGCCCGGCGGCGAGCGGCCGGCCCGGCGTCGAGCGGGCTCACCCCGGCTTGAGCGATTGGTCCCGTTCTGCGCGGCAGGTCACTGGACCGAGCGGTCTGTCCCGCGGGCCGGCGTCCGCGGTCAACCAGGTTCGGCAACCGCGGCGAAGGACGTGTGGCAGGCCGGTGGTTGCCTGGGGCCGCCGCGGTCGCGAGGCGGTCGCGGTCAGTGCGGGAGCAGGAACTCCGCCGTGCTGGCGATGGCCACGCCGCCGGTCTGGCGGGCGCAGCTCAGATCCACCGAGACCAGCCGACCCTCGGGCTGCTCCTCGATGGCCGTGACCACCCCGGAGCAGGTCAGCACGTCGTCCGGCCAGACCTGCTCGCGGAAGCGGACGTGGAACCGGCGGACGTTCTCCGCGCCCAGCCAGTCGGTGGCGAAGGTGGCCAGCAGGGCCGCCTGGTGCATCCCCTGGGAGAACACCGACGGGTAGCCGGCGCGCTGGGCGAAGGTGTCGTCGTAGTGCATCGGGTTGAGGTCGCCCGACGCCCCCGAGTAGCGCACGAACATCTGCCGGGTGAGCGGGCCGAACGAGCGCGGCTCGGGAGAGGAACCCACGGCGAGGTCGGCGAGCGTGGTGGCGGGGGCGGTCATGCCTTCTCCTCCGTGCCCGGCGCCGGCTGCGCGGCGGTGGCCGGCTGTGCGGCCGAGGCCGGCTCCGCAGTCTTGGCCGGCTCCGCAGTCCTGGTCGGCTCCGTGGTCTTGGTCGGCTCGGCGGTCTTCGTGGCCTTCGCGGTCTCGATGTAGGTCGCGCGGCCCTCGGCGATCAGGGTGCCCGCCTCGTCGCGGAACTCGGTGACGATGACGGCGAACTTCATGGTGCCCCCGCGCCGGCCGGGCTTCTCGTAACGCTCGGCGAGGCGCTCGGCGGCGTAGAGGGTCTGCCCGGCGCGCGGCGGCGGCCCGTGGAAGATGTACTCCTGCTCGCCGTGCAGCAGCCGGCGGCGGTCGAACCCGTGCGGCACGCGGGCACCCTCGGGCGCCCAGCGATTGGCGTTGATCAGAAACGTCGGCGGGACCACGGCGTCCGGGGCCAGGTACTCCGGCGCCTCGGACTGCATGGCGAGGGCGAACTCACGGATCTTGCCGCGTTCGATCGGGAACTCCCACGCGGCGCCCGCCTCGCTGGGTGCGCTCATCACTGCTCCGTCGGGTCGTCGGTCGAGGTGGTCAGGCGGTGCGCCCGGGGGCGCGATCTTACGGACCCGTCGCCGGGCGGCGCCGTCGTGCCGCCTGCTGCCTGCCGCGCCACCGTGACGTGCTGCACGCTAGCAGGAGGCAGGGCAACTTTCTAACACTGCCGTCATTCTCCGCGGGCGGCCTCCGCGGGCGTCTCTGCCGGCGCCTCTGCCGGCGTTTCTGCCGGCATCTCCGTGGGCGTCACTGTCGGCGTTTCCGTGGACGCCTGTCCGCGGGTGGTGCGGGTCAGGCGGTGGCTCAGGCGGCGACGCGGTCGAGGCCGCGGCGGATCATCCTGATGGTGCGGCGGGCGTAGGCGGAGGCGACCCGTTCCGGCAGCCCGCCGCTGGTCATCAGCAGCACGCCGAGGCGGCTGTTGATCAGCGTCATGACGGTGGCGGCGAGCAGTTCGTAGTAGTCGATGTGCTCGACCGGCCGGCCGGACAGCTCCTGGTAGCGGGCGATGATCGCGGCCCGGTCGGGCACGCCTTCCAGGCGGGTCAGCCGCTGGGCCTCGCAGAGGAAGTCCTCGAACATCAGCCACCAGCCGAGGTCGATGCCGGGCGGGCCGACGGTGGCCGTCTCCCAGTCGAACATCGCCTGCACGGACTCCTCGGGGCCGAAGCTGATGTTGCCGACCCGGGCGTCGCCCCACACGATGCCGGCGGCGGGGTCGTCGGGGCGCTCGCGCAGCAGGTGGTCCACGGCCGCGGCCACGGTCTCGGGCTCCCAGCGCAGGCTCGGCTGCGCCCAGGTGTGCCAGTCGCGCAGCCCCGCCAGGTAGCGGTCGAGCGCGGTGCCGGTCCCCGCGGGCGTCAGGAAGTCGAAGCCGTCGCGCACGTCGATGCGGTGCAGCGCGACCAGGGAGGCCAGCGCGTTGTCGTGCATCACGGACCGCTGCGCCGGGCTGAGCTCGACCGTCCAGCCCTCGGCGTGCCAGCTCGGCACGTCGCCGGGCACCCGGCCCTCGACCCGGCCCATCAGGTAGAACGGCGAGCCCAGCACGGTGGGATCGGGCTCGATGTACCAGATGGTCGGCACCGGCACGCCCGGATGGGGGGCGAGGGCCTGCATGATCCGGGCCTGGCGGACCGCGTCGGGGGTCACGAAGAGCTGGTGGCCGGTGGGCTCGATGCGCAGCACGAGGTCCTCGCCGCGCCGCGGGCCGTCCGGCGGGGTCCAGGCCAGGTGCAGGTAGAGGGTCTCGTTGGAGTAGCCGGCCTTGGGCGAGGTCAGCGGGGAGATCTCCACGTCGGCGGCGCCGTGGCGATCCCGCAGCCACCCCCGCAGGACCTCCCGGGTCGCCTCGAGGTCACGTCGTGCCGTGGTGGCCATCCTGACTCCTTCTGCCCGCGTGCCCCGGTTGCCGGCCACCCGGACCGGCTGATCGCCCAAATACTAGACACGGATGTCAGAATAGGGGCATGACGACGAACAGGGACCGCGATCTGACCGGTGCCGCCCGGGTGGCGGACCGCCTCGGCGCCTACGTGCTGCCCGGCCGGGTCGCCGATCCGCGGCCCGCGATCGGTCAGGCGCAGACCGCCGAGCACCTCGGGCTCGGCACCGTGTGGCTCAGCGAGCGGTGGGGGACGAAGGACTTCGGGGTGCTCGCGGGCGCCATCGGCCAGGCCACCAGCCGGGTGCGCATCGCTTCGGGCATCACCCACTTCCTCGTGCGCCATCCCGTCGTGCTGGCGTCCACCGCGATGACGGCCCAGGCGCTGACCGGCGGTCGCCTCACGCTGGGCTTCGGGCGCTCGGTCGGCCCGATGTGGAAGGCCGTGGGCCTGCCGGCGATGACCAACCAGGTCCTCGTCGACTCCGCCGACATGCTGCGCCGGCTGTGCCGGGGAGAGAAGGTCTCCTACGACGGTCCGGCCGGGCGCTTCCCGGTCATGCGCCTGGGGGACCTGCCCGACGTCGCGCCGCCGGAGCTGGTGTTCGCCGCGATCGGCCCGAAGAGCCTCGCGCTCGCCGGGGCGCACTTCGACGGCGCGCTGCTGCACCCCTTCCTCACCCCGGAGGCCGTCGCCCGCTCGGTGGCGATCGTGCGCAAGTCGGCGGCCGAGGCGGGGCGCGACCCGTCGACGGTGAAGGTCTACGCCACCGTCGTGGTCGCCCCCGACCTCACTGACGAGGAGGAGACCGCGGTGGTCGGCGCGCGGGCGGTGACCTACTTCCAGATCCCGGGCTTCGGTGAGCGCCTGGCCGGGGTGAACGAGTGGGACCTCGAGCCGCTCGCGGCGCTGCGCTCGCACCCGCTGATGGCCGGCCTGCGCGGGTCCGCCGACAACGTCTTCACCCGTCACCAGCTCCTCGACGTCGCCGCCACCCTGCCCGCGTCGTGGCTGACCGACGCCGCCGCGGTGGGCTCCGCGGGCACGTGCGCCGCCCGCCTCGACGACTACCTGGACGCCGGCGCCGACGAGCTGGTCCTGCACGGGTCCACCCCGGAACTGCTCGGCCCGGTCCTGCAGCACTTCGCCGCGCGAACCCCGGCGAACACGGCCGGTGCGTAGTCGGTGCGGGTACTGTTTGCACATCGGTGACATGAACGCCAGAATTAAGTGATCATACGGTCGGGCGGGTGCCCGGGCGTCGACGTTGTCGGGCCGGTCCGGTCGTGGCCCGGCCGCCCGACCTGATCATCAGTGGGAAAGAGACCTCCTTGTACACCCACGAGAATCTCTTCATCGGTGGCTGGGTGCCGCCGGCCTCGTCCCGGGTGATCGACGTGTTCTCCCCGGCGACCGAGGAGCCGATCGGGCGCGTGCCGAGCGCCTCGATCGCCGACGTCGACGCGGCGGTGGCCGCCGCCCGCACCGCCTTCGACACCGGCCCCTGGCCGGCTCTCGACCCCGCCGAGCGCGCGCAGATCGTCGGCCGGCTCGGCAAGGCGATCCGGGCCCGGGCGGAGGAGTTCGCCGACCTCATCTCCTCGGAGGTCGGCTCGCCGCGCGCATGGTCGACCCTCGGTCAGGTCGGGATCGCCACCGCCGTGTTCGCGACCTACAGCGGGATCGGGCGCAGCCACGAGTGGGAGACGACCCGCAAGGGCGGCTTCGGTGGCCCGGTGCGGGTGCGCCAGGTGCCCGTCGGCGTGGTCGGCGCGATCGTGCCGTGGAACGCCCCGCTGTTCGTCGCCGCGCTCAAGCTCGCCCCGGCGCTGCTGGCCGGCTGCACCGTCGTGCTCAAGCCGGCCCCGCAGACCCCCCTGCACACCTACCTGCTCGCCGAGGCAGCCGAGGCGGCCGGCCTGCCCCCGGGCGTGCTGTCCATCGTCCCCGGCGAGGCCGCGGCCAGCGAGCACCTGGTCCGCCACCCCGGCGTCGACAAGATCAGCTTCACCGGGTCGACGGCGGTCGGGCGCCGCATCGGCGAACTGTGCGCGCGCGACCTGCGCCGGTTCACACTGGAGCTCGGCGGCAAGTCCGCGGCGATCCTGCTGCCCGACGTCGACCTCGGCGACCGCACGGTCGAGGCGATCGTCGGCGGGGCGATGTCCAACGGCGGGCAGATCTGCGTCTCCCAGACCCGCGTGCTCGCCCCCCGCGACCGCTACGACGAGGTCGTCGACGCGCTCGGCGCCCGCATCGGCGCGCTGCGGGTCGGCGACCCAAGCGACCCCGCCACTGAGGTCGGCCCGCTGATCTCCAGCCAGGCCCGCGAGCGGGTCGAGGGCTACCTGAGCTCCGCCGAGGCCGACGGCGCCCGCCTGGTCACCGGCGGCGGGCGGCCCAAGGGCCTCGACCGCGGCTGGTATGTCGAGCCGACCCTGTTCGCCGGCGTGGACAACGGCATGCGGGTCGCCCGCGAGGAGATCTTCGGTCCGGTCATGGTCGTGATCCCCTACGACGGCGTCGACGACGCGGTGCGCATCGCCAACGACTCCGACTACGGCCTGGCCGGCGCGGTCTGGACGACCGACATCGCCGCGGGCGAGGTCGTCGCCGGCCGGATCCGCGCCGGTGGAGTCGGGGTGAACTCCAGCGCCGGGATGGACCTGGGTAGCCCCTTCGGCGGGTTCAAGCAGTCCGGCATCGGCCGCGAGGGCGGTCCCGAGGGGCTGGCGGCCTACACCGAATACCAGTCGATCATCCTGCCGGCGGGGTGAGCCCCCGGTAGATCGACCGGCGGCCGGACCACTACGAGCCGACTCGAGAGCCGAACTACCGGCCAATACGGTGCCACCGGCAGCATCCAACCACCGACCAGTACCGGACCGCCGGTAGCGACGAGAGGACCACACGACAGTGCAGACCAAGGCCGCGGTGCTCTGGGAGGCGAACGCCCCGTGGGCGGTCGAGACGATCGAGCTCGACCCGCCCAAGCACGACGAGGTGCTGGTCGAACTCCACGCCTCCGGTATCTGCCACTCCGACGAGCATCTCGTCACCCGGGACATGCCCTTCCGCATCCCGTGCATCGGCGGGCACGAGGGCGCCGGGGTCGTGCGCGAGGTCGGTGCCCACGTGTCCTGGCTCAAGCCCGGTGACCACGTCGTGTTCGGCTTCATGCCGTCGTGTGGGCGCTGTCCGTCCTGCTCGACCGGCCACCAGAGCCTGTGCGACCTCGGTGCCAAGCTCTACAGCGGCCGGCACATCTCCGACGACGGCTACCGCCACCACGCCAAGGGCGAGGACATCTCCACCGCCTGCCTGATCGGGTCGTTCGCCCATCACACGGTGGTCAACGAGGCCAGCGTCATCAAGATCGATAATCACTACCCGCTGGACCGGGCCTGCCTGCTGGGCTGCGGGTTCGTCACCGGCTGGGGCTCGGCGGTCTACGCCGCCCAGGTCCGCCCCGGCGACGCCGTGGTCGTCGCCGGCGTCGGCGGGATCGGCGGCGCCGCCATCCAGGGCGCCAAGCTCGCCGGCGCCAAGGTGATCGTCGCGATCGAGCCGGTCGAGACGAAGAAGGACAAGGTCCTCGAGCTCGGCGCCACCCACGTCGCGACCTCCTGGCAGGAGGCGCCCGCCGTCGTTGCGGAGGCGACCTGGGACCGCGGCGCCGACGTGTTCATCTGCGCGATGGGCGTCGGCGACGGCAAGCTGGTCAAGAAGGCCCTGCGGATGACGGCCAAGCGGGGCACCCTCGTGGTGACCAACATCCACCCGGCGACGGAGACGTCCATCGACGTGAACCTGATGGACCTGACCCTGACCGAGAAGCGCATCATCGGCACGCTCTACGGCTCGGGCAACCCGCGCGCCGACATCCCGAAGCTGCTGGAGCTGTCCAGCGTCGGCCAGGTCGACCTCGACATCATGGTGTCGCGGACCTACCCGCTCGAGGACATCAACGACGCGTTCGACGACCTGCGCGCCGGCACCAACCTGCGGGGCGTCCTGCGCTACCCGGCCGCCGACGCCGCCTGATCCTTCCCCGGTCGCCGTCCCTCAGATTTGCAGCCCCTCAGATTCGCAGCCCCTCAGCTCGTCGCCCCTCCAGCTCGTCGCCCCTGAGCTCGCCGCCATTCAGCTTCGTCGCCCCTGAACTCGCCGCTCCCAGCTCGTCGCACCAGCTCGCCGCCACCCGTCCGAACGACCACCGGAGCGCGCCGCATCCGTCCCGCGGTGCCGCCGCACAGCACGAGGAGAACCGGCCCATGAGCCTGATCGCTGACGTCGACCTGGACGATCTCGACTGGTGGACCCGGCCCGCGGCCGAACGCGACGCCTACTTCGCGAGCGTGCGCGCATCCGGCGAGCGCCCCCACTTCCCCGAACTCGACCTCGCCGGCAACACCCGGGGCCGCGGCTTCTACGCGGTGACCCGCTACGCCGACGTGATGGAGGTCAGCCGCCGGCCCGAGGACTTCTGCTCCGGCGAGGGCACCAACATCTTCGACCAGCCGCTGGACCTGCGGGAGTTCTTCGGCTCCATCATCGCGATGGACAACCCGCAGCACGCCCGCCAGCGCCGGATCATCTCCCGCGGCTTCACCGCGAAGAACCTGGAGGCGCTGCGCGCCAACGTCGGTGAGGTGACCCGGGAGGTCCTCGGGGTCGTCGCGGAGAAGGGCGAGTGCGACTTCGTCACCGAGGTCGCCGCGCTGATTCCGCTGCGCATCGTCAACGACATGATGGGCATCCCGCGCAGCCAGGAGCAGTTCGTCTTCGAGTCGACGAACAAGCTGCTCGGCGCCAGCGACCCGGAGTACGTTCCGGACCAGAGCCCGCGCGGGGTCGCGAAGAACCTGTCCCGGGTCGGCGACGAGTTCGCCGAGCTGCTGCGCGAGCTCGCCGCCGACCGGCAGCGCAACCCCGGCGACGACCTCATCAGCCTGCTCGTCGCCGCCGGGGACGAGAACCTCACCGCGAGGGAGCTCGCCTCCTTCTTCATCCTGCTGGTCGGCGCCGGCAACGAGACCACCCGCAACGCGATCGCGCACGGCCTGCTCGCGCTGACCCAGTACCCCGACCAGCGGGCGCTGTGGGCCGCCGACGTCGACGGCGTCACGCCGACGGCCGTCGACGAGGTCGTCCGCTGGGCGTCGCCGGTGCTGCACATGCGCCGCACCGTCACCGCCGACGGGGTGCGTCTCGGCGACCAGGAGTTCCGCGAGGGCGACAAGCTGGTGCTGTGGTATCGCTCGGCGAACCAGGACGAGTCGGTGTTCCCCGACGGCACCCGCTTCGACGTGCGCCGCGACCTCACCCCGCCGCACCTCGGCTTCGGCGCCCCCGGCCCGCACTTCTGCCTGGGCGCCCATCTCGCCCGCCTCGAACTGTCCGTGGTGTTCAAGGCGCTGTTCGAGTACCTTCCCGACATTCACGCCGTGGAGGAGCCGCACTTCCTGCGGACGAACTTCCTGCACGGCATCAAGCACCTCAAGGCCGCCTACACCCCGACCACGGTCCGCGCCTGACCGCCCTCGAGGCGCATGCACCACCCCACACTCTGGAGGCCACGTTGAGCCACCCCCGCGAAGAAGTGGAAGCCGCCTTCAAGAACTACTACTTACTCGGCCCCGTCGCCGAGGACTGGAAGCGCTGGGCGCACGAGTGCTTCACCGAGGACGCCTGGTACAAGGACCACTACTGGGGCACCTTCAACGGCCAGGACGAGATCGAGGAGTACCTCGACGTCACCATGTCCTGGTCGCCGGGCACCTACACGCCGATGATCTGGTACACGATCGACGGTGACACGGTGGTCTGGAAGGGCATCAACTGGGCCGACAACTACAAGATCCCGGGCGGCCCCAAGGTCGGCGCCGAGTCGATCCAGATCCTGGAGTACGCGGGTAACGGCCAGTTCAAGTCCGAAGAGGACTACTGGATCGCCTACGAGATGAAGCGGTTCGGCAAGTGGTACGCCGAGTTCGGCCAGCCGTACACGCCCGGCGACATCAAGCTGACCCGCGACGACTGGGGCACCTGGATCGACTGGGCCCGCCCCGAGCCCGGCCACGAGCCGCGCCCGTCGTGGGTGGACCGCCCGGGCCTGAAGCCGACGTTCAACGTCAAGGAAATCGGCTTCGGCGTGCGTAACCCGACGATCGACGACCCGATCGAATAACCCGCCCCCGGCTGGGGCACCGTCCTTCGGTGCCCCAGCCGTCGTGCGTCCGGGCCAGTCTGCGTCGTGCGTCCGGGCCAGTCTGCGTGCGGGCGAGTCTGCTGCGTGCCTGCGTGCCTGCGTGCCTGCGTGCCTGCGGGCCGCGTCGCGCCTGCGTGCGGGACAGCCTGCGGCGTGGGTGCGGGACGGGCCGCGTCGCGCGTGCGGTCAGTCCGCGGGCAGCACGCTCAGCCCGGCCGACCACAGCGGCAGCGGCGGCGGCGGGCAGGGGTGCTCGACGATCCCGCGTTCGGCCAGGTATTTGCGCCAGGCGGCCTTGTCCAGGAACGGGTGCCCGACGCCCATGATGACCCCGTACATCTCGCAACCCTCCGGGCCGGCCTCCCAGGGGCCGAACGTGTCGCCGTACTCGAGCATGATGTGCGAGCCGGGGCCGCAGACATGTGTACCGTCCGAGACCTGCCCGCGGGTAATGAAAATCGAGTGGTCCCCATGGTGACCGTGCCGGGGCGTGATCGCCCCCGGATCCCACTTGTTGTAGAAGCAGACGTAGCGCGGCGAGAGCTGGATCCACGCCTCCTGGATCCGCGCGATCCGCCCGTCCGGATACTCCAGCCGGGTCACGTCGAACCAGTGCGCGTCATCCAGCGATGTGACAATCGGCCCACCGTACACAGCATGGCCCCGCTTTCCGCAGCAAGACTGTCGAATTTTCTGGCATATTAGCGCGCAACATTTTTCCTGGCCAGGAATCCGGTCATCCGCCTGCTGCCCTGCCCATACTGCCGTCGTGTCCGTGGGGGGCGGGGACGGTTCCGCCACCGGGCACCGGGGTGCCCACCCGCGTCGGTCATACCCGCGTCGGTCATACCCGGGTTGAATGCCGCTGCCGGCCGCGCCGTAGCCGAGGGCGGCGCGTCATGATCGCTGCTCCGGCGGAAGGGGGAGCGTAGCCGTGACATGCTGGCGGCTGGATCGCGCCGGCTGGTCGCGGCCGGCTGGTCGCGGCCGGGCTGGGCCCGGCGGCTGGTTCGGACCGCATCTCATGGAGCGATCGATGGTGATCACCTGGCGCCAGCTCGACGAGGCCGACTTCGCCCTGCTGCGGGGGTGGCTGGAGCAGCCAACCGTCGCGAGGTGGTGGAACCACGAGACGACCACAGAGGCCATCACACGCGACTTCGGTCCCGCCGCCCGTGGCGAGGAGCCTGCGGAGGATTTCCTCGCCCTGCTCGACGACCGGCCCGTCGGGCTGGTGCAACGGTGCCGCCTCGCCGACTACCCGAAGTACCACGACGAATTGGCATCCATCGTGGACATCCAGGCCGGCGCCATGACCATCGACTATCTGATCGGCGAGCCCGACCAGACCGGGCGCGGTCTGGGCAGTCGCATGATCGCCTCCATGATCAGGCGCATCTGGATCGACCATCCTGAGGTCACCTGCATCGTGGTGCCGGTCGTGGCGGCCAACCAGGCCTCGTGGCGGGCACTGGAAAAGGCAGGTCTCCGACGCGTCGGGCAGGGTGCACTCGCGCCGGACAACCCCGTTGACGACCCGCTGCACTATGTGTACCGCGTGGACCGGCCCGACGCCGGCTGACGCAGGATGAGGCCCACGGCTGGGCGCGCCACGCCAGCAATGACGATGACATCGCATTTCCCCCTGGAAGGGGAGGACCGCTCCAGCTCATTAGCCGCCGGATCGCTTTGCTGGTCATGTGGCGGCAAACAGGTCGGTGGGGTTTTGGGTGTAGGGGTTGCGGCGGGGGCGTTGGTGGGGGTCGACGCGCCAGGGTGGGATGTAGGCGGGGTGGCCGTCGTCGGTGAAGATGATGGTCCAGCCGTCGTGGTGGACCTGCCGATGATGCTGGCCGCAGATCAGCACAAGGTTGTGCAAAGCCGTGACACCGTCGTCTTTCCAATGTGTGCAATGGTGGCATTCGCACCACGACGGGGGCTTGTCGCAGCCCGGAAAACTGCAGCCCCGGTCGCGGGCGACCAGGGCGCGGCGCATCTGCGGGGGCACGGTTCGGGCGGTGCGTCCGACGTCGAGGGGGACCCCGGCGGGGTCGAGGATTATGCGGGTGATTTCGGCGTCGCAGCTCAACCGGGCCAGGACGCTGCGTGGCAGCGGAAGACCCCAGCTGGTGGTCGCGGGGATGACACCGGCGGCGAGCAGGGTCTCCCAGCCGATGGTGACGGTCAGATGCGGCCGGACCCCGCCGGTCTCGGGAACCGCAGCGGCGCCCAGGGCGCGGGTGACGAGGGCGACGAGGGCATCGGCGCGTCGGCGGGTGGGACTACGCCGGTCGGGGGTGCCGTCCTCGGCGGGCTGGGGAGCGGCGAGGCTGTCCAACGCGGTGCGCAGCAGGGCCGCGCCTTTGGCGTCGAGTTCTCCGCTGATCAGCGTGGTCCCGCTCGGGGTGTCGGTGAACGTGAGCCGGCGGATGTCGGCCGGGTCCCGGCTCGGCCTCTCGCCACCGTCGCCGCCGCCAGACCCGGCACCGCCTCCCCCGCCGGCACTGGCACTGCCAGCGCCGGCACCGCCGCCGTTCCCGTGGCCGCCGGTGCTGGGTCTGGTGTGTTCGCCGGCGTGGCTGTCGGTGTGGGGGTCGTCGCCGCCAGGGGAGGTGTCGATGGTGGTGAGGGTTTCGCGGAGGCGGGCGGCGATTTTGGTGAGGTGCAGGCTGTCGAACTGGCCGGCGAAACCGATCAGGGCCTGTTCGGCGGCGGTGCGCTGGTCGGCGGTGGTGCCGGTGGGCAGGCTGCGCATCGCGTCGCCGATGACGACCGCGTGTTCGACGGTGATCGTCCCGCTGGCCAGGGCCGCGCCGGTGGCGGTGCACACGGTGATGTCGCGGGCGAGGGTGACCTGACGGCGGGCCTCGCCGCGGGTCAGCTTCAGCCGGTCCCGTAGCCACGCCGCGAGATCGGTGGCGCCCTGGTGGACGGCGAAGCCACGGTCGGTCGCCTCGACGAACAACCGGCCCCGTACCGCCGCGACCCGCCCGGACAGCCGGCACACCCCGTCGAGAAGCCCGTCCAGCTCGCCGTCGGAGAGCCGCCACACGTCCGCGGCCAGTAGCCCGTCGAGCTGCCCGCAGATCGTGGCCAGGCATGCCGGCGGGTCCGGGCTGTCACCCACGTCGGCGCCGAGGCCGGCGCCGATGTCGTCGTAAACCATGTGCCAACGGTAGAACAACACCTGCCGGATGTCGAACGTATGTTCGTACGCTGGAAGCGGAGACGACACGGGAACCATCTCCAGGGGCCGGCCAGAAGAGCAGTCCGGGCAGCGGCCGGCGGGCTGGTCGGCGGTCGTCGGTCGGCGGTCGTCGAGGGCGTCGAGGGCGGCGATGAGTAGTCCGGACATCGGCGATTCGGCCCGTGCCCGGTCAGTCGCCCGATCGGGTTGCTCGGACCTGGAGGCGGACGTAGTCGACGACGGGTTCGGGGGAGGCGGGCGGTGATCGCGTCGACGAAGCCCGCGCGCTCGTCCTCGGGGAGACGGTCGAGGTGCGCGCCCAGCACCACCGTTCCCAGACAGGTCCGGAACTGCTCGACCTGCTCGAACCGGGCGGGATCGGGCGTCAGCGTCACCTCGACGTCGGTGAACCCCGCGTCGAGCAGGCGGCGGGTGGTGTCCTCGATGCCGGCGAAGTTCCACACCCGTGGCGCCTTCGGCAGCACCTCGTCGATGGCATGGTTGATGCTCGCGACGTTGCCCTGGCCGCCGCATTCGAAGGCGAGCTGGGCCCCCGGTCGCATGATCGCGGCCAGATTTCCGAAGACCATGTCATGATTGGGAAGCCAGTGGAGGGCGGCGACGCTGACAACGGCGTCGACCTGGGTGTGGACGGGCAGCGGTGCCAGTAGATCGGCCTGGATCACCTCGACGCGGTCGAGGCGGTCGGCGAGCCGGACGCGCAGCCGCGCGAGCATGGCGGCGGAGCCGTCCAGGGCGATCACGCGCCCGCCGGGCAACAGGTCGAGCAGGGCGCTGGTGTCGCGCCGGTGCCGCAGCCGGCATCGAGAACCATCTCGCCGCCGGTCAGCGTGAGTCGGCCGAGTGTCCTCTTACCCCAGAACAGGTGGGGGAGAGGTAGCGAATCGTAGGTGCGTGCATCCCACTCGCGAGGCATGCCCCCAAAAGTAGCGAGATGACCAGTAAAGATTGATCGATCGCCACGGTGGGGAACGTGGATGTCGGGGCCCCGCCGCGCTCGGCAATGGTGGGAGCCGTCACGGTGTCGGTAGCGGTGGCCCTCGCGGCACCGCCGCCGCCCGGCGCCGGTGGAGGCGCCGGGCGGCGAGGTCGGGGTCAGAAGACCGGGGTGCCGCGCTCGCGGGTGATGGTGGTGAGGGTGGCGGGCTTGCCGGCCGGGCCCGCCGTCGTCACCCGGTAGAGGGAGACCGTGCGGCCGCGGTGGACGAGTTCGGCGGTCGCGGTGACCGCGGCGGCGAGGGCGGCCGGGCGCAGGTAGTTCAGCCGGATCGCCGTCGTGCGCTCCGGGACCGCCGGGTCGGCGAGTGCCTCGGTGGCGAGTTCGGCGGCGCAGAACAGGACGCCGCCGTGCACGGTGCCGCCGCCGTTCTCGAACGCCGGGTTGGCGGGCAGGAGGAACCGGCCGACGTCGCCGTCGCGCACGGGGCCGGCGATGATCCCGTCCCCGCCCGGGCCCCTGGCGTCGGCCCGGCTCAGGGCCTCCAGCAGCGAGTGGTGCGCGGCCGGTGGCAGCATCTGCGGCTCGCCGTCGAGGTACCCCGCCGCCGTGCCCGGGATGCTGACGAAGCGGCAGCGGCCGATGCCGACGGCGATCAGCCGGCCGGCGTCGTCGCGGACCTCGCAGCGCGCCGTCCCACCGGCGGGATCCCGCCCGAGCAGCTCGGCGCTGGCCGTCAACAACGCGCCGGACCACGGCGGGGAGGTGATGACGTCGAGGGAGAGTTCGGCGGTGACCGAGTGGGAGTTCTCCGGCCGGGAGTCGTAGACCTCCATCCCGATCGCGGAGTCCACCAGGACGCCGAGCGAGCCGATCGTCGCGATGCCGTCGGGCCCGTCGAGCCACGGGCCGAGCTGCATCGTGACGCGCACGCCGTGCTCGCCGTGCTCGCCGCGGATCACCTGGCTCAGCCGGAAGCGGCTTTCGGCGTACTCCCGCGCCGGCGGGGCCGCCCCGACCGGCGCAGCCGCCTCGACCGGCGCGGATGGGGCGGATGGGGCGTGGTCGGCCGGCTCGACGCGGGCTGCCGGGACGAGGCCGCCCGCGGGCGTGCCAGTGGTCGACGAGGTTCCGGCGCTCGAGGAGGTTCCGGTTTCGGTCATCGGCGCATCAACGTAGCAGCTCGCGGGCAATGATCATCTTCTGGACCTCGGAGGCGCCCTCGCCGAGGCGCTTGACCCGCAGGTCGCGGAACCAGCGCTCCAGCGGCATCTCCTTGGACAGGCCCAGCGCGCCGAACATCTGCACGCAGCGGTCCAGCACCCGGTAGGCGGCCTCGGTGCCGTACATCTTGCACACCGAGGCGTCGACCCGCACGTCCTTGCCCAGGTCGGCGTTCCAGGCCGCCTGGTACATCAGCAGCCGGGCGGCGCGCAGCTCCACCTCACTGTCGGCGATCATCCACTGGATGCCCTGCTTGTCGGCCAGCCGGGAGCCGAAGACCTCGCGCTGCTTGACCCAGTCGATCGCCATCCCCAGCGCCTGCTGGGCGATGCCGATCGGGCCGGCGGCGTAGGCGATGCGCCCGGAGACCAGGAACTGCGAGGCGAGCCGGAAGCCCTGGCCCTCCTCGCCGATCCGGTTCTCGACCGGAATCCGGACGTTGTCGAAGTGCAGCTCGTACGGCGCGTAGGAGGTCATCACGTCGATCGGGAACTTGGTCAGCCCCTCGACGTCGTTGGGCAGGATGAAGCAGGTGATCCCGTCGCGCCGGCCCGGCTCGCCGGTGCGCGCGTAGAGCACCCCCCAGGCCGCGGAGCCGGCGTGGGTCGTCCACATCTTGGTGCCGTTGATGACGTAGTGGTCGCCGTCGCGCTCGGCCCGGCAGCGGATCGCCCGGGCCGGGTCGGAACCGCCGGACGGCTCGCTGATCGCGGTGAACGCCCGGCCCGCCCTGCCCTCGATGATGGGGCGGGCGTACGTCTCGAACTGCTCCTTGGTCGCGGAGAACATCACCGTCGGCGGGTTGCCGCCGAACGCCCCGCAGGCCGGGAAGAACGCGCCCATCCGGCACTTCGCCGCCTCTTCGGCGATGACGACCTGGCCGAGGACGCTCAGCCCGGCACCGCCGAACTCCGCCGGCGTCTGCAGCGCCCACAGATCCGCCGCGCGGGCCTTGGCCTGCAACGGGCCGAGCAGCTCGGGCGGCAGGCCGGCCGCGTCGTGGGGGAGAGTGTCCTCCAGCGGGCGGACCTCGGTCTCCATGAAGCGGCGCACCGTGTCGGTGAGCATCCGGAACTCGTCCGGGAGCTCCCAGGCACCGGTGGGGAACGTGTCGGAGCCGCTGGACGGCGCTGCCGCTACGGACACGGCGCCTCCTTTGTTGTCTGGGTGAGGGCGAGGACGGTGGTGCAGCCGATGACGAGGTGGCAGCGCAGGCCGAGGTGGCAGCGCAGGCCGAGGTGGCAGCGGAGGCCGAGGTCGCAGCCGAGGCCGAGGTCGCAGCCGGGGGCCGGAGCGGACTCGGGGGCGCGGCGGGCGATCAGGTCCACCCGGCCAGGACCTCGGCCACGGTGTGCGCGGCCCGCGGGGGAACCCGCGGCGCGGCGGGGACGCTGCGGGAGAACCGCGGCGCGGGGGCGGGCTGGGTCACGCCGGCCACGTCGATGAGGATCTCCCGGGCGGCCATGTGCGGGTGCGCCGCGGCCTCGTCGAAGTCCAGCACCGGGGTGACGCAGGCGTCGAGGGGGTCGAACACGGCCGCCCACTCGTCGCGGGTGCGCCCGGCGAAGGCCTTGGTGAACGCCTCGCGCAGCTCGGGCCAGCGGGCCCGGTCGTCCTGGCCGGGCAGCACGGCCGGGTCGAGGCCGAGGCCGGTGACGAACGTGGCGTAGAAGCGGGGTTCGAGCGCGCCGACGGCCATGTAGCGCCCGTCGGCGGTGGCGTAGACGTCGTAGAACGGCGCGCCGGTGTCGAGGCGGTTGGAGCCGCGCTCGTCGTTCCAGCGGCCACGCCCGCGCAGCCCCCAGACCATGTGCGCGAGCAGGCTCGCGCCGTCGACGATGGCCGCGTCGATGACCTGGCCGCGCCCGGAGCGCTCCCGCTCGACCAGCGCGGCCAGGACGCCCACCACCAGGTAGGTGGAACCGCCGCCGAAGTCGCCGACCAGGTTCAGCGGCGGCAGTGGCGGCTCGCCGGCGCGCCCGACCGCGTTGAGCACCCCGGTGATCGACAGGTAGTTGATGTCGTGGCCGACCCGGTCCGCCAGCGGTCCCTGCTGGCCCCAGCCGGTCATCCGCCCGTAGACCAGCCGCGGGTTGCGCCGCGCGCAGTCGTCCGGGCCGAGGCCGAGGCGCTCGGTGACGCCGGGGCGGAAGCCCTCGATCAGCACGTCGGCGCCGGCGATCAGGTCCAGCACGCCGTCGCGGGCCGCGGGGTCGCCCAGGTCGGCCTCGACGAGGCGGCGCCCGCG
>NZ_JAMQQF010000819.1 GCF_023716945.1 Frankia sp. AiPs1 | reverse complement strand
CATCCCGCCGGCGCCCATCCCGCCGCTACCGAGCCCACGGCGCCGGCGTGGCGGCGAACCCGGCGGGGCGGTGGGGCCGAGTGCCCACCGGTCGACGACCGCGGACATCACCGCATCCGCGTCGGCAAGCGCCGCCCGCAGCTCGTCGAGAACCGGATGGCCTCCGGCGGCGCCCAAGGCAGGGAGCGCCGGATCCAGGTGATCCGGAGCCAGGTGGTCCGGGCCCAGGTGGTCCGGGCTGGAGAGAACTGGGCTAGGGAGAACCTGGCTAGGGAGAACCGGGCTGGAGACAACCGGGTCAGAGCGGTCCGGGCTGGGGAGAGCCGCGCCCGGGCGATCCTGGCCAGGTAGGTCCGGGCCGGGAAGATCGGTGCCCGCGGGGCCGAGGAGATCGGCTCCGCGAAGATCCGGGCCGAGGAGATTCGGGCCGAGCAGGGTCGCGCCCGCGGGGCCGAGGCGCACCAGCGGCGTGCCGAGTTTCAGCCGGACAGGCGTGCCCCGGCGCCGCGGCAGCTCGATGGGCCGGCCGGCGACGGGCGTCGGCTTCGGGGCGGGAGACGACACCAGGGCGGGAGACGACGCCAGGGTGGGGGACGACGCCAGGGTGGGGGACGAGACCAGGACCGGGGTGGGGGACGAGGCCAGGGTGGGGGCCGGCGCCGTCGCCGGAACGGCGGGCGGCTCGGGACGGGTCCGGCAGGGCAGCAGGTCGAGCCGCGGGGCCGCGCCCTCCACCCACAGGGCGGCGGCCACCCGGCGCAACTGGTCCAGCCCGGACCGTTTCGGGGAGTTCGTGACCAGCGCGACGTGGTCGTCACCTGGCAGCGTGTTGTCGACGAACCCGGCGACGCTGCCCACGCCGACCTGGACGAAGACGCGCACGCCGGTGTCGTGCAGCCGGCGGACGAGTTCCCGGAACCGCACGGGCTCGACGAGGTGGCGCAGGGCGAGCGACCGGATGGCGTCGTGGTCGTCCGGGTAGGGCGCGACCGTCGTCGCCGACCAGATCGGGATCGTCGCCTCGACGAGGGTGACGTCGGCGAGGTTGGTCCGCAGCCGGTCCAGGTAGGGCTCCAGGAACGGGGAGTGGAAGCCGGAGCGGAACGGCAGGACCTGCCCGAGCACGCCGGCGCGGCGCAGCCGCTCCAGCGCGGTGCGCACGCTCGCCTCGCGCCCGCAGATGATCGACTGGTGCGGGCAGTTGTCGTGGGAGACGACGACCTCGCCGAGGTCGGCAATGACCTCGGCGGCACGCACGGCGCCGCAGCCCAGCGCGCCGAAGACGACCCCGGGCACCTCCAGCACGGCCGGGTCGAAGCCGGCGATGAAGGCGTCGGTGGACTCGCCGGTGATGAGCCCACCGCTGATCATCGCGTTCCACTCGCCGATGCTGTGCCCGCCGACGAGGTTCGGGACGATGTCGAGGCGCCGCAGCGCCTCGTCGAGGATCCGTCCGACCTCGACGCTCGCGACGCCGTGCCGGCCGAGTATCCCGGTGTCGTCGAGGGCCGGGCGGGCGAGCCCGAAGTGCGCGCAGACGTCGTCGATGCGCGGGGAGAACTTGTCTTCCAGGCCGCAGAACAGGAACGCCGTCTGCCCGGCGGGCGTCCCGTCGGGCCGGGCAGGGTCGAGCAGTCCGGCCGGGGTGAACCACAGGTCGTTGCGGCCCCGCCACGGATTGCCCCGCCCCACGACCGTGCGGGCCAAGGCGAGCCGGCGCGGGTTCGGCGCCACCAGGGCGAGCCGCCAGGGGCCGCCGGCCGGCGGGCTCGCCGCGTCATCCCGGTCGAGCAGCTCCGTGTCGTCGACGTCGAGCTGGGCGAGCAGCTCCGCCGGGCTGCTCCCGGCGAGCAACAGGACCGCCTCCGCCGCCGGATCGGCCACCCGCGCGGGGCCAGCGGGCGCGCTGCCCGGCAG
>NZ_JAMQQF010000818.1 GCF_023716945.1 Frankia sp. AiPs1 | reverse complement strand
CGGTGAGCGCCACACCGCCGGCCGGTTGCGGTTCCGGGAGCAGATCGGTGAGCTGCTGGGCGCGGCGTCGGTCCGCCTCGACCCGGCGGCACTGCCCCGGTTGGAGTCGGCCCGACCGGCGAGCCCGCTGGCCGCGTGGGCCGCCGGCGACCCCCTGGTCGGCGAGCTCATGGCACTGCTCGACGACACCGCCGAGACGGCCGCGTCCGTGCTGGCCAGCGCCTTCGCCGCCGCATCGCCGCCGGTCACCCCACCACAGACCTCCCCGTCGGGAGCCCCGACACGAGAGGTCCCAGCACCACCCGCCCCGGCACCACATACGGCAACACCACACGCGCCAGCACCACACGCGCCAGCACCACACGCGCCAGCACCACACGCGCCAGGACCACACGCGCCAGCGCCGAACGCCGCAGCGCCGAACGCCCCGGTTCGGGAGGCTGCTGATCGGGAGGCTGCGGCGTCGCAGGCGGCCGAACCCGTTCTCACCACGCCGACGCGGACCGGCGCCGGGTGGGAGGCGATCCTGCACGTCTCCCTGCGGACCATGCCCCACCTGCTCGACCACGCCCTCAACGCGCAGCGCCCCGGCTGGCCCGACGACGCCGACCGGCGGCCCGTGGTGGCGGCGACGACGACCGTGCAGCTGATGATGGACGCCGCCGAGCGGGCGTCGGGGCGGATCGCCGTCGGCCTGGCCGACGCCCGCTTCGACGCCTGGCTGCCCGCGGCACCCGCCCGGGAGGTGACGGTGAGGATCGCGCCGGTGGGGCCCGACCGGCTGCTGGTCACGTTCGTCGGCTTCGCCAGCGCGGAGATCGTCGTCGCCGATCGCTATCCGGCGTCCCGGCCGGCGCGCTGGCCGGTCGACCCGGCCGTCGAGCAGCCGCCGATCATCAGCGCGCGGGACTTCTACCGCGAACGGTGGATGTTCCACGGCCCGGCGTTCCAGGGTGTGACGGCCCTGCTCGGTCACAGCGTCCACGGCGTACGCGCGGTACTCACCGGCACCCGCGCACCCGGGTCGCTGCTCGACGCCGCCGGCCAGCTCCTCGGCTACTGGATCCGCACCCAGGCCCGCGACGGGCTGGTGCTGTTCCCGGTGCGCATCGGCGGGGTGCGGCTGTACGGGCCGGAGCCGGCGCCGGGCGTCCCGGTGACCTGCCAGGCCTGGGTGACCTGGGTGGACGACCAGTGGGTCCACGCCCACCTGCAGCTCGTCGACGGCGCCGAGGTATGGGCCGAGGTCGAGGGCTGGGTGGACCGCCGATTCGGCCTCGATCCCGCGCTCGACGAGGCATTTCGCCATCCGGACCGACACCCGTTCGCGCTGGCTCAGCCCGGCGGCTGGGTGTGTGTCACCGAGCAGTGGTCCGATCTGGCCACGCGGGAACTGGTCCTCGGCAGCGTCACCGGCGCCGCCGAGCGGGCGGACCACGACGCGACCCCGCCGCCGGCACGGCGTGCCTGGCTGCTCCGCCGAATCGCGGCGAAGGACGCCGTGCGCATCCGGCTGTGGGCGGCCGACCACGGCCCGCTGTTCCCTGCCGAACTGCACGTCACCGATGCGATGCCCGGCGCCGCCAAGGCCGGCGCCGCTGGCACGGTGGCCGACACGACGGTGATCGGTGCCCATGGCGGCACGCTGGCGCCCTTCGCGTTGTCGGTCGCTCACGGCCCGGGGCTGGCTGTGGCCATCGCCCGCCCCGCGACCCTGGCGGACGGCGGCGTCGGCATCGCGCTCGCCCGGATCGACCCGGCCGAACCCGCCAGTCCGGGTGCGTCCCACCCCTGCGGGCCGGACAACGCCGACACCGCAGAGGGGCGACTGCTGCGCCGGCTACGCGGAGACGCCCAGGCCGGTCACAGCCAGGCCGGAGCCGACGAGGCTGGCGGCGACGAGGCTGGCGGCGACCGGGCG
>NZ_JAMQQF010000817.1 GCF_023716945.1 Frankia sp. AiPs1 | reverse complement strand
GTCCCCGGCGGTCCGGACGCCGCCAGCAGCGGACCCGCGACCGTCCAGACCGGCGAGGAGGCTGTCGCGGTCGGCGCCGAGGACGGCGAGCCGGTGCCGAAGCAGGGGTCGGTCCGCCAGCGCCAGACCGACCGCCTCCGGGTCGGCGTCCGACGCGCGCACGAACGCGGCCAACGCCCGCGCCTGCGTCACCAGCCCACCCGCGCTACCCGCGCTCACCAGCCATGGCACGGGCGAGCCGGCGGGTACCGGCGACGACCGCGGGGCGGTGACGGCCCGCGGCTGGTGCTCGGGCGCTTCCTCGATGACGAGGTGGGCGTTGGTCCCGGAAGCCCCGAACGACGACACCGCGGCCCGGCGCACCCGCTGCCCCCGAGGCCACACGACCGGCTCGCTCAGCAACTCCACCGCACTGGCATCCCAGTCCACCAACCGCGACGGCTGCTCCACGTGCAACGTCCGCGGCAACTCCTCCCGCTCCAACGCCATCATCATCTTGATGACCCCACCCACGCCCGCGGCCGCCACCGAATGACCGATGTTCGACTTGAGGGAACCCAGCCAGAGCGGTCGACCATCGGAACGATCGCGACCGTAGGTATTCAGCAACGCCTGCGCCTCGATCGGATCCCCCAACTTCGTCCCCGTCCCATGCGCCTCCACCGCGTCCACATCACTCAACGACAGGCCCGCATTCGACACGGCAGCCCGAATCACCCGCTCCTGCGACGGACCGTTCGGCGCCGTCAATCCACTGCTCGCACCATCCTGATTCACCGCCGAACCCCGAATCACCCCCACCACCCGATGACCCAGCCGCCGCGCCTCCGACAACCGCTCCAGCACCAGCAACCCGACACCCTCAGCCCACGCCGTACCATCCGCGTCCGCGGAGAACGCCTTACACCGACCATCCGATGCCAACGCCCGCTGCCGCGAAAACTCGATGAATCCACCCGGACTCGCCAACACCGTCACCCCACCCGCCAGCGCCAACCCGCATTCCCCCGACCGCAACGCCTGCGCCGCAAGATGCAACGCCACCAATGACGACGAACACGCCGTGTCCACCGACACCGCCGGACCCTCGAATCCAAACGTGTACGACACCCGACCCGACAGCACACTGGACGTGTTGCCGGTGAAGGCGTGACCGGTGACGGTCTCCGGCAGCCCCTCCATGTCGCAGATATAGGAGGAGCCGCCGGCGCCCACATAGACGCCGGTCTGACTGCCGCGCAGGGCCGTCGGATCGAGCCCGGCGCGCTCCAGCACCTCCCACGCCACCTCCAGCAGCAGTCGCTGCTGCGGATCCATCGCCAGCGCCTCACGCGGCGAGATCCCGAAGAACTCCGCGTCGAACCCGGCCACGTCGTCGAGAAATCCCCCGCGGCGCACATACGAGGTCCCGACGCGGTCCGGGTCCGGGTCGTACACGTCCTCCGCCCAGCCCCGGTCAGTCGGGAACTCCGTGGTGGCATCGACGCCGGCCGCCACGAGGTCCCAGAGGTCCTCCGGGGTTCTCACCCCACCCGGGAACCGGCAGGCGACGCCGACGACGGCGATCGGCTCGGTGCTCGCGACGGCCGGCGCCGGTATGTGCGGTGCGGGTGTTTCCGCGCCGCCGAGCGCCGCGTCGAGGATGTGCCGCGCCAGCGCGACCGGGGTGGGATAGTCGAAGATCAGGGTCGCGGGCAGGGCGAGGCCGGTGGCGGCGGACAGCCGGTTGCGCAACTCCACCGCCGTCAGCGAGTCCATGCCCGTGTCGAGAAGGCCCCTGGTCTCGTTCACGCTGGCCGGCCCGGCATGGCCGAGGATGGTCGCGACGTGTCCGCGCACGAGGTCGAGCGCTAGCCGCTCGCGGTCCCCCGGCGCGAGGCCGAGCAGCCGGCGGGCGAACGCCAGGCCCGCGTCGCCACCCCC
>NZ_JAMQQF010000816.1 GCF_023716945.1 Frankia sp. AiPs1 | reverse complement strand
CATCTTCGACCACCCCACCCCCACCGCCCTCACCCACCACCTCCTCCACAAACTCACACCACACACCAACTCCACGGTGGACCAGGCGCTGGAGCGGATCGGCTCGGCACTCGAGGACATCAGGGTCCTGCTCGCCGACGTCTCGGCCGCCGATATCAGGGAATCGCAGCTCCCGGCGCGGCTCAGCGCCCTGCTGGCCGAGCTGACGAAGCCGGAGAACGTCGTCGGCGACATAGACCTCGTCGACCAGCTCGAATCCGCGTCGGCCGACGAGTTGTTCCAGTTCATCGACAGCGGGCTCTAATCCGGCACCCGGTCTGGCGGGGGATTCGCGGACGCCCGCCGAACAGCGACAGGAGTCAGCGGAGAAGGAGCTTCCATGCCGGCCCCGACGCAAAGCGCCGCCAAATCTCGACACTGGATTCGCTCCTTTTACAGCACGCCAGATCGCACCCGTCAATTGTTGCGGTTTTCGGGACTGTCCGACGCTCGGCTCTGTCGCGCATCCGGTGGTAGCTGACGCGACCTACTATGTCGCAATATATCATGTTTGGTGTGGATTGCCTGGTGGCGCGGGAGTGTAAGAACAACGGCTCTGGTGCACATTCGGTGGTGACACGGAGTCACCACCCGCTCTGGCCGCAACAGTGCCGGCCTTGTGACATTTGTGTGGCTTTCAGGAACCTTGCTGCAGCGATCGACACGGCCTCGCGGTGCCCGGCTTGACCTTTTCGGCGGTCGGTTGTGCCGCTAACAAACAGTGACCACCGAAAGTGGGCCAGAGCCGTTATCTTGACACTCCCGGTGGCGCTGTTGTTCTCGGGGTTGGCGCCGCTGGTCGTGGAAGACGTAGCGGACGAGGGTGACCGGGTCCGGGTCGCGGCGCGGACCCCGGACGGGCCGGTCGCCTGCCCACGGTGCGGCGTGCTGATCGCGCGGGTGCACGGGCGTGTCATGACGACTGTGTAAGCCGGAGGTGGACCAGGATCGATCTACCTTGATCGGGGTAGGTCAGAAATGGACACCAAGTGGCGCAAAGCACGGCTATCAAGACGGATGACGTGAGGGCGGCGCAGCGGATCGCCGGGGCGTTTTCCCCGGAGACGATCGATGCGCTTCTGCGGGATGCGAAAGCGGCCGGAACACCGGTCGATGGGGTCGATGGCCTGTTGAACCAGATGACGAAGGCTGTCCTCGAGCGGGCCCTGCAGGCGGAGATGACCGATCATCTCGGATATGAGGCCGGCGACCCGTCCGGTCACGGGTCGGGGAACTCCCGGAACGGGAAGTCCACGAAGACCGTGTCGACCCGGAACGGGCCGGTCGAGATCGAGGTGCCGCGTGACCGCAATGGTTCGTTCGAACCGACGATCGTGCCGAAGCGTGCCCGGCGGGTCGGGAACCTCGACGACCTGATCCTGTCGTTGTACTCGCGGGGTATGACGACCCGTGACATCGAGGCGCATCTGCTCGAGATCTACGGTGTGCAGGCGTCCCGTGAACTGATCTCGAATGTTACCGACGTCGTCGCCGACGAGATCAAGATCTGGCAGTCCCGGCCGCTGGACGAGGTCTACCCGATCCTGTACGTGGACGGGATCCGGATCCGGGTCAAGGACAACGGGGTCGTCGCGACCAAGGTCGCCTACCTGGCCGTCGGTGTCGACGTCGACGGCCGCAAGCACGCCCTGGGCTGCTGGATCAAGGACACCGAGGGGGCGAAGTTCTGGCAGAAGGTCCTGGCCGACCTACGCAACCGCGGGGTGCGCGACGTGCTGATCGTCTGCTGCGACGGACTGTCCGGCCTGCCCGACGCCGTCGTCGCGGTCTTTCCCGACACCGTCGTCCAGACCTCATCTGTTGACATGGGTGGTGGCGGGACGGTCCCGCCGGTCACCTGCACCGCCCGGTCAGAACCTATGCA
>NZ_JAMQQF010000815.1 GCF_023716945.1 Frankia sp. AiPs1 | reverse complement strand
CCCGTACCCCGGCCGCCCGCCGCGCGTTGGTCGGCCGCCACGTGCCGGTCGTCGGCCGCGCACGCTGCCGATGCCGGGGACGGCAACATCGTCGTCCCGCTCCGGTCCCAGTCGCAGCCGCCGGCCGCGCATCGCCACCCGGTCGAGTCGACCGTCGGCCGCCTCGGCCGCCAGCACGCCGCGCAACCGTGGCCGGCGGCGGTCGAGGAAGCCGAGCGCGAACGACAGCGCCAGCACGACCAGTACGACGATCTCGACGATGGCCGCCGGATTCCAGCCGGCCGCGGCGGAGCCGTGCACGCGGGTCGCCGCGCCGCGCGGGGCCGGGTCCATCCGCAGCCCGAACTCGGTGGTGAGCACGGTGCGCCAGGGCGAATCGACGGTGCCGGCAAGCCGCAGCCCGCCGTCGACCCGATGGCTGCGCCGCACCGCCCCGCCGGTGCGCGCCGACCACGTCACCGGCACCTGGTAGACCCGCCGTTGTCCGGGGGCGAGGGTGATCCGTTCGGGCAGGCCACCGCCCGCGGCGCCGCCTGCCATGGCACCGACTGACGCAGCGGCGATGGTCAGTGCCGGGTCGGTGGCGACCACGCGGGCACCGGTGAGCTCCACCGGCAGGCGCCGTGCGGTCGAGGTCACCGTGACCTCGACACTCCCGGTTCCCGCGGTCGGGTCGACGTCGTCGAGTGTGTGACCGGCCAACGCCCAGCGCCAGCCGACCGTGACGACCGGACCGCGCACGTCGTCGGCAAGCAGCTCGGCCGCCTTACCCGCCCGGGCGTGCTGCTGGACGCGGGACAGGTACTCGGGGAGCTGATCGGGCGGCAGGGCCAGCACGGTCGTCGCGGGCAGCACGCTGCGCAACAGCGTCGCGCCGGCCCGGCCGGCATCGGCGTTGTCGAGGGCGAAGGCGTAGCCGGCGATGTCGCGGCCGGCCAGGCGGGTGTGGGCCCGCTCGGCGAGGTCGGTCCAGGGCCGGCCGGTTTCCGCGGGGAACGGCGAGCCCGCCGGGGGCTGGTGGCGCCCGTCGGTCAGCAGGATCACCGCGCCGGACCGGGCCGGGTCCGGATGGTCGAGCAGGTCGATCGCGGTCGACAGGGCCGCGCCGATGTCGGTGCTGGCCCCGGTCGCGGTGGCCGGCAGCCGGCCGATCGCCGAGCGGGCGTTCGCCGCCGAGCCGCTGAACGCCACCTGGGGCACCTCGTCGAAGCCGACGACGGAGAGCCGGTCGGCGGGGTCGAGACTGGCGGCGAACGACGTCAGGGTGGACCGGACCGGGCCGTAGAGCCCGCCCTGCGACATCGACGCCGAGGTGTCGACGAGCACGACGTACTCGGCCGGCCGGGTCGGCACGCCGAGCGCGTCGAGCACCGCCGCCCGCCCGAGCTGCGCCGCACCGCCACCAGCCGCACCGCCACCGCCCGCAGCACCGCCACCTCCACCAGCCGCACCGCCATCGCTAGCCGCACCGCCATCGCCAGCCGCACTGCCACCACCAGCCGCGGCCGCTGGCGTCCCGAGCCCGGCCGCCCGCGCAGCGTCCCCGCCGACTGGAACGAGGGCCGGCAGGACCGCCATCAGCAGCATGAGCGTCAGCCGCATGAGCATCAGCAGCACAGGCAACGCACGCGACGATGCTGTCCGCGCATCGTCGGCGCCCCAAGGCGACCGCGGCCCTCGACGAGGGGAGGCGTTGCGGCGTCTGGCTGTCAAGACTCGTCCCCCGGTCGGCCACGATGCCGGACACCCTTGATGACCGCGCCGGCCCGTCCGGAGATCGCCCGGATGCCGCCCCGACCCCGGTGGCGTTCGACGAGCTCGGCGAGGCCCGCGGCGAGCGGGGCCAGCCGGTCGAGGAGGACTGCGCGGTCCGGCGGGTCGAGCTCGGCGGCCAGCGCGGCGAGCGCCTCCGTGCGCAGCCACAGCCGGGC
>NZ_JAMQQF010000814.1 GCF_023716945.1 Frankia sp. AiPs1 | reverse complement strand
CCCTGGGACCGGGTGAGCGCCGCGACCCCGAACGAGCAGGAGGCCAGGCTGCTGCTGGCGGCGGCCGGCGATCCGGCGGCCACCGGCCCCGGGGCGGAGCTGGCGGCCGCGTTCGGCCGCCGGTTCGCGACGCCGCTGGTGTGCGTCACCAGGGCGGAACACGGGGTCGCCGTCTGGGACGGCACCCGAGGATGGGCCCGCCCGGCCCATCCCACGACCGTCGTCGACACCACCGCCGCCTCGGACGCGTTCACCGCCGCGCTCACCCACGTCCTGTTCGCCGCCGACGCCACGAACACCGACACCACGAACACCGACACCACGAACACCTATGCCGTCCGGCCCCGGGCGCCTGTCGCGGGCGCCTGGCCACCCGGCCTCGTCGAGGCTGCCGTCGAGGCGGGCCTTGCCGCAGCGGCCTGGACGGTTCGCCACCGCGGCGCGCTCGATGCGCTGCCCCGCCTCGCCGGTCCGCCCCCCGCGCGGGTGCCAACCGGCCCCCCTGACCCCCGAAGGGGTATTCCGGCATAAAGCCTAACTGGACAAGGGCGTGTAGGTGGGCGGATAGCGGGTAATCCTGCGACAGTCAGATATCACCCCCGCTGAAGGAGCAGTCATGGCCACCCGGGTAGGGACCCGAACCAGCAGCATCAGCCTCGGTACACTTCTCTATCTCATCGTTGGAGTGGTCATCACCGCGAGCCAGGACTACTGGAACTTCACGGACTGGGACGGCCACGCGCTGAGCAGTTTCTTCACCGCCCTCGTCGCGACCCTGCTGTGGCCGCTCGCCATCTTCTACACCTTCGCCCTGCACACCCGCTGACCGCTTGCGCGGCATTCGAGGAGGCCGCACGGCTTTCCCCACAACCGGCCAGTACCAAACTCGGCAGCTGTTCACCCCGCCGCGTCCGGCCCTGGCACCGATGCCCGGGCCGGATCGGCATGCCCGCCCCGCGTCCCAAGCCGGCCGGGTCGCCGGGTCGCCCGAGGGCGCCGCAGGTGGCGCAATAAAGCGGCCATCATCGGGTAACCATCCCGGTTGCTGCAGGCCCGACTGTTGCCGTGTACCGACGGATCGCGGATAGACTGCGGCCGGCCGACACCGGGCGTAGGCGCCGTCGGTTCCAGCGACTCGCGGGCAGGCCCGCGACCGGACAGGGAGGCAGCCCGATGGAACCGTGCCGGATCGTCAGCGTCGTGGGGAACCCGAAGGCGGCCTCTCGGACCAGGCAGGTCGCCGAGGCGGTGGCCGGCCGCGTCGCCACCTCGCTGGCCGCGAGCGGCTTCGAGACGTCCGCGGAGGTCATCGAGGTCGGCGAGCTGGGTGCCGGCCTGCTCGGCTGGGGTGACCCGACCGTCGGGGCGGCTCTGGCCACCATCCGGGCGGCTGACGTCCTCGTCATCGCCACGCCCACCTACAAGGCGACTTACACCGGACTACTCAAGCTGCTCCTCGACCAGATCGGCGGCGGTGAGCTCGCCGGTCTGCCGGCCATCCCGGTCCAGGTGGCCGCCGCGCCGCAGCATGCCCTGGCGGTGGAGGTACACCTGCGCCCCGTGCTCGTCGAGATCGGCGCAGCCTGCCCGACCACCGGGCTGTTCGTCCTCGACTCGGCGCTCGCCGAGCTCCCCACGCAGCTCGACGCCTGGGGCTCGGTGAACCTCCCGGCGGTGAGCGCCCTCGTCGCGGCCCGACGCGCGGTCACGGCGCCGTCCGCCTGACCGCCGGTCCCGGCCGGAGAGTCGATCAACACCTCGCGGCACCGATCACGGCCAGCGGCGCGCAACGGTCCGTGGAGCAGCCCTAACCAGCTCCCCCGATCTCGGGGTTGACCCGCACCTGCGGCAGCGGCCCGACCATCACGCCGGGCTGCGCCGCCGCCCGACCCGGGTCCGGCGCCGCCCGACCCGCGGACCGCGCGCCCGTGTCG
>NZ_JAMQQF010000813.1 GCF_023716945.1 Frankia sp. AiPs1 | reverse complement strand
CCCTGACCCCGGCCGACGGCGCCCGCGTCATCTGCCGACGCTCCCGCCTGCTCACCCGCATCGCCGGCGCGGGCGCGATGGCCACCGTCGCCCTCGACCCCGACAAGGTCGACGCCGAGCTGGCGGCGAACGGCGGCGGCGGCGAGGTGTCCATCGCCGTGCTGGCCGCGCCGGGCTCAACCGTCGTCGCCGGGGCCGCCCGGCGGGTCGACGAGCTCGTCGCCCACTGGACCGAGCGCGGGATCCCCACCCATCGCATCGCCGTCGACGTCGCCTCCCACTGCCCGCAGGTCGACGCCCTGCTCCCCGAACTCACCCACGAACTCGCGCAGCTCCAACCGGTGTCGCCCCGGCTGCGCTTCTACTCCACCGTCGCCGAGCAGCCCGGGGCCGTCCCCGCGTTCGACGCCGACTACTGGGCGGCGAACCTGCGCCGGCCCGTCCGGTTCGCCGCCGCGGTGCGGGCGGCCGCCGCCGACGGCCATCGGGTCTTCATCGAGGTCTCCCCGCAGCCGGTGGTGACACGCTCGATCACCGACACGCTCGCCGACAGCCGCCGCGAACCCGTCGTCCTGCCCACCCTGCGCCGCGACGAGGACGGCCGCGGGATCTTCCGCGCCCAGCTCGCCGCCGCCCACTGCGTCGGCGTCCCGGTCGACTGGAGTGCCCTCTACCCGACGGGCGCCCTCGTCGACCTCCCCCCGCTCACCCTCGATCGCCGACGTCACTGGGTGACCGAATCCGCCTCGACCCACGGCGCCCCGACCCCCGTCCCCACCCCCGGGTCCCCGTCCACCTCCGCGGCGGGCGACGGCGTGGCGGGCGACAGCGCGGCAGGCGACGGCGTGGCGGGCGACGGGCTGCCGCGGCCGGGGAGTCCGCCGCTGCCGGGAACGCACACCGAGATTCCAGGCGGGCAGGTGCGCCACCTCTGGCGGGCCGACGTCGGGACCTCGGCCGTCCCCTGGCTCGCCGACCATCGCGTCAACGGCCGGGCGGTCCTGCCGGGCGCCGCCTACAGCGCGCTGGCGCTCACCGTCGCCGGCCAGGCGTTCGGCGCCGAGCCGCACCACCTGCGCGTCACCGACATCGCCTTCGAGGACCTCCTCGTCCTCGACGCCCACACCGATCTCACGGTCACCGTCACACCGCAGGGCTCCGACCAGGCTCGGTGCGAGATCTTCAACCGTGGTGGCGGCACCGGCGGGGACGACGGCTGGGTCCGGCACAGCGTCGCCACCCTGCACCGGGCCCACGAGCCGGCCCTCGCTCCCGGCCCCCCGGGCGGCGACGGCACCCCCACCGGCCGGCCGGTGCATGCAGGCGACTCCCTCGCCGCCCGCGCCGCCGCGCATCCCCACCCGTGCGACGTCCGCCGGCTCCGCGAAGACCTGCTCGCGCGGGGCATCGACCACGGTCCCGCCTTCGCCGCTCTCACCGGTCTGCACCTGTCCGCCGACGGGCGCAGCGTCTGGGCGGCCCTGGCGATACCCACCGCCGCGACCACCATCCCGCACGCCCTGTCCGTGCACCCCGTGCTGCTCGACGCCTGCGCACAGGCGCTGCTGGCGTGCCTGCCCGCCGTCCTCGGCGGCGTCGAGGGCCTGATCCTGCCCGCCGGCGTCGGTGAGATCCGCCTGCTGGGGGACCCGTCGACGGCGCGCTACTGCCACGGCCGGCTGGAACGCGCCGACGTCGGCGTGCTGCATGGCGAGGCGGATCTGCTGGCCGCGGACGGGACGCCGGTGGCGCGCATCGAGGGTCTGCGTTACCTGCACCGCGACGTCCGACCCGACGCCGCCTCGCCGCCCGACCCGGCCGGCCCGAACCGCGTCGCGGACGACTGGCTGTATCGGCTGGAATGGCAGCCCGCGCCGCGCCCGGCGCCCACGGACGGTCAACGCAGCGCACCCGCCCGCTGGCTGGTCCTGGGCGACGC
>NZ_JAMQQF010000812.1 GCF_023716945.1 Frankia sp. AiPs1 | reverse complement strand
ACCGCGGCCACTGGCACGCCGTCGCCGGCCCCACCCCTGACGTCGACCCCGCCCCGCGCACCGACGCCGACGGCCACGAGGGGTACCGCGGTCGCCGCGACCGCCGTGCTGCGTCCACTCGGCGCCCTGCCCGGGCACACCGGAGCCGTCTTCGCCGTCGCGTTCGCCCCGGACGGCAACACCCTTGCCGCGGGCGACAGCGACGGCAGAATCATGCTGTGGGACACCTCCGAGCCGGGTAGCCCCCGGCGGTTGGGCGTGCCGCTGAGCGTGACCGACGCCGTGTGGTCCGTGGCGTTCTCCCCGGACGGTCGCAAGCTGGCCGCCGGCACCGGCTCGTCCACCGGAAAAGTGCAGGTCTGGGACGTGTCCGACCGGGCCGCCCCGAAGCCGCTCGGCGAGCCCAGACCCGACAGCACCGGCCCGGTGAACACCGTCGCCTTCTCGCCCGACAGCCGCATGCTCGCCAGCGGAAGCGGTACGAACGCCGGCCTGATCCTGCTGTGGGACGTCACCGGCGGATCGCCGCGCCGCCTGGGCCGGATCGACCACGACGTGCGCCGCGACCAGGCGGACGGAATCTTCTCGGTGCTGTTCCTGCCGGACGGGCACACGCTGGCCGCGAGCAGCCTCGATACCACGATCGGTCGGTGGGACGTGTCCGATCCGGCGGCACCGCGTGCCCTTGGCTCACCGCTGCGGGCGTTCGCCGACAACGACGTGACACTGGAGTTCACCGCGGCGGGCGGGAGTGGCGTCGCGGGCGGGATCCTCGCGACCGGCAGCTCCGATGACGCGGTGCACCTGTGGCGGGTCTCCGCCGACCGGACCTCCCTGAGCCCGTTCGGCCAGCCGATGGCCGGCGACGGCCCGGTGTGCTTCACACCCGACGGCTCGCTCGCCGCGGTCGGCGACTTCGACGCACTTCACCTGTGGAACCTCACGGGGGCGGACGCACCACGCTCGCAGGGGACCGCGGTGCGGGGCCACAGCTCGATCATCGAGTCGGTGGCCTGCTCACCGGACGGCCGGACCGTGGCGAGCGGCGGCCAGGACAACGCCGTCCGGATCTGGACCCTCAGGTGAGTCGCGGGGTCACCGACATCGCTTTCGCGACCTCTCAGGAGCCGGGACTCGCCGGCAGCGGCAACGGTAGCGACCAGACGGCCGCGCCGGAACCGTCCCCGCCGTCGGCGACGGCACCCGCCACGTGGGCCTCACCGCCGGCGACGACGACGCCGAACAGCTCGATGCGCCCCCGCAGCGCCGCGCCGGCCGCCACCGGCAGTGGCAGTGGCACCTGGACCCAGTGGGTGCCCCGCCGGTCGCCGAGCAGCGCGGCCGGCCTCGGACCGGCATCGGTGGTGCGCGAGCCGATGGTCAGCGTCCGGCCGTCGGGCCAGCGGGTCAGCGCGCTGACGACCAGGCGCTCCAGGCGACCGCCGGCGGAGACCGGGGTGATCCGGCCTTCGGCCAGGTCGACGATGGCCGGGTGCCCGCCGGCGAGCACGAGCCGGGTCCGTGCCGGCTCGGAGACGGCGCGTCGGTCGTGGCGGGCGGTGCCATCGAGCCAGACGAGGTTGCCGGTGATCGCGTCGATGAGCCAGAGCCGGCGGGCCGCGTCGACAACGCCGCCGTCGGGACCGACCCTGGCGGCCAGCGACTGCCGGCCGCGCACGGCGAGGCTCGTCGGGTCGGTGGTGGTGACGACGCCGGATCGTCCGTCGACGAGGTAGAGCGAGCCGGAACCGACGAAGAGCTCGCCCGCGCGCCCGGCGGCGATCAGGCCCGGCCGCCGGTTCCAGGTGTAGGTGGCGCCGCTGATTCGTGGACCCCCGTCGCGGCCCGCGGGTTCGCACCGCGGCGCATCCCGCCTACCCCGCCCGGGCCGCCCACCCCGCCCCGTTCGCCGGGCCCCGGCCCGCCCGGGCCGACACCG
>NZ_JAMQQF010000811.1 GCF_023716945.1 Frankia sp. AiPs1 | reverse complement strand
ACGACCCGCACCCGGGCACCGCGGGCGAGCAGCGCCCGGGCCGCGGCGAACCCCGACACCCCCACCCCGACGACCAGCACGGGCAGCCCCGTCCAGTCGCGCGGCTGCGCTGCGGCCCCGGGTCCAGCAGACTCCAGGGGGCCTGGAGACTCCAGGGGGCCTGGAGACTCCACGAGGCCAGCAGGCTCCAGGGGGCCAGCAGGCTCCAGGGGGCTAACCATTGCCGTGGGAGAGGAACTCGGCATAGAACAGGCCGAGCCCGAAGGCCACCGCGAGGCCGGAGACGATCCAGAAGCGGATGATCACCGTTGTCTCGGGCCATTCGGCGAGTTCGAAGTGATGGTGGATCGGTGCCATGTTGAACACGCGTTTCTTCGTCGCCTTGAAGAACGCCACCTGGATCAGCACCGACAGGGTCTCGATGACGAACAGGCCACCGAGGACGACGAGCAGCAGCTCGGTCCGGCTGACGATGGCGATGCTGGCGAACGCGCCGCCGAGCGCGAGCGAGCCGGTGTCCCCCATGAAGATCTTCGCCGGGCTGGCGTTCCACCACAGGAACCCGAAGCAGGCCCCCATCGCCGCCGCCGCGACCAGCGCCACGTCCAACGGGTCGCGCACCGCGTAGCAGCCGGCCGGCGAGTCCCCCGGCTCGCACAGGTTGCCGAACTGCCAGAACGAGATGACCACATAGGCGCCGAAGACCATCGCAGACGTGCCGGCGGCCAGGCCGTCGAGACCGTCGGTGAGGTTCACCGCGTTCGACGTCGCGGCGATGATGATCCAGGCCAGCAGCGGGAAGCCGATGATGCCGACCGTCAGGGACGTGTCGCGCACGATCGAGATGTACGTCGACCCCGGCAGCAGCCCGGCGTCGTTCTTGAACCGGACCGCGAGCAGGCCGAACGCGAGCGCGACCGCGGCCTGGCCGGCGAACTTCATCCGGGCGGTGAGCCCGAGACTCCGCTGCTTGCGGATCTTGATGTAGTCGTCGAGGAAACCCACGACGCCGAGTCCGGTCATCACCAGCAGGACGAGCAGCCCCGAGGCGGTGAAGCCGATTCCGGTCACCAGGTGGGCCAGGAAGTAGCCGACCAGGGTCGCCACGATGATCACGGTGCCGCCCATGGTGGGCGTGCCGCGCTTCATCAGATGGCTCGACGGGCCGTCCTCGCGGATCTCCTGCCCGTACCCCTGCCGGCGAAAGAACCGGATCACCCAGGGGGTTCCGAGCAACGACACGACCAACGCGACCATGGCCGCGATAAGAACGCCTCTCACGCGGATGTCACCCGCGCGCGTCCGCCTCGGTGGCCACAGTGCAGCCAGCGGTCCGTCCTCATGCCCCCTCGATCCCGGCGCCGACCACGCCGAACCTCGTCACCACGTCCTCGGCGACGCGCTCCAGACCGTAGGACCGGCTGGCCTTGACCAGCACGACATCGTCCGGCCGGGCGAGCGCGACCACCGTCGTCACCGCCTCGTCGGCGTCCGCCACCCACCGCGACTCGCCGGCCCAGGAGCCCTCCAGCGACGCCGCGAGTCCGATGCGCCGGGCCGCCGGCCCCACCGCGATCACCTGGTCGATCCCGAGCCGGACGGCGAGCCGGCCGAGCGCGTCGTGCGCGTCGTCGGCGGCGTCGCCGAGCTCCCCCATCCCGCCGAGCACCGCGATCGCCCGGCCCGCCCCGCGCATGTCGACCAGCGTCGCCAGGGCGGCGCGCATCGACTCGGGGTTGGCGTTGTAGGAGTCGTTGACGACGACGACCCCGGCGGCGGTCCGGGTGACCTCCATCCGCCAGCGGCTGCGCGCCCGCGCCGCGCCGAGAGCCGCCGCGGTCCGTGCGGGGCTCAGGCCCAGGCGCAGGGCGACGGCGGCCGCCGCGAGCGCGTTGGGCACCTGGTGCGCGCCGACGAGGCCGAGGGTGACCCGGTGGCG
>NZ_JAMQQF010000810.1 GCF_023716945.1 Frankia sp. AiPs1 | reverse complement strand
CGCCGGGGGTGCCGGGGGTCGCGCCGACGACCTGCGTGACCTTGTGCTGCCAGTCCCACAGCAGCCGGCGGATCTCCTCGTCACAGGTGGCGCACGGCGCCGGGCGGCCGGCGAACGGTCGTCGACGCTTCTGGGCTCCGCAGCGCCCGCAGGCCGTCGCGGTGTCGACCATCGACGGCCGGCGGTGCGTCGTCCAGGCCGCACCGTCCCACCAGCGCAGGTGGCCGGGCGCCGCCGGGTCGGGATACCAGTCCGCGGGCCGCGTGGGTCCCGGTTCGGGAACCGGTGTCGGTCGGGGTGGAGCCGCCGGTGCCGGCCCCGCGGGCGCACCGGGTTCGTCGACGGAGATGCCGTAGCTGCGGGCGAGCCCCGCCAGCCCGCTGCTCCATCCCTGACCGACGGCGCGGAACTTCCAGCCGGACCCGCGCCGGTACAGCTCGCCGAAGACCATCGTCGTCACCGGCTCGGTGGAGTCCGGGCGGAACGTCGCGACGAGCCCGCCCGCGTCGTCGACGACCTGGATGAGCAGCCCGCCGAGGCCGGCGAAGGTGCCGTCGTCGACGGAGCCGGCGAGCACGACCGTGGTGATGTCCGGTTCGACCGCGGCGAGGGCCACGGTCAGGGTCCCGCCGTCCGCGTCGGCGGCGACCTCGACGGCCCCGCTGCGATGCCGCGGCTGGTTGAAGAAGACGAAGTCGTCATCCGAACGGACTGACCCGGCGCCGGTCAGCAGCACCGCGCAGACGTCGAGCGGCAGTGCCGAGCCGCAGCGCACCACGGCCCGGACCGTCACGGTGGGCACGCCGACATTCGCGCCTTTCGGCAGCATCGTGACAGCACTCATCGATCCCCCCGCGCCCAGATCCGTGCCGTGTCAGCGGATGGCGGCGATGCGCAGCGTCCGACCGGACGACGCCACCCGGGCGGCCAATCTTCAGACTATGCGTGGCTGCAGGCTCACGATGCGTCCGCTACCTGCCACTTCCGCCCGCAAACACGGAGTCTCTGGCAGCAACTGACGCCGGCCGGTCGCGTGCTCTGCCCGGCGGACCAGCCCTCGGCGGAGCCGCGAGGGGTTTGCCGCTGCGGGCGACGGCTATATCGGCCAGGGCACCGGTTGGCGAGGGCACCGGTTGGCGACAGCACCAGTTGGCGAGGGGAGCGGTCGGACGGCAGCGAGGGCGAGGACGCTGGCGGGTGCGGGTTGGGGTTCGCACCCGGACGCTGTCACGGGGCGTGATGGTGGCCTGGGTGCGGCGTTCGCGGCCGGCGGGCAGATGGGCCGGCTGATGGCGGCCAGGGACTGGGGGTCCACGTCGCTCGGGCCGCCCGAGGCATGGAGCACCAGCCTGCGCACCTGTGTCGGTCTGTGCCTGGAATCGCGCTTCTCGGTGGTGATCACCTGGGGGGCGGAGCTGGCCTACCTCTACAACGACGCCACGATTCCGATCCTCGGCCGCAAGCATCCCGACGCCCTCGGCCGGCCGTTTCGTGAGGTCTGGCCTGAACTCTGGGATGTCATGTGGCCGCAGCTCGACCACGTGATGTCCGGTGGCGGCGCCACCTGGTCCCAGGACCAGCGGCTGCTGATGTGCCGGCACGGCTACCAGGAGGAGACCTACTTCACCTTCTCCTTCGGCCCCGTGCGCGACGCCGAACGCGGCGGGCGGATCGTCGGCGCGCTGACGACCGCGCAGGAGACGACCCGCCAGATGATCGACACTCGCCGCCTCGCCTGCCTGCGCGATCTCGCCGCCGTCGCCTCGCACCGCGGCGACCAGCGTACGGTGTGCACCCGCGCCGCCGCGGTCGCGGGCCGCTGGCGCGACGACCTGCCGTACTGCCTCATCCTGCTGCGCGACCAGCGGCGCCCCCGCTCGCCGCCGCGGCTGATGGGCTGGTCGGGCCTGGCCGGCGAGGGCGCGGCCGCGGACCTGTTC
>NZ_JAMQQF010000080.1 GCF_023716945.1 Frankia sp. AiPs1 | reverse complement strand
GGTCCGCGGCGAGCGGCCCGCCACGCAGGCCAGCACCCGGGCGCCGGCCTCGACGTAGCCGCGCCCCAGCGCCGAGCCCATCGCACCGGGGCTCACGATCGCCACCGCCACCACCCCGGCATCCCCCTTCGCGGCCCGACCCGGGCGGTGCACCCGGCGCGAACCAGGATAGGCGTTCGACTGGGTCGGCCCGCCCGCAACCGGTACGGGTCTGTCGTGGTACGACCGCATCCTTGCCCGACCGATTCGTACGGGGAGTCCGGGTCTGAGGCGTAGCTCCATCGGATGAACCACCATGGTGTGGTGGGCGTCGGCGGGCGCCAGCCGCCGGCAGGGGCGGCGACACCGCGGCGACGCTCGTCGCCGGCGAGGACGGACGCCGGCGACAGTCGGAGGGGATCGTGAGAACGGCGGTGCGGAGCAGATGATCAGCGGTCAACCCCACGTGCGCGTCCTTCGCCCGGTCGCCCGCCCGCCGGACCCGTCGTCGGCCGGCTCCCCGCCCACCATCCACCCGTCCACCAGGATCCCGTCGGTCAGGATCATCCCCTCGGCCACTGCCACGACCGCGCCGCCCCCCGCGACCTCCGAAACCCGCGAGGAGTCGGTAGCGGCCCCACCTGCTCCGTCCCCCGCGACCTCCGAAACCCGCGAGGAGTCGGTACCGGCGCCACCGGGCGCCGCCTCGCCGACTACAGATTCGCCGAGCACGGACCCTGCGAGCACGGACCCTGCGAGGGCGGACCCTGCGAGCGCGGACCCGCCGAGCGCGCTGTCGCCCGCAGCGGACCTGCCGGAACGGCGGGAGGCCGCGGACCACTCGCATGCGGGGGTTGGCGGCGCGGCTGCGGGGGCCGTCGAACCTGCGTACGGCGCGGACCTCGACGAGGATGCGCGGACCGTGGTTCTGCCGGTGGTGGCAGTCGATCCCAGGGACACGGCGACCGTGACGGCACCCGCAGCGGCGGAGAGCACCGAAGGTGTGCAGCCTGCGCAGGCGCCCACCGCGGTGGATCTCACGGCGGTCGCAGAGCGCGGCGACGCGGCTGGTGCGGAGGCGGCGGGTGCGGGTGCGGAGGCGGCGGCTGCGGAGGCGGCTGGTGAGGACGCGGAGCGCGGGGAGGCGGAGCGCGGGGACTCGACGAGTGGCGGGGACTCCGCGGGATCGCCCGAGCCACCACCTGAGGACGAGGCCGAGGACGACGATGACGGCACCGGGCCGCTGTGGGCCGCGCTGCGCGAGGACCGGTTCGTGCTGTCCCGGTGCCTCGACTGCCGGAGCTGGCTGCCACCGCGCCCGGAACGCTGCCGGCACTGCGCGGGGCCGACCGACTTCGCGCCGGCGGCCGGCGCCGGCGTCGTCGAGAGCTATCTCGTCATCCGCCATCCCAGCGTGCCCGCCTTCGCCGGCCGCCCGCCGTACGTCCTCGCGCTGGTCACCCTGGCCGAGGGGGTCCGGCTGGCCGGCCGGCTCGACGGGGTCACGCCGGGGGAGGCGCGGACCGGCCAACCCGTCCGCGCGGCCTTCCACGTCCGCCCCGGCGCGGACACCCCCAGTGTCATCTTCCGTCCGCGCCGACCCGCGGGCGCCGGGGCCCGTTAGGCCGCGCATCTACATCTGATCAAAGGGTGGCGTGCGGGAGGCCCGCGTTGACCCATGCCCGTCCTGGTTGCATCGACAACTGCAGGAGGTTGATGACGCCTGGGGCCACCCCGCGCGCATGGTCCACAACCTCCTGCATCCGCTGACCACCACCCGGCCAGCAGGGTCGCCGTCCGATCCGCGCACCGTGCGTGATCGGTGGGAGACAAATGTGCGTCAACCCGCCCCGATCCGTTCCGATTTCCGGCCAGAACGCGGCCAGATCGCGCCGAGGCCTGGGTCCGGTTCTCGAGCCGAAAAGTGGTACACGCCCTCGGCTCGATTTCGTGCTCAGGCTACCGAAAGACACCGAGGCGCGTTCGCCCGCGAGTACCAGCCCCGAGCCCGACGCCCGCGGTTCCGCGGAACCGCGCCGTCGCCGCATCAGACGGGACGCTGCACTCGAGTCGAGTCAAGTCGACCTCCGGCAGCCGGCGTCATCTGCCGCCCGCGCCGACCCGCGGGAGCCGACGCCGGTCACGCTGGCGACCTGCTGGGTGGTGGTGAGGATCCCGGCGCCAACGCCGGACCGCTCGCGGGGGACGCCGGCCAGCGGCACGCCGCGCAGGCATGACAACCAGGGCGCCCTCGCCTGACGGCGAGCGGTGTTCTCCGCGGTCACCAGGGATAGGTGCCGCCGTTCTCGCTCAGGAACACCCCTGAGCCGTCCTCGTCGCGGGCGAGCACCTGGGCGGTGATGCGAGCGCCGCCCTCGTCGGCGGTGTCGTGGCCGGTGTGGCCGTTGAGGTCGGTGGCGCAGAAGCCGGGTGACAGGGCGTTGACGGTGATGCCGTCGGCGCGCAGGTGACGCGCGTAGATGAGGGTGATCGCGTTGAGGGCGGCCTTGGAGGAGTTGTAGCCGAGCAGCTCGGCGTAGCCTCCCAGCGCCGGGTCGGGGTCGGCGAGGAACGCCATCGTGCCGAGTCCGCTGGAGACGTTGCCGACGAACCCGCCGGGGGACCTGCGCAGCAGCGGGATCATGGCGTTGGTGACGGCGACGACGCCGAAGACGTTCGTCTCGTAGATCTCCCGCAACGCGGTGACGGGAAGCTCCGAGGGCGGACGTCGGCGGTCACGGGTGATACCCGCGTTGTTCACCAGCACGTCCAGGCGACCGTGCTCCGCGTCGATGAACGACGCCGCCTGCGCGATCGTCGTCTCGTCGGTGACGTCGAGGTGGACGAAGGTGACGTCCAGTCCGTGCTGGGCGAGAGCTGCGGCGGCCGGTCCGCCGAGGCTCGGATTGCGGGCGCCCAGCAACACGGTGTGCCCCTCGCGGGCGAAAGATGTCGCCGCGGCGAGACCGATGCCCTTGTTCGCACCGGTGATGAGAACGACCTTCGTGGTCGTGGTCGTGGTCGTGGTCGTGGGTGAGGTCATGCCTGCACCGTGACGCTGGGAGCGGAGCGGCGGGAGAGCCTCGCCAGGGGTGGTATCGGCCGTCCCATGGTGCCGCTACCGGCGGTAGGCCAGGCTGATGGTCATGGAGAAGGTGGACCGCGGGGAGCTGGCCGCGTTCCTGCGCCATCGCCGAGCCCGCCTACAGCCGGTCGACGTCGGCCTGGAAGCCGGTTACCGTCGCCGCACGCCCGGGCTGCGCCGGCAGGAGGTCGCCCAGCTCGCCGGGATGTCCGTCGAGTACTACATCCGCCTTGAGCAGGGACGCGGGCCGCGGCCGTCCCGGCAGATACTCGGCGCCCTCGGCCGGGCGTTGCGGCTGTCCGACGACGAACGCGCCTACCTGCACCACCTCGCTGGCGAGTCCACGCCGCGGTCGTCGGCACCGTCGCGGCAGGTGCGCCCGGGGGTCCTGCACCTGCTGGACCGCTACGACAGTGCGCCCGCGCTGGTCTGCGACGCCAAGTACGACGTCCTCGCCTGGAATCCGATGGCAGCCGCGCTGCTCGGCGACCTCTCGGCGGTGGTGCCGGCCGACCGCAACGTGATCTGGCGGTTCTTCACCCGTCCGGGTGCCCGGCAGCGTCACGACCCGACCAGCGCGGAGCAGTTCGCCCGCGAGTCCGTCGCGGACCTGCGCGCCGCCGCCGCACGCTACCCCCACGACGCGGGGATCCGCGACCTGGTGCGTCGACTCCTCGCCGCCAGCGACGACTTCGCCCGGCTGTGGAACGACCACGAGGTGCGGGTCCGGCGCTCGACGCACAAGCGGCTGAACCATCCCGACGTCGGCTGGCTCGATCTCGACTGCGACGCGCTGCACGATCCCGAGCGCGACCAGTGGGTCATCCTCTACAGTGCTGCACCCGGGACTCCCACGCATCGGGCGCTGCAACTGCTCAAGGTGATCGGGACGCAGCGGCTCGGCGCATCCGCCGAGCCGCCGCCACAGCTGCGCTGAGGCCGCCCGGATCAGAAGTTGATCATATGGCCGGCGAGGCCGTGGAGGGCCTCCTTGACCGATTCACCGAGGGTGGGGTGGGCGTGGACGTTGCGGGCGAGCTCGGCGACGGTGAGGTCCCAGCGCTGCGCGAGGGTGAGTTCGGGCAGCAGCTCGGTGACGTCCGGGCCGATCAGGTGCGCGCCGAGCAGCTCGCCGTACTTGCCGTCGCTGAGGATCTTCACGAAACCGGCGGTCTCGCCGAGGCCGTGCGCCTTGCCGTTGGCCGAGAACGGGAACTTCGCGACCTGCACGTCGAAGCCCTTCTCCCGGGCCTGGGCCTCGGTGTAGCCGAAGCTGGCGACCTGCGGCTGGCAGTAGGTTGCCCGCGGGATCATCACGTAGTCCAGCGGGTAGGTCTCGGCGTCGCCGATCGTCTCCGCGGCGATGATGCCCATCGCCTCGGCGGCGTGGGCGAGCATGAGCTTGGCGGTCACGTCGCCGATGGCGAAGATGTGCGGGACGTTGGTGCGGCAGTAGCCGTCGACGTCGATGGCGCCGCGTTCGGTCAGCGCCACGCCGGTGTTCTCCAGCCCGTAGCCGGTGACGTTCGGCCCGAAGCCGATCGCCTGGAGCACCTTGTCGGCCGTCAGCACCTTCGACGCGCCGTCCTTGCCGGTCACGGTCACCTTCACCGTGTCGCCGGAGTCGTCGATCGAGTCGACCCGGGTCGAGGTCAGGATGGTGATCCCGGCCTTCTTGTAGTGCTTGGCGAGCTCGGCGGAGACCTCCGCGTCCTCCAGCGGCACCACCCGGTCGAGGAACTCGACGATCGTGACGTCGACGCCGTAGTTGCGCAGCACGTAGCCGAACTCGACGCCGATCGCCCCGGCGCCCGCGATGACGATGCTGCCCGGCAGCTCGGAGCTGAGGATCTGCTGCTCGTAGGTGACCACCCGCTCGGACAGAGAGGTGCCCGGCAGCAGCCGCGGCGTGGCACCGGCGGCGATGATGGCATGGTCGAAGGTCACCGTGCTGGTCGCGCCGTCCGCGCCGGCGACCGACAGGGTGTGGTCGTCGACGAACGTGCCCCGCCCGGTGAACTCGGTGATGTTGTTCTTCTTCATCAGGAAGTGGACGCCCTTGACGCGGCCGTCCGCGACCTTGCGGCTGCGTTGGAACGCCGCCCCGTAGTCGACCGTGATCGACCCCTCGACGGAGATCCCGAACGTCTTGGCCTCGTGGGTGAGGGTGTGGACGAGCTCCGCGTTACGCAGCAGCGCCTTCGACGGGATGCAGCCCACGTTCAGGCACACCCCGCCCCAGTACCGCTCCTCGACCACAGCCGTGGTCAGACCGAGCTGCGCGGCCCGGATCGCGGCCACATACCCGCCCGGACCTGCACCGAGCACCACTACGTCGAAATGTTCGCTCACAAGGGCAGCGTAACGATGCCGGCCGGCTCCCGGATTCCCGCCCACCCGGCGTTCGGTCACACCCCCACACCGTGACGTCAGCCGTCCTCGACGGCCCTGCCGGGAAGCGGGAGTGCCGGCGGCAGCCCGACCCGGCCGGCCGCGGCACCCTGCTGAGCCTCACCGAGGGCGGGGCGAAGGTGGTCGGCCTGCTGCGCCGGCGGCTCGCCGATGCGCTCGGCCGTCGCCTGGTCGGCTGGCCGGCAGCCGAGGCCGAGGCGTTCGTCACCGGGTTGGAACGCTTCGTGTGGGAACTGCGCGAGCAGCGCTGAGCGGCGGCGGCCATCCCCGCCCAGGACAAAGGCCAGCTCCGACGCGCCCGGGTATCCCCCGATCGGCATGCCGGCAATTGTCACCCGGGTATCGAGGGAATTCGTGTAACCCCGGTCGGGGTGCACCGTAGCCCATTCGTGTCGAGGTCCCGGCCGGGTGCTCGGAAGCCCACCGGACCAGCCCTCACCTGCATTTGCGCTGCTGCTCGTGCCGTCCGGCGGGATCGTTCTCGCCCGTCCTGCCCATCCGTGTGGAGACGTACGACACAAGGCTGGATGGGCTGAACGGCCCGCGGATAAACAGGTACATGGGTACAGGTATCCACGACGCATCCGTGCGTCGATTTGCTAACATTGTTGATCGCGTTGTCAAGGCCTGCACCCAATGCCCGGCGACGGGCTGGGGGCGCGCCTGATGACCCTCCTCGACACGGTCTCGAAGACCGGCTACAACCGGGCGTTCGCCCGCCCGCTGACCGCGGGGGACCGCGCCTATCTCGCCTTCCACCGGCTCAATCCCGGTGAGTACCAGGACGTCGGCGCGGTGCTGTTCCTCGACGGTCCGGTGGAGCTGGCGGACCTGCGGGCACACGTCGCCGAACGGCTGCGTGCACCGCGGGCCCGGATGCTCACCGACCGGCTGGAGACGGTCACGGTCCGCCCGGCCGACCGCCGCTCCACCACGCACGAGACCCACTGGGTCTGCGACCCGGAGATGAACGTCGACGAGCGCGTCGTCGCCGTGGAGCTGCCGAGCGCCGCCGACGTCGCCGGTATGGCCGGCGGCGACTCGATCGGTGACCGGCGCATCCGCGCCGCGATCGACGGGATCGCCCGGCGCCCCGTCGGCACCAGCGCCCAGCTGTGGACGATCTACCTGCTGTGCGAGCCCGGGACCGCCGGCGCCGTGGTCGTCTACCGGACCAGCCACATCGCCCAGGACGGCGCGGCCCTCTACCGGTCGCTGCACCTGCTGTTCGGCGGCGAGGACGAGCCCGACCTGAGACTGCCCGCCTCGATCCCCCGCCCGCACGTCGGCGACTACCTGCGCTTCGTCAGCCGAGGGTTGAGCTGCCTGTCGCCGACGCGCGTCCTCGACGCCTGGGGCGGCCAGCCGGTGGGCCCGGCCCGGCACTCCTGGATCACCACCGAGCTCGGGCCGATGCGGGCCATCGCCCGCCGTCACGACGCCTCGGTCAACGATGTCTACCTGGCCGCCCTCGCCGGGGCGGTGCGGGCCTGGTCGCTGCCGGAGTGGCGGGACGACTCCCGGCCCGTCCACGCGCTGATGCCCGTCAGCATCCGCGTCGCCGCCGACCAGAACGTGCTGTCGAACTACACCTCGGGAGTGCGGGTTGCGCTGCCGTGCGGAGAACCGGACCCGGCCCGGCGGCTGGCCCGCATCGCCAAGGTGACCCGTCGGCTCAAGGACGGCGGAATGGGCGTGGTGGAGCATCACCACTTCCCCGCCGTGGCGGCGCGGGCCACCCCCCGCATGCTGTCCTACGCGGCGAGCTTCGGCGGGCGCACCCGGGAGCTGGCCATGGTGGCGACGAACGCCCGCACGATCCGCGGGCCGCTGGCCGTCGCGGGACGCGCGGTCACCGACCTGATCGGCACGGGTCCGCTGCTCGTCGGACGCCAGCACCTGTCGGTGGCGCTGTTCGGTCTTGGGGACCGCATCGGGATCACGTTCGCGGCCAGCGACAGTGTGCCGAACCACGAGCGTCTCGCCCAGTTGTGGCTGGCCGAGCTCACCGAGCTCGGTCGATCGGCGCCGGCCGGCGGCGTGCGGGTGCCGGTCCAGCGTGACGCGGGGCCGCGGGGCCGGTAGGTCCGCCACCGGGCCGTCACGCGCCGTCCGGCCGGCGGCGCGCCCGCGAGCCCGTGGGGGAACATCTCGTGGCCGGTCAGGGGCAGCCGAACTGTGGCTGTCCCTGACCGTCAGCCACCTTTGACCGTCAGCCCCTGACCGTCAGCCCCTGACCGTCAGCCACCTTCGGTGACGGCAGCCGACCGGTCCGGGGCGGGCCGGCGGGTCGGCTCGTCGGGATACGGCTCGTCGCCGTCCTCGCCGGCGGGGTCCGAGGTGACGGTGAGCGGCGGGGCGATGTCCTCCAGGGAACGACCGGCGGCGTCCACGCCGAACAGCAGCTCGGCGATGCCGCCGATGGCCATCACCGCCGCGCCGACGAGGAAGCCGACCATCACCGGACCGGTGCGGCCGGTGTCGATGAGGTGGCCGAACAGCAGCGGGCCGGTGATGCCGCCGGCCGCTGTGCCCACGGCGTAGAAGAACGCGATCGCCAGCGCCCGGGTCTCCATCGGGAAGATCTCGCTGACCGTCAGGTACGCCGAGCTCGCCCCCGCCGAGGCGAAGAAGAACGTGACCGCCACCAGCAGCAGGAACGTCCACGCGGTCAGCGCGCCCGCGGCGAACAGCACCGCGAGCACCACGGCCAGCGCCGCGGCGGCCAGGTAGGTCGCCGCGATCATCGGTTTGCGCCCGACGGTGTCGAACAGCCGGCCGAGCAGCAGCGGGCCGGCGCAGTTGCCCAGGGCGTAGACGACGAGGAACACCGGCACCGCCGACGAGCTGACCCCGTAGAACGTCGTCAGCATCGTGCCCAGGTCGAAGGTGAACGCGTTGTACAGGAAGGCCTGTCCGACGAACAGCGCCAGTCCCAGCGCCGCGCGGCGGGGGTAGGTGCGAAACGCCGTCGAGGCGATCGTCCGCAGGGGAATGACCGTGCGCTGGCGGACGGTGATCTGCCGGTCCGGGGCGGCCAGCCGGGTGCCCGTCTCGGCCTCGATGGTCTGTTCGATGTCGCCGACGATCCGTTCGGCGTCGTCGGCGTGGCCGTGGATGAACAGCCAGCGCGGACTTTCCGGCACATGCCGGCGCACGACGAGGATGACCAGCCCGAGCACCGCGCCGAGGCCGAAGCTGAGCCGCCAGCCGATATTCGTCGGGAAGAGGTGCTCGGACAGGAAGAACACGGTGAGCGCCGAGCCGGCCGCGGAGCCGAGCCAGTAGGAGCCGTTGATGAGCAGGTCGACCCGGCCCCGCACCCGCGCCGGGATCAGCTCGTCGACCGCCGAGTTGATGGCCGCGTACTCACCGCCGATTCCGGTGCCGGTGAAGAACCGGGTCAGGAAGAAGAACCACGGCGTCCAGGAGAATGCCGTCGCCGTCGTTGCCACGATGTAGACGCCCAGGGTCAGCAGGAACAGTTTCTTCCGGCCGAAACGGTCGGTTAGTTGACCGAAGAACAATGCGCCCAGGCAGCTTCCGAGCACGTAGATCGCGGCCGCGGTGCCGATGTCGGAGGCGGACAGCGAGATCCCGCTGCCCGATTCGGTGAGCCGCGAACCGACGGCGCCCACCATCGTCACCTCGAGGCCGTCGAGGATCCACACCGTCCCCAACCCGACGACGATCATCCAGTGGAAGCGGGCCCAGGGAAGCCGGTCGAGTCGGGCCGGGATCGCCGTGCGGATCGTCCCCATCGCGGCGCTGTCGTTGCCGGGCATGCCACCTCCACACCTTCGCCGTCGAGTGCTCGCCGCCGCCGCGGCCGGTTCCGGCCATCCGGACGGCCCCACGTATGACGTTGACCTTCGCCTCTGTGCCCGCATCCGCCGTCGATATCCCGTCCGCCGTCGGCAAACACCCGCCCGCGGCAACCACCCGCTGTCGGCGACCACCCCCCTCGGCGAAGCACCGCCGGGCGGCCGCCGGGTGCGGGGTGAAGGGACCCTGGTCAGGCGGCCGGGACGGGCGGGCTGCGACGATGAGGGCCGGAACTCCGGCGTCGTCGTCGCGGGGCGCCCGGTGGGGCGGGCCGCGGCCGGCGGGGGAGGGCGGGGAGGGCGAGGGAGGTGCGCGATGGGGACACGGGGCTCTGCCGCGGGACGGCCGCGGGGGAGAGGTCACCGGCAGATGGGCGGAACGGGCGGCGCCAGCCGCACGGCGGTGATGGTCTGCCAGGGCCGGGCCGTTGCCCACGGGCGGCTCGCCAGGGGCCGGTTCGACGATCCGACGGCGAGGGCGTTCCTGCTTCCCGCCGAGCGGAGCATCGTCGACAAGGTGCGATCCGAGGCTGTGCCGGCCGGCTGGGGGCCGCGACTGACCTTCGAGATGGTGCGCGCCTGCGGCGAGGTGATGGCGCCGCGCACCGTCGCGATCGACGAGGCCGTCCGCCAGGCGTTACCCGCCACCGGTGCAGCCCCCGCCGAGCCCGGCGTCGAGCTCGCTGCCGCGGCGCAGCTTGTCATCCTGGGGGCGGGGCTGGACGGGCGGGCGTGGCGAATGGCGGAACTCGCCGCCACGGCGGTGTTCGAGGTCGACCATCCGGCCTCGCAGCGCGACAAGCGTGACCGGGCCGGCGAGCTGGCCCCGGTGGGGGCGGCGCCGCACTTCGTGCCCGTGGACTTCAGCCGGGACGACCTCGCCGCGGCGCTGGCCGCCGCGGGCCACCGCCGGTCGGTCCCGACGATCTGGATCTGGGAGGGCGTCGTGCCCTACCTGACCCGCGGCGAGGTCACCCGGACGCTGCGGATCGTCGGCGACCGCTCCGCCGCGGGTAGTCGCCTGATCGTGCACTACCACACCCCGGCGCCCTCGGCGCCGCTCGGCCGGGGGGCGGCGCGCCTGCTCAGCGCCCTGTCCAGGCAGGCGAATCCGATGACCCGCGAGCCGAACCGTTCGGTGTGGACACCGGCCGCCCTGCGCCGCGCCGTCGGCGTCCGCGGCTTCGCGGTCACCCGGGACGACTCCCTGCTCACGCTCGCCCAGGACCTCGGCACCCCGATCCAGCACCGCCGCTCGCTGCGCAACGGCCGCATCCTCGTGGCCGACCGCGTCTCGCCGCCCGCGTGAACGTCAAGCGTTGATCCTGGGGGCCGTCGCCGACACTCCCCACGTGGTGGGCATCGAACCGCGGGACCAGACGAGGTCGAGGCTGTACTCGGACACCTGCCAGTCGTCGTCGCAGCGGCGCAGGCGACCGCGCCAGACGCTGGCGCCCTCGAGGGTGGGGCGGTGCTCCGCATCGCAGAAGGTGGCGACGACATTGGCGCGGACGTCGGCGTCATCGCCGTGTGGATCTACGATGACGCCCGTCACGAGGTGCTGGAGAACGGCGACCGGCTCATGGATTGCCCGCAGCGTGGCGACGAGCTGGTCGCGGCCGCGGATGTGTCCGACCGCGGTGTCGGCCTGTACCTCCGCTGTGTAGTAGGCGGGCAGGTCGTCGAACCGGTGGTCGTCGATCGCGGCGAAGATTCGCGGGATCACGAGATCGGGGGAGCGGGTCATGCCACAAGCCCTTCGTTGAGGTGTCAACGCAGCGTTGAGTGTTCAACGTTGAGGTCTCAACGTAGCCGGTGTGGGGATGGTGGTCTAGCCTCGCGGGGATGGACTTCAGTGCGGTCCCCGCACGGCTCCGGGCGCTTCCGAGCTACGCGATCACACAGGCGGCGGCACGGGCTGGCCAGCTTGCGGCGGACCGCGTGTCGCAGCTCGGCGTCTCCAAGGCCGCCTACGGCATGCTGGCGGTCATCGAGGAGTTCGGGCCTTCGAGCCAGGCCGACCTGGGACGCCGACTCGGCATGGACCGGCGGAGCATTTCCGAGGAAGCGGTCGGGCTCGAGCGGGGCGGGTTCGTGAGTCGCGGACCGGATCCGGCCGACTCGCGCCGCAACAGGCTCGAGATCACGGCGGCGGGCCGGACGCTTCTTGCTCGGCTCGAGAGCTCCTTCCGGGCCATGCAGGATGAACTTCTCGGTTCTCTGCCGCCCGAGGACCGCGTCGAGCTCGATCGACTCCTCGCGCTGATAGTCGAGCCGGCGCCAGCATCGACCCGACCGGGTCACGGGCAGTAGCAGCCGACGAACATGGTCCAACCAAGATAATCAACAATGTTGACGAGTGTCCGCGGCCGATCAGCGGGACGGCGCCCAGGCGAGGGCGGCCAGCGCCTCGTGGTGGGCGGCCAGGAACTCGTCGAAGGTGCGGGGCGCGCGGCCGGTGAGGTCGCGGACCGCCGTGGTCGTCGGCGCCGCGATGCCGCTGGCCAACCCCTGCGTCAGAACGGCGACGTCGTCGGCGAACCGGGGCGCCAGCCCCTGGGAGATCAGGGCGGCGGCCATGTCGTCGGCGGTCAGGCTCACGTAGTGCACGGTCCGCCCCAGCGCGGCGGAGAGCTTCTCGGCGATCTGCGTGTGGGTCAGGGCCTGCGGCCCGGAGAGCAGGAAGGTCTCGCCGTCGCGGGGCGGGCCGGTCAGCAGCGTGGCGGCGCAGGCGGCGATGTCCGCGCAGTCGATGTAGGAGACCGCGCCGTCGCCGTAGGCGCCGACCAGGTTCCCGTCGGCGGTGAAGGACCCCTGCCCGGTGATGAAGTTCTGCATGAAGCCGTTCGGCTGCAGGATCGACCAGCTCAGCCCCGACGCCTTCAGATGCCGCTCGATCTCCCAGTGGGCGCCCTCGGCGAGCCGCCCGCCCTCGGCGGCATGCCAGACCGAGACCTTCACCACCCGCTCGACGCCGGCGTCGAGCGCCGCGTCGATGATCGTTTTCTGCTGGCGGACCATCGGCTGCTCCCCGTCGGCCGGCAGCGCCCCCGCGCCGTTGAGGAGCAGGCGGTCGACCCCGGCCAGGGCGGCGACGATCGACGCCGGGTCGTCGAAGTCGCCCACGACGAACTCGCAGCCCAGCGCGCGGCCCTTGGCCTCGTCGCGGACCAGCGCCCGCACGGCCGTCCCGTCGCGCCGAAGCCGGCGCACGAGGGGCCGTCCGATGGACCCGGTGGCACCGGTTACCAGGATCATCCGTGTCTCCCGAAGGTCTCGTCCGATAATCTGAGGTTGCCTCAAGAAACTCTATCCTGAGGCGACCTCAAGTTGTGTCGATCGCGGATGTTCGTCCGACGACCGAGTTCGTCCGACGGCGGATGTTCGTCCGGCCGGCGGATGTCCGTGCGGAGGGTCGAGTCGGTGCGGACGGTCGAGTTGGTTCGAGGGTGGATGCTCAGGGAGGGTGGATGACCGAGTCCGGGCGGCGGCCGCGGGCCGACGCGCGGCGCAACCGCGAGCGGCTGCTGACCGAGGCCGACGCGGTGTTTCGCGCCGAGGGCACGAACGCCTCGCTGGAGAGCATCGCCCGCCGCGCCGGGGTGGCGATCGGCACGCTCTACGCGCACTTCCCCAACCGGCGCGCGTTGCTGCTCGCGCTGCTGCGCCAGCGCAACGAGGCCCTGTTCGAGCGCGGAGCGGACCTGCTCGACCAGCCCGGCGCCGCCGCGGCGCTCACCGCGTGGGTGCACGCCGTCATCGCGCATGCCGCGGCGTACCAGGGGCTCGCCGCCATGCTCACCGAGGGCGTCGACGACGAGGCCTCGGAGCTGCACCAGTCGTGCGTCCAGATGACCGACATCGGTGACCAGCTCATCGCGCGGGCGCGCGCGGCCGGCGCGCTGCGCCGCGAGGCGACGGGGGCCGACATCTTCGCTCTGATGAACGCCGCCGCCTGGATCGCCGAGCAGATGTCCGTCGACCAGGCCGGCCGGCTCGTCGCTCTCGCCATGGCGGGACTGCTCGCTCCGTCGAGCTGACGGCCGCCGGCGCCGGCCGGGGGAGCGGAGCCCGGCCACGGACCCGCGGATGCGCGGACGGGGGAGTCGTCGAACAGGTCGGGCCGCCGTCGGCGCACGAGGCCGGCCCCGGCGGCTTGGGCGATGACCCGTGACCCGTGAGCATCGCGCTTGCTCCGGACCCTTTCTCGCCAGCAAGATAATCAACACTGTTGACGAAATCGACTTCCCAATTTTGATCATGAAACAATCAGCCAAAAACAGCACCCGGGCAACCGACCGAAACGACTCTCGCGAAGGATCGAGAGTCGGGGGTCGGGGCGGACATGATGGGCGGGCGCCTGGGAGGATGATCGCCCCGACCTTCCCGGGGCAGAAGTACGACGTGGTCGCGGGATCGCGTGAAGGGCGGTGGGGATGGGCGACGGACGGCTGGAGGTCGACGCCGTGTCCAAGCGCTACGGCGACGTCGTGGCGCTGGACGCGCTGTCGTTCGAGGTGCGGGCCGGTGAGCTGTTCGGGTTCGTCGGCAGCAACGGTGCGGGTAAGACGACGGCGATGCGGATCATCCTCGGGGTGGTCACCGCCGACGCCGGCCAGGTCCGCTACGACGGTGCACCGCTGACCCTGCGCACCCGCCGGCGGATCGGCTACATGCCCGAGGAGCGCGGGCTGTACCCGAAGATGAAGGTCGCCGAGCAGTTGCACTACCTCGCCCAGCTCCACGGCCTGGGGCCGGCGGCCGCGCGCCGGGCGGTGGCACGGTGGACCGAGCGGCTCGGGGTGGCCGCCCGGCGCGACGACGAGGTGCAGAAGCTCAGCCTCGGCAACCAGCAGCGGGTCCAGCTCGCCGCGGCGCTCGTGCACGATCCGGTCGTCCTGGTGCTCGACGAGCCGTTCTCCGGGTTGGACCCGGTCGCCGTCGACGTGATGAGCGAGGTGCTGCGGGAGCGACGCGCCGCCGGGGTGCCGGTGGTGTTCTCCAGCCATCAGCTCGACCTCGTCGAGCGGCTGTGTGACCGGGTCGGGATCGTGCGCGCGGGGCGGATGGTCGCCTGCGGGCCGGTCGACGAGCTGCGGGCCGGCGGCGGTGGGCGGCTCGTCGTGGACGCCCCGGACGCGCCGGCGGGCTGGGCGGACGGGCTGGCCGGGGTGCGGGTACGCGGGCGGGACGGGTCGCGGACCGTGCTCGAGCTGGGGCCGGGGGCCGACGATCAGGCGGTGCTGCGCGCGGCGTTGGCGAGCGGTCCGGTGCGCGAGTTCCATCCCCGCCGGCCGTCCCTGGGGGAGCTGTTCCGCGACGTGGTGCGCGCCGGAGATGACGTGGTCGGTGCCGGAGATCGCGTGGTCGGTGATGGGGATGACGTGGTGAGCGACGGGGATCTGGTGGGTGCCGACGGTGAATGAGGGGGCCGAGCGGGACGAGCGGGACGGCGAGCTGGGGGCGGGGCGGGTACTGCGCCTGGTCGCCGGCCGGGAGATTGGCACGCGGCTGCGGTCGCGGGCGTTCCAGATCACCACGGCGCTGTTCGTCGTCGCGATCGCCGCGAGCGTGCTGGTGACCACCGCCGTCGGCGGTTCGTCCGCGCAGCGGGTCGGGGTGACGGCGGTGGATGGCACGCAGGCGGCGGCGATCGGGGCGGCGGCGCGTTCGCTCGATGCCGACGTCGAGGTGCGCACCTACGCCGACGCCGCGGCCGGCCGGCAGGCGGTGCTCGACGGGGACATCGACGCCCTCGTGCTGGTGGCGCCGGCGGCGGCCGAGGTCGGGGCGGGCGGGGTCGGGGCGACGGGCGGTGGCTACCGGGTCGTGGTGGACTCCGATCTCGGGGACTCGCTGACGTCCGTGCTGACCGTCGCGGCCCGGCAGGCGGCGTTGGAGGGGCAGATCTCCGCCCTCGGCGGTGATCCGGCGACGGTGGGGCGGGCCGTCGCGTCGGCGGGGGTCGCCGTCACGGCGCTGCGCCCGCAGCCCGAGCGGGACGCCGCGCGGTTGGTCCTCGGCCTGCTCGCCGGTGGGCTGATCTACATCTCGCTGCTGATCTTCGGCCCGGTGGTGGCGCAGAGCGTGATCGAGGAGAAGACGAGCCGGGTGGTGGAGCTGCTGTTGGCCGTCATCCGCCCGTGGCAGCTCATGGCGGGCAAGGTGGTGGGGATCGGCGTGGTGGCCCTCGGCCAGCTCGTGCTGATCGGCGTGGTCGGGGTCGGGCTTGGGCTGGCCACCGGGGAACTCGACATCCCGGCGGGGGTCGCCGTGGGGTCGGTGGCGCTGGCGCTGCTGTGGTACCTGGTCGGGTTCACGATGTACGCGCTGATGTTCGCCGCGGCCGGGGCGCTGGTGTCGCGTCAGGAGGACGCCGGCGGGGTGACCGCCCCGATGATCGCCACGATTCTTATCCCGTACGTGCTGGGCATCTCGGTGCTGCCGTCGTCGCCGGACAGCGGGTTGATCCTTACCCTGGCGATCATCCCGCTGTTCGCGCCGATCCTGATGCCGATGGTGATCGGGATCGGCAGTGCGGCGGTCTGGCAGGTGCTGCTCGCGTTGGCGTTGACCCTGGCGTGGATCGCGGTGCTGGTCTGGCTGGCCGGGCGGGTGTACGGCAACGCGGTGAAGCGGTCGGGGACGCGGGTGGCGCTGCGCGACGCCCTGCGCGCCGCCTGAGCCCACGCCTGCCGGAGTTCGCAGCGGCAGCGCTCGCCGCCGATCCCAGCCGCCGGCGCGCCGCGGTCGGTAGCATCCGGAGCGATCGACCAGGGTGTCGGCCATGCCGTCGCCTGGGCCAGCGACAATCGACGCCGGCCGGCGCGGGCAACGTTGCCAGCCGGTCCGCCGAAAAGAAAACAGGGAGCGGTTCGTGCGAGACATCGCCGTCTTCAGCGGCAGTGCCCATCCCATCCTCGCCGAGGAGATCTGCGCGCACCTTGACGTGCCGCTGCATCGGGTGCGGGTCCAGCGGTTCGCGAACGACTGCCTGGAGGTGCAGCTACCGGCAAACTGCCGGGAGCGCGACGTCTTCCTCATCCAGCCGCTGGTCGCCCCGGTGCAGGAGAACCTCGTCGAGTTGCTGCTGATGCTGGATGCGGCGCGCGGGGCATCGGCGGCGCGGACCACGGTGGTCCTGCCGCACTATGCCTACGCCCGCTCCGACAAGAAGGACGCGCCGCGGATCTCGATCGGCGGGCGGCTCGTCGCGGACCTGCTCGTGGCCGCCGGGGCGAGCCGGGTGCTGGCGATGACGCTGCACTCCCCGCAGGTGCACGGCTTCTTCAGCGTTCCGGTGGACCATCTGCATGCGCTGCGGGAGCTCGCCAAGCACTTCCGTCGCCACGACCTGTCGAACACGACGGTGGTGTCGCCGGACCTCGGGAACGCGAAGGAGGCGGCGGCGTTCGCGCGGATGCTCGGGGTGCGGGTCGCGGCGGGGGCCAAGCAGCGGTTCGCCGATGACCGGGTGAGCATCTCGACCGTCATCGGGGACGTGGCCGGCCGCGACGTCATCGTGCTCGACGACGAGATCGCCAAGGGCAGCACGGTGCTGGAGCTGCTCGAACGGCTGCGCGAGCTCGACGTGCGCTCGGTGCGGGTGGCGTGCACGCACGGGCTGTTCTCCGCCGGGGCGCTCAAGCGGATCTCCGACCAGCCGGACGTCGTGGAGATCGTGTGCACGAACACGGTGCCGATCCCGCTGGACGACCGGGTGCCGAAGCTGGAGGTGCTCACGGTCGCCCCGCCGCTGGCCGAGGCGATCCGCCGCATCCACAACGGCGAGTCGGTCAGCGCCCTGTTCGACGCCTGACCCTCGCGCGCGACCGCCTGGCCGGGCCGCCACGCCTGGCCTCGGCGGCGAGCCCCCCCCCGCCACCCGCGCGCGGCCCTCGCCGCGGCACTTCCTTGCCTTTCCAGGGGGGCAAAGCGGACACGGAACCCTCTAGAAGGGCAAGGAAGGAAGGCAAGTCCGCCCCGGCGGAAGCAAGCCCGTGGCAGGGCCGAAGGTCGGGGGTCAGGGGCCGGGGGTCGAGGAGGATCAGTTGATCTGCGTGCCGGTGGAGTTCCTGACGGGTGAGCAGATTGCGGCGTGCGGGCGGTTCGACGGTGGGCCCGCGCGGGCGGTGCTGGAGCGGCTCTTCTTCAGTCACGGCTCTACTGAGGTGTCTGAGGCTATGGTGAACGCGTGTGCTGCTGCGCTGCCATGACCACCCGGACCGCCGCCTAGCGGCGGTACCAGGGCCGCGGTCACCGCGGTCCCGATGCCTGCCCCGGGCCGGACAGGCATCGCTTTGGCGTACCGCCCGATCGGTGTCCCGTCGGCAGCCGCGTACGCGTCCCGTGCTGCGCTGTCGGCTTGTCCTGCCTGATCAGGGGAGTACATGTCAGCGCCGCAGCGAGACGAACGCTCGGCGCTGCGCTGGCTGGCACGGTCCGCCGGGGCCGCCAGCCAGGTGGTCTACCTTCCCGTGGACACCGACACCCAGCATGCCCGGATCGCACATCGCCAGGCCACGGCACCGCACCAGACGTTTCCGATGAGCGCCACCGACGTGGACCGATGGCGGGAGCAGTTCCAGGTACCGGACGCCGCCGAGCTCGACGGCAGCGAGATGGCCCGCCCGTAGCTTCCAGCGAAAAAACAACGCTAAGCAGCGATCGCGGAGGTCGGGCCGGCGGTAAGGAGACTG
>NZ_JAMQQF010000809.1 GCF_023716945.1 Frankia sp. AiPs1 | reverse complement strand
GTAGGGGTCGCGGTCGGCGTCGGGGTAGCTGGCGGGGGCGCGGTCGTCGCGTCCGTAGGGGTCGCGTCCGCGGTCGGTCCGGTCAGCCCGGTCGGCCCGGTCGTCGGGTGCGCGGCCGTAGGGGTCGCGGTCGGCGTCGGGGTAGCTGGCGGGGGCGCGGTCGTCGCGTCCGTAGGGGTCGCGTCCGCGGTCGGCCCGGTCGTCTGTGCCCGGCCGGTCCTCGCGCCGCCGGGCATAGGGATCACGGTCGTACCCGCCCGGCTCTTCGTACGGGTCCGCCTGGTAGCCGCGACCGCCGCGTGGCTGGTCGGCGTAGTCGTCGCGGTCGTACCCGCCGTACGGGTCGCCCCCGCGCGGCGGATCCGCCACGCTGGACTGGTCGGCCGGCGAACGCCGGATGCCCAGCGGGTCGTAACCCCCCGCCGCGTCCGGAGCGTCTACCTGCGACGGGCTACGCCGACGCTGGCCGCCGGGCTCGTCCGTCCCGTAGGGAGACCGACCGCCGTCGTCCGGACGATATTCGTACCTCTCCTGACCACTCATGATCCCAATTCCGCACCGATCGCAGTAGTCGGGTCGTGAGACAGGTGCCCCGCAGGGCAACGTGCCCTCACCTGATCACCGGTTCACCCGGAGGGTCCTCGTCGACCGTGTGTCAAGGACCATCTCATCGATCTTCTTGACGTTCTTCTTCAACCGAACCGTACCTGTTGTGGCATTGTCGATGTGAACCACCTTCTGTAGGAGGCGGTACGTGTCTTCGTTGCCGGAGGCGAGCGCCAACTGAGCCCCGCGTCCGAGCAACAGTGTTGCAGTGGCCTCGTCGCCGGACTGACGCGCCTCCAGGCCACGCAGTACCGAGGCCGCCAGCTCGGTCTGTCCGGTGTAGTGGGCGACGGCCGCGCTGATCGGAGTTGACCGGGTCTCGTCGTCCGTCCACATCGCTCTCACCAGCGCCTGCGACGTCTCCCTGCCGTCGATGACGAGGCTGACCCGCGCGGCCAGCACCTCGGTCCCGACCGGCCGGGCCGGCACCCGGATGTTCAGGTGGTAGTCGCGCGACTCCGTTCCCCACGCGCCGGTAGCGTAGTCGACGCTGTGATCGTCGGATGTGGTCGTCTCGGCCCGCAGGTCCCGCAGCAGCGGGGAGACTTCCCGCAGAAACCCCACCTTGGCGTCCCGGGGGGTCCACAGCCGCAGCGCCACCCGGTTGGTGGCCCGGCTGGTGGCGGTCGCGACCACACTGGTGAAGTCCGCGACGAGCTCGTCCGGGCTGCCGATCGCGTCGACGGTGCCCAGCAGATTCGTCGCGACCAGCCGCAGTTCGGCGACCCGCCAGTCGGTGCCGATGCCCCGGCAGTCGCACTGAAACCGCCCACGGGCCGCGGCGATGGCCGCTGCCAGGTCCGTCGCCAGCTCACCGTTCTGGCCGTCGGTGAGCAGCAGCGCGTGCGCGATGGCCTGCGGCCGGGTTCCCGTCAGCGCCCGAGCCAGGTCCAGCCAGCGGCCGATGGCGGTGCCGCCGCGCGGCTCCATCCGGCTCACCGCGAAGCGGGCCTGCTCGCGGGTGACGGTCGAGGCGGCCACCAGGTGCGGGCTGTCCGGATAGATCATGCCGGCGGCGCCGGTGCCACGCACGATCGCGAACCAGACGCCGTCGGGCAGGCAGTCGATGGCCGCACAGGCGGCATGGCGGGCCTGGGCGATCTTCTCCGGCGGGTTCGCCATCGAGCCCGAACAGTCGAGCAGGAGGACCTCGGCGAGTTCCGGGCGGCGGGATCCGGCCGGCGCCGGGGACCCGTGGTCCGGCACGGAGCCCTGGGCTGGCAGGGGCCCGTGGAACGGCGCCGAGTCGGGGGCCGACGCGGAGCCCTGGGCTGGCGAGGGGCCCTGGGCTGGCGAGGGGCCCTGGGCTGGCGCGGGCGCGTGGTCCGGCGCGGGGC
>NZ_JAMQQF010000808.1 GCF_023716945.1 Frankia sp. AiPs1 | reverse complement strand
CTCCTGGGCCGTGGCCTGCGCTCCCAGCGGCGCCGGGGGTGGCGGCTGCGCCGCTGAGCTGCCTCACCGCTGAGCTGCCGCACCGGATGCGCGGGTCCGGGTCGCGGGTCGGATCGCTCCCCGCGGGCCGGTCGTCGCCCGGATCGTCCCGTCTGTGGGCCCGCGGATCGCGCTCGCCGGGCCCGTTCGGGGCGGCTGGTCACCGCCGTGATCGTCCTGCTCGGCGGTGTGGTGCTACTCTTGGCCTCAGACCGATTGCCGGTTGGTTCCACCCATCCGATGGTGCCGTCATTCGTGGCGGTCCTGGCGAGGGCACGGAGCCTGGCCGGCAGGACCAAGCGGGGGTTCGCCCTCCACCCGATGTTGCCGACTGACGCTGCCTGCGCGGGGTGTCAGAGTGTCGACCGGCCCGAGTTTCGGGCCGTGGCCACGGTAGCCGGGTCGCCGGTCGGCCGAGCCGTTCCCACGGTTGTCGGCCGGGAGCCTGGTGCGGCCAGGCTCGGTGCTCCGCTGCGGTGAGGTCACGCCCGCGCGTCGAGCAACGGAGGAACACATCAGCACAGAGTCCCGTATCAATGACCGGATCCGCGTTCCCGAGGTACGCCTCGTTGGCGCGGAAGGCGAGCAGATCGGCATCGTTGCGATCGGCGAGGCCATGCGCATGGCGCAGGAGGCCGATCTCGACCTCGTGGAGGTCGCGCCGACCGCTCGCCCGCCGGTCTGCAAGCTGATGGACTTTGGAAAGTTCAAGTACGAGTCCGACCAGAAGCGTCGGGAAGCTCGGAAGAACCAGGTCCAGACCGTCATCAAGGAAATGAAGCTGCGGCCGAAGATCGATCCGCACGACTACGAGACCAAGAAGGGTCACGTCGTGCGGTTCCTGCGAGCCGGTGACAAGGTAAAGATCACCATCATGTTCCGCGGTCGGGAGCAGTCCCGGCCGGAGCTCGGCATCCGCCTGCTCCAGCGGCTGTCCGCCGACGTGGCCGAACTCGGTTACGTGGAGGCCCAGCCCAAGCAGGACGGCCGGAACATGACGATGGTGATGGCCCCGCACAAGGGCTCCAAGCCGCAGCGGCTGCCAGAAGCGGCTGGCGTCTGACCCGACGCAGGTGGGTCCGCACGGTGGTGTCTCCGCCGTCCGGACCTCGCCGCGCCGACCGCACGATCACCCCCCGTAAACCGTCAGGATGTCGACATGCCCAAACAGAAGTCCCACAGCGGCGCGAGCAAGCGGTTCCGGATCACCGGCACCGGCAAGGTGGTGCGCCAGAAGGCCAACCGCCGCCACCTGCTGGAGCACAAGTCCAGCCGCCGTACCCGTCGGCTGGACGGCGTGGTGCCGCTGACGAAGGCGGACGCAGGCCGAATCAAGCGCCTTCTCGCCCGCTGATCGCGCCCCGCTGACGAATCCGGCCCCGGTCACATCGGCCCGCCCCGCGCGGTGATCGATCCCGGTCCGGCCGGCCGGATGCACCCGAACGAAGGAGACAGGTGCCCTCATGGCACGCGTGAAGCGGGCGGTAAACGCCCAGAAGAAGCGCCGTACGGTCCTCGAACAGGCCAGCGGCTACCGGGGCCAGCGCTCGCGGCTCTACCGCAAGGCCAAGGAGCAGATGCTCCACTCGATGACTTACTCCTACCGGGACCGTCGCGCGCGCAAGGGCGACTTCCGGCAGTTGTGGATCACTCGGATCAACGCCGCGGCGCGGGCCAACGGCATGACGTACAACCGCTTCGTGCAGGGTCTGAAGCTGTCCGGCGTGGAGGTGGACCGCAAGATCCTCGCCGATCTGGCGGTCAACGACGCCGCGGCCTTCGCCGCGCTGGTCGAGGTGGCCCGGGCGGCCCTGGCGGCGGCGCCGGAGCCGACCGCCGCCTGAGCCCGTCGCGACGCCGACCCGTGCCCGCCGCCCGCGTGCTCCCGCTGCCCGATCATGGGC
>NZ_JAMQQF010000807.1 GCF_023716945.1 Frankia sp. AiPs1 | reverse complement strand
GACCATCAGACAGGCGGGCCAGGCCGCGGGGGCCGTCGGACAGGCGGACCCCGGCCGCCAGGGCTGTCACGCAGGCGCGGGCCGGCGACCCAGGGCCCGAGCCAGCCGGCGTTCCCGCTCCGGAGGCAGGGTCGTCATGATGACGACCGGGTGATGGGGGCGCAGCGCGTCGACGACCTCGTCGGCCGCCGAACCGCGCACCAGGGCGAAAATGGCGGCCCGTCCCGGCTGTAGGTGCCCGGCGATGCGCCGGACCAGATCGGCGTCAACGCCCGGCCCGCTGAGCCGGCTGGCGAGCGCCCCGGCGCCCGCCCCGATGCCAAGGCCGACGAACGGGGCAAAGAACACCGTACCGATCACCCCTCCGCACAGGGCTCCGCCGAGTGCGGCGGTCCGGGCCGGGTTGGCCCCGCGGCGGATCGTGATGTGGCCGCGCTTATCTCGCCAGACCAGCGTGCCGTCGGCCAGGTCGAGCCGTTTGTCCCGGCGCAGTCGACGGCCGAGTGACCAGGCCTGCCGCGCCTGCTCCACGCTGTCGAACCCGAGAACCACGAGCTGCTCCGCCATCGCCGCCGTCCCTTCCAGCCTTCCGGCTTCCTCTCCTGCCCTGAGCCCCGGCCCCGCAGCGGGGCCGTACATTTTCCATCGGATCGCAGTCCCCGTCCACCCGCAAATGCGCCACTCCGTGCGGGCCCCGCCGATCCCCTCATCGGGCGGGTCCGGCGGTGCTCCCATGGCACTCCCTCCGCCCGGGCGGGTGCCCAGGAGGGCACCCGACGAGAGGGCACCGGGCTGCGGGGCACCGGGCGGGAGGGCACGCCGTCGCGCCAGGCGGCTACCGGTACGGTCTCGCCGAGGACGGGCACACCGGCTGCGCCGTCGGGGAGACTCGGCGGCATGGTGCACGTGACCCTGCAGCAGGGCGACATCACGCTCGTCGAGGCCGACGCGATCGTCAACGCCGCCAACAGCGGACTGCACGGCGGTGGGGGCGTCGACGGCGCGATCCACGCCGCCGGCGGGCCGGAGATCCGGGCCGCCTGTGAGCGGCTGCGCGCGACCTCCCTTCCGCGGGGGCTGCCGACCGGTGAGGCGGTGGCGACGCCGGCGGGCCGGCTGGCCGCCCGGCACGTCATCCACGTCGTCGGCCCGGTGTACGACCCGGCCGAGGACCGCTCGGCGCTGCTGCGGTCCGCCTACACGCGGGCGCTGGCGGTCGCCGACGAGCTCGGCGCGGCCAGTGTCGCCTTCCCCGCCGTCAGCGCCGGGGTGTACGGCTGGCCGTTGGACGATGCCGCCCGCCTGGCGATGACCGCCGTCCTCGCGGCGGACACCCGGGTCACGCTGGCGCGCTTCGTGCTGTTCGACGATCGGGCCTACCGCGCGTTCAGTGCGGCACTGGCGGCGGCCAGTCGACGGTGAGCTCGCCCAGCCGCCAGCGCCGGGCGTCCCCGCGGACCGGCCAGCCCCGCGCCCGCAGCTCACCCGCCGCGGCGATCCAGCGCTGCCGCGGCGAGAACACCGCCCGTGGCGCGGCCCGTTCCCAGGCCCGATCGAGCGCCGCGAGCAGGCGGTGGACGTCGTGACCGGGCACGTTGTGCTCGATCAGGGCCTTGGGCAGCCGCTCGGCGAGCTCGGAGGGGCGACCGAGGCTCGGCAGGTGGGCCGAGAACGTCAGGGTCGGCCGGGCGGCGACCCGCCCGGCGGCGAGCCAGCCGGGCGCCCCTCCCGGGGCCGGCAGGCAGAACCAGCAGGCCCGCCGGCCGATCTCGTCGCAGGTCCCCTCGACGAGCAGGCCGCCGGGGGCCAGCCGCGCCGTCATCGTCGCCCAGGCGCCGGCGACGGCCGGTTCGGGATACTGGCGTAGCACGTTCAGGGCACGGACCACGACGGGACGCGTCGCCGCGGGCGGCAGTTCGAACCCGCCGCGGGCGAAGGTCAGGCC
>NZ_JAMQQF010000806.1 GCF_023716945.1 Frankia sp. AiPs1 | reverse complement strand
GCCCTGGACGGCTACCCGGCCCGCGTCCAAGCGGTTCTGGGGCCGGAGATGGCGGCCGGCCGCGAGGTGCTCGGCGCGTTCACCCGGCGGCCGGGGGTGATGCACGCGCTCCTGGCGGGCCCGGGCACCTTCGGACTGTTCACCCGGCTGATCGAGGGCCGCACGACGGTCGCCCGCCAGTTGCGGCGTCCCGGTGTTCGGGCGGCGGTGGCGGCGCTGGGCCGCTGAGCCGGCTGAGCCGGCCGGCCGCGGCTTGCGCGAAGGCGGCTGCTCAGCCGGGGTGTCTGCTCAGCGGGGATGTCTGCTCGGCGGGCCGCTGCTCAGCGGGGGCGGCTGCCGCGCTCCTCGCCGAAGCGTTCGGCCACGGCACCCGCGATCTCCCGGTATGCCGCCCGGGTTTCCCGTTTCAGGTCCGACAGCACGATCCGACCACCGTCGGCGAGGTGCGGGTCGAAGGGGACCTGCACCACCCGGCGGGTCCGTGCCTCGAAATGGTGGGCGAGGGCGTCCACGTCGACGCGTTCGCCCTGCGCCGGAAACATCGAGATCACCGCGACCGCCTCGCGGACGTGCTCCGAATACCCGTGTGCGTCCAGCCAGTCCAGCGTGGCGCTCGCGCTGGAGCCGCCGTCCGCGGTCGCGCTGCTCACGATCACCAGCGTGTCGGCGAGTTCCAGCACCCCGCGCATGGCGCTGTGCAGGATGCCCGTTCCGCAGTCCGTGAGCAGGATCGAGTAGTGCCGCTGGAGCAGATCGTCCACGGCCCGGTAGTCGTCGGCGCCGAAGGTGTCGGACAGCTCCGGGTCGTTGGCCGAGGCCAGCACCTCCAGCCGTGAATCGGCCTGGGACAGGTACTTGCGGATGTCCACGTACCGGTGCAGGCGCGCAGCGTCCTCCAGCAGCTCCCGCACGGTGTGCGAGGAGGTGCGCGGCACCTTCGAGCCGAGCGTGCCGCGGTCGGGGTTGGCGTCGATCGCCACCACCCGGTCGCCGCGCAGGCTGGCCAGGGTCGAACCGACCGCCACCGTGGTCGTGGTCTTGCCGACCCCGCCCTTGAGGGACAGCACGGCGATCCGATGGCAGTCCAGCAGCGGCGTGCGGATGCGGGCGATCTGCCGGCGATCGCGGACCTCGTCGGGTGAGGGCCCGGGATTCACCGCGCCGGCCGACACCTGGTAGACGAGCTTGCGCCAGCCGCGGGAGGCTGTCTGCGGTGGTGGCGGCAGCAGGGCGCTGGTGAGCAGCCCGGCGCGGCCACCCGCGTCGGGTGGCTGCGGACCCGGCGCCACTGCGGCCGGCCGTCGGGTCTCGCCCGGCTCCGTCCCGGCGGGCGGGCGTCCCCCGGCGGGATCCGGGTCGAACCCGTCGGTCCGGTGTCGCCGGGTCTGGCCGAGATGGGCGTCGCCGTCCGGATACGGGACGTACGGATCCGCGAAGACCGATGGACCGTCATCCGGGTAGGGCTCGTAGTCCGCGCGCGATCCACGGCCGGCTCGCGCCTCACGGCTCGGCCACGGCCCGCCGTCCTGGCGGGTGGCGGGGTCCTGGTGGGCGGCGGGGTCCTGGTGGGCGGCGAAATCCTGGCGGGCGCCAAGGTTCTGGCGAGGCCCGAGGTCCGGACGGATCTGCGCAGCCCGGTCGGAGCCGACGGTGTGGGAGGGGCGGCGATCGCGCCGGGGGCCGCGGTCCGGCCCGGACTCCTGATCCAGTCGGGTCCGGGGCTCCCGATCGGTCCGGGGCTCTCGATCGGCTCGGGGGTCGTGATCGGCCCGGGGTTCGTGGTTGGGCCGGGGCTCATGGTCGGTCCGGGGCTCATGGTCGGTCCGGGCGCCGCGGTGGCGTCCGGACCCGGTGCCCCGCTGGGCGCGCTGCCGGTCGGCATCCGTCGGGCGGCGGGACTGGCCGCGGGAACCGTCGTCGGGATACGGGGTCGGTCCCGGCGGCGGTCCGAGCGGCGCC
>NZ_JAMQQF010000805.1 GCF_023716945.1 Frankia sp. AiPs1 | reverse complement strand
GCCGACCCGTTCGACCCGTCCGCCGCCGCGGCCGAGCTGCCGGCGGGCGTCGAGGTGCGGCGGATCGACGGCGGCCGCCCAGCCCTGGCCGTGGCGAGCGAGGTGCTGGCCCTCGTCCAGGCCGCGCTGGCGCGCGACGGCGAGGCGACCGACGGCCACGCACCCGACGGCGAGACACCCAACCGCGAGGTAACCGACCGCGAGCGGCTGGCGATCGTCACCTCCGCGGCGGTGTGGACCGGCACCGACGACCCGGAGGTCGACCCCGCCGCGGCCACGGCCTGGGGCCTGTTGCGCAGCACCATGTCCGAGCATCCCGACCGCTTCCTGCTCGTCGACACCGACGACAGCGCCGCCTCGGACCGCGCCCTGCCCGCCGCGCTGACCATCGCGCTCGCCACCCACGAGGACCAGCTCGCGCTGCGTGGCGGTCGCCCGCTGGCGCCGCGGCTGCTGCGGCTGGCGGCGTCGGCCGCGAACGAGCCGGACCGCGAGCACGGCACAGTGCTGATCACCGGAGCGACCGGAGCACTCGGCGGCCTGATCGCCGAGCGGCTGATCACCCGGCACGGGGTGCGGCACCTGCTGCTGGTGAGCCGGCGCGGCCCGGACACACCGGGCGCCGACGCCCTACTCGGTCGGCTGCACGAGCTGGGCGCCGAGGCCCGTCTGGTCGCCTGTGACACCGCCGACCGCGACGCGCTCGCCGAGGTCATCGCCGCCGTCCCGGCCGAGCACCCGCTCACCGGCGTCATCCACGCGGCGGGTGTCCTCGACGACGGCACCGTCGAAACCCTCACCCCCGCCCGCCTCACCACCACCCTCACCCCCAAAGCCGACGCCGCCACCAACCTCCACACCCTCACCCGCCACCACCCCCTCACCACCTTCATCCTCTTCTCCTCCATCACCGCCACCACCGGCACCGCCGGCCAAGCCAACTACGCCGCCGCCAACGCCTACCTCGACGCCCTCGCCCACCACCGCCACACCCACCACCTCCCCGCCACCAGCCTCGCCTGGGGCCTCTGGCACACCCCCACCGACAGCAGCAACGACGCCAGCACCGACACCCGCACCGACACCGACGCCGACGCCGACAGCAGCACCAGCACCAGCACCAGCACCAGCACGAGCAGCAGCAACGACGCCACCCCGGCCGGCATGGCCGGCACCCTCGGCGCAGCGGACCTGGGCCGGCTCGCCCGCGCCGGCATCGCCCCGCTGCCCACCGAGGCGGCGCTTCGGCTGTTCGACGACGTCTTCGCCGGCGGGCACACCGGGCAGGCCCTGCTCATCGCGTCCCGCTTCGACACCCGGGCACTGGCCGTGCCCGGTGCCGTGGTGCCACCCCCGCTGCGCTCCCTGGTGCGCACCGCGCCGCGCCGCGGCACGAACGCGCGCGGCTCCGCCGCCGCCACGACGCTCGCGGCCCGCCTCGCCGGCTCGTCCGCCACCGAGGCCGGCCAGGTGCTGCTCGACCTGGTCCGGGAGACGGTCGCGGTCGTACTCGGTCACACCGGCACGGCCGCGGTGGCGCAGGACCGCGCCTTCACCGACCTCGGCTTCGACTCGCTCGCCGCCGTCGACCTGCGCAACCGGCTCGGCGCGGCCACCGGCCTCCGGCTGCCCACCACCGTCGTGTTCGACCACCCGACACCGAACGCGCTGGCCGAGCTCCTGCGCGACGAACTGCTCGGCGCGGCGGTGGACGAGCCGGCCGCGGCTGCCCCGCCAACCCGGGCCGGCGCGGCCGGCGGGCCCGACGACGACCCGATCGTCATCGTCGCGATGGCCTGCCGCTTCCCCGGCCAGGTCCGCTCCCCGGAGCAGCTCTGGAATCTGCTCGCCGACGGGGTCGACGCCATCTCCGATTTCCCCGCCGACCGCGGGTGGGACCTCGACGCGCTCTACGACCCCGACCCCGACCACCTCGGCACGTCCTACTCCCGCCAGGGCGGC
>NZ_JAMQQF010000804.1 GCF_023716945.1 Frankia sp. AiPs1 | reverse complement strand
CCTCGTCACCGGGTACGAGGGGTCCGGGCCGGCGGTCGAGCGGCGCGCCGCCGAGGTCGCGGGGGTGCTGCTGGCCGGCGGCGCCCGGCGGCTGGACGCCGCGGCCGGCGCCGACTGGGAACGGGGCCGGTTCCGGGCGCCCTACCTGCGCGACGCCCTGCTCGATCTGGGGATCTTCGCCGAGACGTTGGAGACCGCCGGGTTCTGGGCCACCCTGCCGGCGCTGTACGCGGGCGTGCGCGAGGCACTGACCGGATCGCTCGGCGCAGCAGGGCTGGCGCCGGTGGTGATGTGCCATATCTCCCACCTGTACGAGACCGGGGCGTCGTTCTACTTCACCGTGGTGTGCGCGCAGGGTGTGGACCCGATCGGGAGCTGGCGGGCGGCGAAGGCGGCGGCCGGCGATGCGATCATCGCCGCGGGCGGCACGATCACCCATCATCACGCCGTCGGCACGGAACATCGCCCCTGGCTCGGCGCCGAGATCGGTGACCTCGGCGTCGACGTGCTGCGCGCGGTGAAGCGCACCCTGGACCCCGCCGGAATTCTCAACCCGGGGGTCCTCGTCGCCTGACGCACACGCTGGCAGAGCGGCGCCCGGAGCCGTTGGTGCGTCCGGCCCGACTGGGCTACCCCGGATCGTGGGTACGAGGACACCATGGAGACCTTCGGCGCGGTCGTCGTCGCTCTGCTGCTTCTGCTGATCCCCGTGATTATCGTCAGCGCCGCCCTCGGCTGGGCCTTCGCGCGCTGCGCGCCCCTGCGGGCCGCCAACGCGGTGCAGGCCGCCCGGGACGAGCGCGCCCGAACCTGACCCGTCCCCGTGGCGGCCGATCTGGCCATCCCCGGCATCTGTCGCCGCCGCCTCGGCCAGGATGTGGGCATGACCAGCAGCGCGCCGCGCGAGCCGGATGCGTCCGAGCCGCTGACGCGCGGCCTGATCGTGATCGGGCCGGGCACGAGCTTCGGCGTCGAGCTGGTGCGCCGGTACGGGCGGGAGGGCTTCGCGCTGGGGGTCGTCTCCCGGTCCGCCGACACCCTCACCCGGGTGCGCGAGGCGCTGGCGCAGGAGGGGCTCACGGTGGCCGGCGCGGTCGCGGACGTCACCGACTCCACGGCGCTCGCCGGCGCGGTCGAGCGGGTGTCCGCCGAGATCGGCGGGCTCACCGTGCTCGTCTACAACGCCAAGCTCAGCATCCGCGGGGCCGCGCTCACGGTGGCGGCCGAGACGATGAACCAGACGCTCGCCGTCAACGTCACCGGGGCACTTGCGGCCGTGCAGGTGGCCGCCGGGCTGCTCGACGACCGGGTGGCCGCGACGATCCTGCTCACCACGGCGAGTCCGCGCACCGAACCGGTGGCCGGCCGCTTCGTCCTGGCCGTCGGTAAGGCGGGGCTGACCGCGCTCGCCGAGGCGCTGCGTCCGACGCTGGCCGCCCGCGGGATCCGGCTGCGCACGGTCGTCCTCGACGGGCGGGTAGGCCCGGCGGGCCCGCTTCGTCCCGCTGAGGTCGCGGACCACTTCTGGCAGGCGTTCGCGGCGCCGCGCGGCGACGTGTTCCGCCTGGCACCGGTCAGACGGGACACCGCGGTGGCGCAGCTCCCGCTGGAGGTGTGAGCTGTGGGTAACAGAGTGTGCCGGACCGGCGCCGAAGGTGCCTGTTCCGGCTTGCTTTGGGTGAAGGTCGGTAATCCGACAAGCCTGTTCCGGGGATGATCGGACCCGTGGGCCTGCCGGCGGCGCGTAACGTGCGACGATCCGGCAGAGCCTGGTGCATGACAGCCGACAGGCGGAAGACCACACAGCGACGGCGTGCTCCGGCGCGGTACTGGCAGGAGATGGTCCGGTGAACGACGGACGCGACGGTGACGGGCAGCCGGCGGACAGCACGCATGTGATGCCCGCCGACGGTGAGGGAACGCGGTCGGCGGGCGCGGCGCGGGCCGCGGGGCAGCGCGCTGCCCGACCGGGGGCGC
>NZ_JAMQQF010000803.1 GCF_023716945.1 Frankia sp. AiPs1 | reverse complement strand
GGGCCCGCCCGGCGCCGTGGGCCGCCTGCCGCGCCGCGCCCGCAGTCGTCCCCCTCCGTGGAACGGGTATGGCACGGCTGGGCCACGGTCCCGGGGCCGTGGCGACCGCAGCTGATTGCGCCCGATCGCACCCGAGTAGTGTCACCGAGTGGTAGCGCCGAGGCAGGGAGGCTCCATGGGAGCGATCTCTTCGTGGTGGGATCTTTGCCGCTGCGGCCACAGCCGCGATCTGCACCGGCATTACCGCGAGGGCAACGACTGCGCGCGCTGCGACTGCCGGGCCTTCACCCGGATCCGGCCTCGCCGCCACGGCGGCGACCCCACACCCTGACCCCGCCCTGACGGCCTGCGCCAGGTCTGCCGCGGCCTGTGCCATGCCTGGCGCGGCTTGCAACAGGCTCGGCGGGACCCGCGACGGGCTCAGCGCGCACTGCGCCCGGCCTGGCGCGGACCGCGCCAGACGGTCACCGGATGCCCCAGTCGCAACTCCCGCACCACGTCCGCGCCCCCGGCGATCCACCGATTGCGCGTCGACACCTCGCGGAAAAGTCCTGTTTTCTTAATCAGCACAATGATGACGGGCGCTGACGGGCCACCGGCAAGGTACTCGCCTTCCCGGTTCACCGGCTATTGGGGCCACTCGTGCTACATTTCGTGCCGCATCACGGACTCACTCCTCGGACGCACTTCGGCGCAATTACCCGATGCCGCGTCCATGCCGCGGCGTTCGCAGGGAGGCCCGCTTGACGTTCGCTCCGCCCGAACCGCTCGCCGCCCGTGGCGCGCGCGGCGCGGTGCTCGGACCGCGATGACGCTCGGTCTACGGACGGCCCGACGCGGACCGATGATCCCGGTCCTGCGTTACCGCTCGCTCGACCCGCACACCACCCGGGGCGCACCGCGTCGGCCCATGCCGTTCCCGACCTTCGCTCGGCACTGCGGCCTGATCGCCGCGTCCGGCCGCCGACCGATGACGGTGTCCGGGTACGTTGCCTCCCTCGGCGTGTCCTCCGCCCCGAAGAATCCGATCGTCATCACCTTTGACGACGGCGGCGCGGAAACAATGAACGCGCTGCGCCGCCTGGCCGAGTGGGGGCTGACAGCGACGGTCTTCGTGACCAGTTCACGGGTCGGTGATCCGGGCTATTTTCATCGGGCCGACCTACATCGCATCCGCGGGCTGGGAATCGAGATAGGAGGGTCCGGGCACACCGGTCGACCCCTCAACGAGCTGGCCCGCACGGACGTGATCGCGGAGCTGACCCTTTCCAGGCGCCGTCTCGCCGTGGCGACGGGGGACGAGCCACGCACGTTCGCCTACCCCGGGGGCGGCTACGACCTGTCCGTCCGCCAGTTGGTGATCTCCGCCGGGTACAGCTCGGCCTGTGCGGTGCGCGACGTGTTGTCCCATCCCGCCGACGACCGCTTCGCGCTGGCCCGCCTGACCGTCGACGCGACGACGCCGGACAGCCGGTTGCTCGCCTGGCTGGAGGGAGTCGGCCGGTCCGAACCGCATCCGGCGCCGCCCCGGGGCCATGCCCCGCGCCTTCCCCGCGTGGCCCGCTCCGCCGGCCCGTTCCGTCCCCGTCTCGGCCGCTCCGAACTACGGCTGCCCGGCTCCGCCGCGGCCTCCGGCGCCATTGCGGGCGCCACGGCCAGCCCCAGCCCAGTCCACGCCACGGCGACGTCGGCCAGCCCGGACTCGACCGCCGGCCCCGACGCACCACCAAGCCCGCACTTGACACCAAGCCCGGACTTGACACCAAGCCCGGACTCGGCGAAGAACGTCGCCCCCGTGGCCCCCTGCACGCCGGGGGGCATAAGCAGCGCGGACGCCGCCGCGGGCAGCGTCGGCGCCGAATCCGAGACGGTCCGGGCCACGGCGAGGCGGGAGCGCTAGAGCGCGAGCCGCCGGGGCGACCGGAGGGGGATCGCTCGTGCGACAGCGGGGCGCACCCCGCGGCGGCGGAGCCGGGGCC
>NZ_JAMQQF010000802.1 GCF_023716945.1 Frankia sp. AiPs1 | reverse complement strand
CTGCAGGCCCCCGCCCAGCCCCGGCTGCGACCCAGGCGACCCGGGCGACCCGGGCGACCCTGGCGACCCGGGCGCCGTGGGCCCCCGGCTCACTGCGTCCGACCGCGGCGAATCCGGCGGCATCGGCACCCCCCGTCTGGCATCCAGTTTCCCGGTTCGGCGTCCGGGCCTGTCCATCTGATCAGCCTCTTTGCCTCGACGCCAGCAGCTCGCCGTTCGTGGCGTAGCGATCTGCCTGCGCAGCGGGGTACTGATCACGCGGGCTGCTCCTGCGGGATGCCGGTGGGCGCCCGGGCCCGCGGTCTCGGTCCGCGGGGGGCCGGCAGCGCGTGGCCGGGAAAGCAGGAACGGCTCAACGCCATCGCGGCTTTCAGTCCATTATCGCGGGAAAACGGGGTGGCACCTTTTTCCCATCGGACCGCGTCGGAGTCCGCCGGTCGACTCCGTCCGCCCTAGGATCGTCGTCACCGACCGGAACTCCCGTCTCAGAGGGGCCTCATGCGACGGCGTCTGTCCATCATTGCGGCCGGGCTCGGATTGCTCCTGCTGTCCGCGGCGCCGGCCGGGGCCGCCGGGTCCCCGTCACCGGCCACGAGCAGCAGCCCGATCCCGAGTCCGGCCGAGGCCGGCAGAGTCGTCGCGCAGCCCGTGGTGTTCGGCACCTGGAACGACCGGCAGCCGCCCGCGGCCGTCACCTACGACGCCCATCTCGTGCCGCCGGGAACAACGGCGGTCGCGCTCGCCGTCCGCGGTAAGCGGACCGTGATCGGCCTGGTCGTGCAGGGGCTGGCGGCGAACCACCAGTTCGGCGCGCACGTCCATCAGAAGGCCTGCGGGGCGACCGGCGCGGCCGCCGGCGCGCATTACCAGAACGTCCCCGACCCCGTGCAGCCGTCGGTGGATCCCACCTACGCCAACGCGCGCAACGAGGTGTGGCTGGACTTCACCACCGACGCGCGCGGCACGGGATCGGCGTTCGCGGTGGTCGAGTGGGACTTCCGGGCCGGCGGCGCGCACTCGATCATCCTCCACGAGCACCACACCGACAGCTCCCCCGGCAGCGCGGGCACGGCGGGCGGCCGCGCGGCCTGCCTCACCGTCCCGTTGTCCTGATCTCCTAGCCGGCCAGCCGGCCAGCCAGCCGGCGGGCGGGCTCAGACCGGGCAGGTCCAGTCCGCCCGCCGGTCCGGCGGCGTCGCCGGGTCGCCGGGTCGCCGATCGCCGCCCGGCGGCGGAAACGACTGGCGCAGCGTGAAGGCGTACGCGGTGGGCCCCTCCCGGCGCAGTCGGCGGACGCGTTGCTCCGCCTGCCCTGTCGTCGGCCGTTCTCCGACGGGCACCCACCACAACGCCGCGTACGCCTCGCGCATGGTCTCGAACCACTCACGCCGTCGGCGCAGTACGTCGCGGTGCCGACCGGAGAACGCGAAGTTCTTCAGCGCTTCGATCGAATCCCACACCGTCAGGTTGACGATGATTCCGGCGCTCGTGCCCACGTCCCAGGAGAAGGCGCGTATCGCGGTGGCGTCGCCGTCCTCGGTCTGCAACCGCCATCGAAAGCCCGGCGCCGCGTCGGCCAGAGCGTTCACGGGATCGAGGGCGGCCACGAAGTCGGCGAGGGTCGGATCGTCCAGCGGCGCCCGCAACCGGGCGATGTTCACCTGCGCCAGTTCCCACATTCCCCGATGGTCCCGCACGTCGGCGGGTGACGGTAACAGGTCGCGTAGTCGAGCGGCACCGCGCGCATTTCGTTCGGCATTTCCGCACCCTGACCCTGGCGGCTGCCGGCGACTCCCGGACCCGCCGACGCAGTCGTTCGTAAGGCCGGGAAGGGGACGAAAGTCCATATAGCTGCCGCGCGCGCCGGCCGATGATGGCGGCAGCGGCGCGCCCCGTGCGCCGCTGGGCGGGGCAGGAGCGAGATGACGATGCCGGAGCTCGATCGCGCCACCGGTTGCGGCGCGGCCACGCGGTCGGCC
>NZ_JAMQQF010000801.1 GCF_023716945.1 Frankia sp. AiPs1 | reverse complement strand
ATGCGGCACCGTCCGGCCCGGCGGCGGGGGGTGGACCCGCGTCCGGGTGGCAGGGCGTCGGCGGCGGCTGGACGGCGGGTTCCGGCACGCCGGTGATCGCCGAGATCCGTTTCGCGGTGCCGGCGGCGGCTGCGGCCGGCTTTCCCGCGGCGGCACGGGCCGCACTCGACGCGCTCGCCCGGGCGGCCGGCTTCCGGTCCGGCCGGCTCGCCCGGGCGCTCGACGAGCCGGCGTCCTGGCTGCTGACCAGCGAGTGGGATGGCCCCGGCCCCTGGCGCCGGGCCCTGTCCGCGTTCGAGGTGCGGTATGCCCTCACGCCGCTGCTCGTCCACGCCGTCGACGTGCCCGGCGCCTTCGAGGTGCTCGCCGCCGTCGACCCACCCGCGACGGGGGGCGCCGGCGGCGACCGATCCGACGTCGATCCCGCCGAGGCGGCCGGCGGGGACGGCGGTTGCCTCGCCCGGACCTACCGCTCTGACCGCGCCGCGAACGCGGACACCGCCGCGCCCGGCTCGTCCTGACCGGCCTCGGCCGTTCGGCGTCCCGTGATGCCCGCCGGCCGACGCCCGTCGGCGCGAGTCCGGCCTGGCGGCGGATTGTCGGTGCCGACCGGTAGCCTCGACTCAGCATCAAGGACCCATGGATATCCGGGCTCCGACGCCTCGTGATGTCGGATCTCGGGGACCGGACCCAGGGCGACCGGGCGGGCCAGATCTTCGGGACTCCCATCCATGATCATCGGTGGAGGTTTCCCGGCAGGTCGCCGCGCGCGGCCGGGGCCGGACCGTGGATGGGGCGTCCCGCCCCGCTCGTGACCGTGACAGCGAAAAGCCGAGGCTCACCCGATGTTGACCATGCAGGACGCGTTGCTGGCGCTGACTCGTTACTGGACCGACCGCGGTTGCATGATCATGCAACCGTTCAACACCGAGGTCGGCGCCGGTACGCTCAACCCGGCGACGGTGCTGCGGGTGCTCGGGCCGGAGCCGTGGCGGGTGGCCTACGTGGAGCCGTCGGTCCGTCCTGACGACTCCCGTTACGGCCAGAACCCCAACCGGCTGCAGACGCACACCCAGTTCCAGGTGATCCTCAAGCCCGATCCGGGTAACGCCCAGGAGCTCTATCTGGGCAGCCTGGCGGCGATCGGGGTCGACACCGCCGCCCACGACGTGCGCTTCGTCGAGGACAACTGGGCCTCACCCGCGCTCGGCGCCTGGGGGCTCGGCTGGGAGGTGTGGCTGGACGGGCTGGAGATCACCCAGTTCACCTACTTCCAGCAGGCCGGCGGCCAGAGCCTCGACACCATCAGCGTCGAGATCACCTACGGCATGGAACGCATCCTCATGGCGCTGCAGGGGGTCCGCCACTTCAGCGAACTCGCCTACGCGCCGGGCATCTCCTACGGCGAGGTGTTCGGCCAGGCCGAGTACGAGATGTCGCGGTACTACCTCGACGACGCCGACATCGACACCGTGCGCCGCCTCTACGCCGACTACGCCGCCGAGGCCCGTCGGCTCGTCGACGCCCGGCTGCCCGTTCCGGCGCACTCCTACGTGCTGAAGTGCTCGCACGCGTTCAACATCCTCGACTCGCGCGGAGCCGTGTCGACCACCGAGCGGGCGACCTCCTTCGCCCAGATGCGCGGGCTGTCCCGCGAGGTCGCCGCGCTGTGGCGGGACCGCCGCGAGGAGCTCGGCCACCCGCTCGGCGTGGCGAGCCTGCCCCCGGCGGCCGTGCCGGTCGCCGTGTCCACCCCGGTGCGCGAGCCGGCGACCCTGCTGTTCGAGATCGGCACGGAGGAGCTGCCCGCGGCCGAGGTGACCCGCACGGTGGCGGTGGTGCGCGCCGGCCTGCTCGACCGGCTGGCCGCCACTCGCCTCACCCACGGCGAGGTGCGCGTGCAGGGCACCCCGCGCCGGATCGTGGCGATCGTCGAGGAGGTGGCCCCGCGCGAGCCGGACGTCGAGCGGGTGGTGCGCGGCC
>NZ_JAMQQF010000800.1 GCF_023716945.1 Frankia sp. AiPs1 | reverse complement strand
CCGCCGTCCGCCGCGCCGGGCCCCTCGATGTGCTCGACCCGAAGGCGGGTGAGGATCCGGGCACCATGGCCGGCGGCGGTGCGGGCCAGCGCGACGACGAGCCGCGCGTCGTCGACGAGCTGGCCGTCCCAGTACACCAGGCCGCCGCGCAGCCCGGTCTCCCGCAGCGCGGGGGCGAGGCCGAGGGTCTCCACCGCCGTCAGCCGGCGCGGCCCCGGCAGCACACTGTGCGGGGTGCCGGCGGCGCGGCGCAGCACGTCGCCGATCCGCAGTCCGGTGTGCACCAGCGCGGCCGCCGAGCGGGACACCTCGGGTGTCAGTGGGGTCACGATCGGCAGCGCCCGGACGAGGTGGGGCGCGGTGTGCCTCATCAGGATGTCGCGCTCCACCGCGCTTTCCCACGCCACCGCGACGTCGCCGCCGGCGAGGTAGCGCAGCCCGCCGTGGACGAGCTTGGAGCTCCACCGGCTGGTGCCGAAGGCGAGGTCGTGGGCCTCGGCGAGGGCAACCGACAGGCCGCGCGACGCGGCGTCCAGGGCGACCCCGGCGCCGGTGACGCCGCCGCCGACCACCAGCACGTCGACCGGATCGCCGTCGACGGTGATGGCCAGCTCCCGGTCGCGTCGCCGCGCGTCGAGGGAGGTGTTCCCCGGCGGGGTCGGCCAACCGGCGGCCGTCACGGCGTCGCGCCCCGGGTCGGCCCACCGGCGTTCACGGCGCTCACGGCGTTCACGGCGTTCACGGCGTTCGTGGGAGGCGCACCCGCGGCGTCGGGGGCGAGGTAGCCACGCAGCAGGCGCCGCAACTCGGTCGCCAGCGTCGCGGCCGGCACCGGCCCGGCGAGGGCGCCCGCCGACAACACGAACGACTGCACGACCAGCAGCACCATGACCGCCAACGCCGCCGGGTCCACCGCGCGCACGAGGCCGTGCCGCGCGGCGGCGTCGAGCTGCCCGACCAACAGATCGATGATCATCTGTTGGGTGGCGCCGCGTCGCTCGGTCAGGTACGGCAGGAGCAGCTCCGGGTCGGTCTCGATGATCCGTAGATAGATCGGGTTCGTCCGGAACGCCTCCACGGTCGCGATGATGTGGTCGACGAGGTCGTCCAGATCGCCCAGGTCGGCATCGCCCGGGTCGGCATCGGACGGATCGGGGGCGGCCGGCCGCGTCGCCGCCGTGACCACCCGTGTCCACTCCCGGGTCATCACGTCGCCGACCAGCGAGCGCAGGTCTGGCCAGCGCCGGTAGAGAGTCATCCGGCTGACCCCGGCACGTCGGGCGACCTCGGTCAGCGTGGTGCGGCGGACCCCGACCGCCAGCAGCGACGCCTTCGCCGCGTCGAGGACGGCGTCCTCGCCGGACCAGCAGACCGGACAACTCGGGGTCACGGCCGGGTCGGGCCGCCGGTCGGTGGCAGGGTGCCGGTCGGTGGCGGGGTGCCGGTCGGTGTCGAGCATCGTGCGGCCACCTTCCTGGGTCGACTGCTCCTCCTGGTCGACTGCCGCGATCGGCGCACCGGGCGTCGCGCGGGGAGCGGACCCGCCGCGGCTGTGCCATCGTGGAGTCGAGGCCTTGTGACAATGTTACTTCGACTGTCACACTGTCTCGGGCCGAAGTCCAGCGAGCCGGATCGAGCAGGCGAACCGAGGTGGGCGATGACGAGCACCGACGAGGCGCGCAGGATCGGCTCGACCGAGCCCGTCTGGTGGGGCTGGGGGTCCGCGTCCGCGCACGAGCCGCTGCCCGACGAGGTTCGCGGGCTGCTGGCTCGGCTGGGCATTCCCGCGCGACCCACCGCGCCGGTTCCGTTCGACGAGGTGCGCCTGCCGCCGGCCCGGCTGCCCGCGGCGGCCCGAGACGCGCTGGCGGCGATCGTCGGCTCGGGCCACGTCCACACGGACGACGAGGCGCGCATCCGCCACTGCCGCGGGCGGTCCACCACTGATCTGCTGCGCCTGCGCGCCGGCGACGCCGGTGCCGCGCCCGACGCGGTCG
>NZ_JAMQQF010000007.1 GCF_023716945.1 Frankia sp. AiPs1 | reverse complement strand
GCGCGGTCGCCGTCGTGCTGGCCTCGCCCGCGCGGGCGGGCCGCTGCCTGGGCCGATCGGCCCGCATCACTGGCTTCGGTCACGCGACCGGCGGATACACGTGGGACGGCCGGTGGCTGTCCGACCCGGCGGCCCCCACCCGCCGCGCGGCGCGGATCGCCTACGGGCAGGCCGGCATCTCCGCCCCGGCAGAGCAGGTCAGTCTCCTGGAACTGACAGCGCCGACGCCGGCACTGCACGGCCCCTACCTCGGCGCCCTGGGTCTGACCACTTCGCTGGGCGACAAGGGCGTCAACGCCAGCGGCGGCGCCCGCAGCAACTACCCGGGCCTCGCCAACGGCGCGCTGCGCCTGCTCGAGGTCGTCGAACAGCTCGAGAGCCGGGCCGGTGCCAGCACCGCCGTCGCGCATTCGGTCGACACCGGGACCGGTCTGGTCAGCGAGGACGTGTCCGTCCTGGTCGTGGAGGCCGCCTGATGTCCTACCGTGCCGCGGTCGTCGGGGCCGGCATCACCGATGCCACCTCGCCCCGCAAGCAGCAGCTCTCGGCGGTCGAACTGTGCCAGCAGGCCACCTGGGCCGCCCTCGACCATGCCGGCACCACCCCGGACACGCTCGACGGGATCGTCGTCGGCAACATCGACGGCTTCGAGGGCACAGTCCTCGGCGCCAGGAACCTCACCCGGGCGCTCGGCCTGGGTGCCGACCTGCCCGTCACGATCATCAACACCGGCGGTACGACCGGCGGGAACCTGATGCAGGTCGCCGCGCGGATGGTCCGCTCCGGATCGCACGCCCGGGTGCTGTGCCTGGGCGGGCCGACCTTCTTCGGCGTCCGCGACCTGCAGAGCGCGATCAACACCAACTCGCCGATGATCATCGAGCAGCCGCTCGGCATGGGCGCCTACCACATGGGCGCCTTCGCGGCGAACGCCTACCGGCAACGCTACGGCCTGACACCCGAGGACCTCGCCGCCGTCGTCGTCGCGGACCACGAGAAGGCATCACGCAACCCGCATGCGCACCTGCGTTACACGGTGACCGAGGACGAGGTCGTGAACGGCCGCCCCCTGTCCTCGCCCCTCACCCAGCCGATGGTGTGCCCCGTGTCGGCCGCGGCCGTCGCGATGATCGTCGCCGACGCGGACGATGTCGACGGCCTGCGGTCCACCCCGGCGCTGATCCGGGCGATGGGGATGTCCAGCGACCCGTACCTCGGCGGCGGCAAGGGCGACTTCGCCGAGATGCAGAACCTGGCCACCCTCGCCCGGCGGGTGTACGCGCTCGCGGACGTGCGTGACCCGGCCGCCGAGTTCGATGTCGTCGAGATCTTCGCGCCCTACGCGCACATGCAGCCGATGCAGCTGGAGGCGTTGCAGCTGGCACCGCCCGGTGGCGGCGTCGAGCTGATCCGGTCGGGCGCGACCTCGGCCGGCGGGTCCCTGCCCACCAACCTCTCCGGCGGGCCGAAGTGCACGAACGCCGGCGTGGCCGGCGAGCTGGCGCCCTACGCGTACGCCGCGCTGCAGGTGATGGGCGCGGCTCCCGAGCCGATCCAGGTGCCGGGCGCGCGCCGGGCCCTGGCACACGGAACGGGCGGCACCTTCTTCCAGTTCGAGAACCTCGCGATCTTCGAGGCCCTTCCCAGGAGTGACCGATGACGACCACCCCCACCCAGGCCGTCCACTGGGACCTGCACTACGACATCCACCTCGGCGCCACGTGGAGTCGGTTCATGGACGGGCTCCGGGACCAGAAGATCCTCGCCAACGTCTGCCCGGCCTGCGACCGGGTGTTCGTCCCGCCACAGGCCTACTGCGAATCCTGCTTCGAGCGGACGGACCGGTGGGTCGAGCTGCCGCCCGAGGGCAGCCTGGAGGTCTTCACCGTCGCCTGGCACGGCTTCCGAGGGGGGCCCACGCCGCCGTACGCGATCGGCGGCGTGCGCCTGGACGGAGCGAGCACGCTGCTCATGCACTGGGTCATCGGGCTGGACTTCACCGAGCCGGCGACGCTGCTCGCCCAGCTGCCGGCGGGCAGCCGGGTACGGGCGGTGTGGGCCCCGCAGCGGTCCGGGCAGATCCTCGACATCGCCCACTTCGAGCCCGCCCGCGACTGAGCCCGACCACTTCTCCCGGTCGACGCCGACTGGCGCCTTCTGAACCGCCCGGCCACCGAGGGCGCCACGCCTTTCCCGAAACAGCCGAGGCGGGCGTCCACAGCACCGTTGACAGAGTGTCAGTACCAATCCGACACTCCAGATGTGACCCACAACACCTATCGAGGAGTGGCGCCGGAGGCCGCGACCCGCAACCTGCTCCGGGAGCGTCAGTCATCAGCATGGCCCGTCGACTTCACGGTCTCGCAGACGGTCCTGGAGTCGTGGGCGCGATGCCTCAAGGCGGGCCTGGACCCCGCAGTGACATCGCCCGTCCGGGCCCGGGCCACCAAGCCTCGCGAGCAGGACCTGCGGTTCGCCGAGCAGGCCGACTCGGTGCTGGCTTCCCGGCGCGACGACCTGGAGCAGTCGGAGTCCTGCCTCTCGCTGACCAACGCCGAGGGCGTCATCCTGCGCCAGTGGCTCGGCAGCCGGGCGCTCGCCGCCCGGCTCGAGCACCTCGACATCACGCCGGGGTTCGTCGTCGACGAGAGCATCATCGGAACCTCGAGCGGGACGTCGCTGCTCAGCCGGCGTCCAACGCTCGTTCGCGGGCCGGAGCATTTCGCCGCCCAGTTCAGCGCTCTGACGTCGGCCGGCACCGTCATCACCCACCCCGTGTCCCGCCGGGTCGTCGGCAGCCTGAACCTGACCTGCCGCTTCGCCGACACCTCGCGGCTGGCACTGGCCTGGATCCGCGAACTCGCCGCCGATGTCGAGGCGGCGCTGCTGCACCGGTCGTCGCGGGCGGAGCGGACCCTGATCGAGCGGTTCATGCGCGAGAACCGGGACACCGGCCACCCCGTCCTCGCCGTCAGCGCCGAAACGATCGTCACCAACGCGGCCGCGGCCCGCCTGCTGGGCGGAGTGGACCAGGCGGGCATCTGGGAACAGGCCGCGCGCGTCCTCACCGCCGACCACAGCACCGTGGACGCCCTCACCGTCACCGACGGGCGTCGTCTGCGTGCTTGCTACCTCCCGATACACGACGACGACCGGATCGTCGGGGTGATTGTCAGACTCATCCGGACGGCCGACATGGGTCACCCGACCTCGACGCCGGTTCCGGCACCGACGCTGGACGGCCTGGTCGGGCACAGCGCCGCCTGGCGTTCCCTGGCCCGCGAGGTCCGTGCCGCCGGGTCGCGTCCCATGCTGGTCGTTGGCGAGCCGGGAAGCGGCCGGGCAAGCATCGCCTCGGTCGATCTCCCCAGCGATGCCCCCGTCCTCGACGCCCGGGACGCCGCGGTGGCTCCCGAAGCATGGCTGGCCCGATTAACCGGGCTCCTGCGCGAACGGCCCTCCGCACTGCTGATGCGTCACCTCGACGAGACACCGGCCGACCTGACCGCCGCGGTGGCTGATGCGCTCAGCTCGGCGTCGGGCCGGACGATTCTGCGTGCCACCGCGACCCGGTTACCGGGCACAAGCGGTCGTGACGAGCTGGTCGCACCGCTCGGTGCGGTGATCCACGTCCCTCCGCTGGCCGCTCGTCTCGAGGATCTGCCCGACCTTCTGCGCCACCTCACCGAGCGGCACTCTCCGCCCGGCACACCGCCACCGCGGTGGATGCCGGACGCTGTCCAGGCCCTTTCGCGGCTGGACTGGCCGGCGAACCTGCGCTCGCTGGAGACCCTCGTCGCCCAGGTCGTCGCCATGGCCCACACCGGATACATAGGCGCTCGCGACCTGCCCGCCCACGTCATCAGCGCGGCGTCGAGACGCACCCTCGTCGGCCTCGAGCGGGCCGAGGCGACCACCATCCTGCAGGCGCTGCGTGACCATCAGGGCAACAAGAAGCACGCCGCGGCCGCCCTCGGCATCGCCCGCTCGACGCTTTACCGCAAGATGCGTGCCCTCGGAATCGACCTCGACACCCGCGCCTTCTGACCAGCAAGGACCACTGTCTCGTCCTGCGACACCGGAGCTGTACGGCGCAGCGGTGATAGTGGCGGGAGTAACAACGACCAGCGCGTTGGGACTACCCGACTCGGTCACGAGGGGATACACCTTGAAAGTCCATCTGACCAACCTGTTGCAGAACTACGGACAGGAACGCGACGACCACGAAGTCTATCGCGACCACCTGCGCCTGTCGGAGATGGCTGCCGATTTCGGCTACGAAAGCATCGGCTGCGTCGAGCACCACTTCGACCCCGGGTACTCAATGTGCCCGGACAACACACAGTTCTTATCTTACCTGGCCGCCCGGACGAGCAACGTCAAACTGCAGACGACCGCGGTTATCCTGCCGTGGAACGACCCACTGCGCGTGGTCGAGAAGATCGCCCTTCTGGACAATCTCGCCGACGGGCGCGTGATCTTCGGGATGGGTCGCGGACTTTCCCGCCGTGAATTCGAGGGATTCCGGCTGGACATGGGTGAGTCCCGGGACCGCTTCGACGAGGCCGCCGAAATGATTATTCGCGGCCTGGAGGACGGCTATGTCGAGAACCACGGAACCTACTACCAGCAACCCCGAGTGCCCGTGCACCCGCGCCCGTTGGCCTCGTTCAAGGGCCGCACCAGCGGCGTCGCGATGAGTCCCGACTCCGCGGTCGCCGTCGGTCGGCTCGGCATCCAGATGATGGCCTTCATCCAGGGCCCGATGCGGGACATGCACCTGCCGATGATCGAGCAGTATCGGCAGGCCCACCGCGAGACACATGGAACCGAAGCGCCACCGCCCATGATGATCGACCTCACCTACTGCCACCCGGATGCCGAGCAGGCCCGACAGGTGGCCACCGAGAGGGTCGCCAACTACTACATGACCTGCGTCGAGCACTATGAATTCGGCGGCCGGCATTTCGAGAGCACGCAGGGATACGCCTCCTACGCAGCGGCGAGACGTGCCATCGACGAGCTGGGTCTGGACAAGGTCGTGCAGACCTACGTCGACGCGCAGATCTGGGGGACGCCGGAAGAGATCCTGCGCAAGCACCGCGAACGCAAGGAGATCGTCGGCGAATACGAACCGATCATGGTCTTCCAGTATGGCGGACTGTATGGCGACCTCGCCGAGGAGAGCTTCAAGCTCTTCAGCACCGAGGTCCTCCCCGAGCTTCAGCGACTGTGAGCCGCGACGATGACGACTGATATTCAACGTGCCCGCGACCTGCTGGCTCATCTCGTCTCCAGGCCGGACGGCACGATGCAGGATTACCGGGACCTCTACGACGAAGTCCTGGCCACATTTCCGCTGCCGGCCGAGGCGTCGAGTGAGGCGGTCGACGCTGGCGGTGTCCCGTCGTACTGGGTGCGCGACCGGGCCGTCGAGTCCAGCACCGTCGCCGTCCTCGTCCACGGCGGCGGTTGGTGCATGGGAACCGCCGCGGGGTACCGGGAGCTGGCCCACCGGATCTCCGCAGCCGCCCATTGCCGCGTCCTCGTCGTCGACTACCGGCTCGCCCCCGAGCATCCCTACCCCGAACCGCTCGACGACGTGCTCACGGCGTACCGGTTCGCCCGATCCCAGCCCGGCGTGACCAGCGTCGCGCTGGTCGGAGACTCCTCCGGCGGAGGTCTCGTGACCGGGGCGGTGGTGGCGTTGCGTGAGAGCGGTGAGACGCCGCCGGACGCGCTCGTGCTGATGTCGCCGCTCGTCGATCTCACCGGCGAAGCGGCCTCGCTTGTCGAGCGTGCCGATCGGGACCCGCTCCCAGCTCGCGCGCTCATCGAACAGATGGGCGGCGCGTTCCTGGCCGGCCGGGACCCGAAGGCGACCCCGCTCGCGTCCCCGCTGTGGGCCGACCTGCACGATTTCCCCCCCACGCTGGCGCTGGTCGGCACCGACGAGGGCCTGTACGACGACGCGGTCCGCCTCATCGACAAGATCGTCACCGCCGGTGGAGACGCCACCCTGGAGGTGGGCGAGAACATGGTCCACATCTGGCCGCTGTTCTCGTTCCTTCCGCAGGCACGCGCGGCGACCGACCTGATCGGCCGGTTTCTCGCCAAGCATCTCGCCTGAGACCGACGCGGGCGGACGGGCCGCAGTCCCGGTCCGTCCGCCCGCGTCCCATCCGGTCGTGGCATCTCGCCACCGGACCACCGCGCATCGTCCGGAGCCCGGTTCTCAGTCCCCCGGTCCTCGGTCCCCGGTCGTACTCGACTGCCCCGGAGCCGATCCGTCCGCGTCCCTCGCCGCCTCGCCGAGGGCGAGCAGGACGCGGGAGAACATCGCCTCGACGTGCGCACGGGACAGTTCCCCCCGTTCGAGCCACGCGGCGGTGGCGTCGGTGACCATCGCCTGGAAGCTGCGGATCATCGCCGCGTGCGGGCCCGACAGCGGGTCGAGGCCCACGACCTCCACGAGTCTGCGTTCCCAGGCCTGCATGCTCTGGCGCACGACACCACTCACCTGCGGGTCGGAGCTCGACGCCGCGTGCAGCATCGTCACGTAGGTGGCGCGGTTGCGTTCCAGCGCGTCGAGCCAGCGATGGAAGACCGCCGCGACCCGGCTCTCGGCCGATCCGCCCTGGGCCACGACGACATCCTCGGGAATGCGCGAGAACCGCCCGATGACCTCGAGGAACAGTTCACGCTTCGTGCTGAAGTGATAGTGGATGTTGGTCCGGGTCGTCCCGGCGGCCGCGGCGATGTCACCGGTCGAGACCGACTCGTAGGGCTGAGCGGCGAACAGCTTGCGCGCCGCCTCCACGATCTGCTCGCGCCGGTCGTCCGCGTCCAGACGGGTCCGCAGCCGCCGGGGCTCGCCGCTGCCCGGCTCAGTCTGCGCCCGCACGGGGTCCAGAATAGACCGGGTGCGAAACACTGCCCTGTAGGGTTGGCTGTGGGTGAGCTGGTCGTCCCCGGGTCCTCATATCGCGAGCCCGCCGTCGACGGGCAGGACCACTCCGGTGACGTAGGCGCTTTCCTCCGCCGCCAGATAGCCGACCGCGGTCGCCATCTCGGCGGGTTCGGCGAAGCGACCGAGCGGCACGGTCGCCGTCATCGCGGCGAGGCGCTCCTCCCCCACGGCTTTCACCATTGCCGTGGCGGCGTTCGGCGAGATGGCATTGACGGTGATACCGAACCGGGCGACCTCCTTGGCCACCGTCTTGGTGAACGCGACGATCCCACCCTTGGCCGCGGCATAGTTCGCCTGCCCGATCGTGCCGTGCAGCCCGGTGTACGACGTCACGTTGACGATCCGCCCGAAACCGGCGGCGCGCATGTGCGGAACAACGGCCCGGGTCACCGCGAAAGTCCCCTTGAGGTGCACGTCGAGAACTGCCTGCCACTGGTCGTCGGACATCTTCCAGACCACCGTGTCCCGGGTGATGCCCGCGTTGTTCACCGCGATGTCGACGGAGCCCGCCCACCGCGCGACGTCGTCCACCGCGGCGTTGACCTGGCTGCTGTCGCTGACGTCGACGGCGTACGTGCGGCAGCGGTCCACGCCGGCCGGCCAGGATCTCTGCAGGGCTTCCGGGTCACGGTCGAGGACGGCCACCCGGGCCCCGGCGCGGTGGAAGAGCGCGGCGATCTCCAGGCCGATGCCCTGCGCGCCGCCCGTGACAAGCGCCGTGCGGCCGGTGAAGTCGAAGGTCAGGTTCATGGTCAGATCCGCTCGATGATCGTCGCGTTCGCCATGCCGCCGCCCTCACACATCGTCTGCAGGCCGTAGCGTCCACCAGACGCCTCCAGGTTGGTCAGCATGGTCGTCAGCAGACGTGTCCCGGAGGCGCCGAGGGCGTGGCCGAGGGCGATGGCGCCGCCGGCCGGGTTCACCTTCGCCGGGTCGGCGCCGGTGTCGATCTGCCAGGCCAGCGGAACCGGTGCGAAGGCCTCGTTGACCTCGAACACGTCGATGTCGTCGATCGACAGGCCCGCCTTGTCCAACACCTTGCGGGTGGCCGGGATGACGCCGGTGAGCATCAGCAGCGGGTCGCTGCCGGTGACGGAGAAGCTGTGGAACCGGGCCCGCGGGGTGAGGCCGAGCCGGCGCGCGCGGTCCTCGCTCATGATGAGCACCGCCGAGCCGGCGTCGGTCAACGGGGACGAGTTGCCGGCGGTGATGCTCCAGTCGATCTCCGGGAACCGGGCGGCGAACTCCGGGCTTTCGAACGACGGCCGTAGCCCCGCCAGGCCCTCGGCCGTGGTGCTCGGGCGAACGGTCTGGTCGACGGTGTGCAGGGTGCCGTCGGGCAGCGCGATCGGCACCAGCTCGCGCGCGACGAGCCCGGACGCGGCGCTCTCGGCGGCCAGCCGGTGCGAACGGGCCGAGTACTCGTCGAGCTGCTCGCGCGAGAGCTTCCAGCGCGCGGCGATGAGCTCCGCCGAGATCCCCTGGCCGACCAGGCCTTCGGGGAACCGCCGGCTCAGCGGGGCCACGTTCGGATCCTGGCCCTGGGAGCTCGCGCCCATGGGGATGCGGCTCATGGATTCGACGCCGCAGGCGATCACGATGTCGTAGGCGCCGGCGATGACGCCCTGCGCGGCGAAGTGCGCGGCCTGCTGGCTGGAGCCGCACTGCCGGTCGACGGTCGTGCCCGGGACCTCCACGGGCAGGCCCGCGGCCAGGGATGCGGTGCGCGCGATGTTAAGCGCCTGCTCACCGGTCTGCGACACACAACCGGCGATCACGTCGTCGATCGTGGCCGGGTCGACGTCGTTACGGGCGAGCAGGGCCTGCAACGTCTGCGACAACAGCTCGACCGGGTGGAGAACCGAGAGCGCACCGCCCGGTTTCCCCCGGCCCGAAGCCGTGCGGACAGCATCGACGATCACTGCGCTGGTCATGGTTTACCTCTTTCGGACGGGGTCGAAGACTGTGCCGGCGACGAAGAATCGCAACTGTCCGACCGGAGCGTCGCCGTTGCGCTGCGGGATCAGGCCCGCCAGGTGTGCGGGCCAGGCCGGGCCAGGACGAAGGTCGGGACGACGGTGTGACGGCTCAGCCGGGTGAGCGACGCGACGGCCTCGGCAACGTCGTCGACGGGGATCATCGTGTCGAGCGGGACCGAGTCGGCCAGGCCCTCGGTCATCGCGGTGGCCACGTACCCCGGACAGACCGCGGTGGCCACGACGCCCCCCAGCGACTCCTCCGTGGTCACGGCCGCGCACCAGGAGATCAGGGCCGCCTTGGTGGCCCCGTAGGCCGAGTTGAGCGGCTCCCCGGCGAGCCCCGTCATCGACGCGACAGCGATGATCTTGCCGCCAAGTTCGGTCGCCGCACCGGCCTCGCGCAGCAGCGGGAGGAGCTCCTGGCCGAGCACATAGGCGGACCGCACATTGATCGCGAACATCTTGTCGAAGCGCCGCACCGGGTAGTCCGCGAAGCGTCCGATGGCCCCCATGCCGGCGTTGAGCACCAGCACGTCGAGGCGGCCGTACGCCTCGCGGTGCGTCGCGGCGAGACGGGGGACGTCATCCTCGACGGACATGTCGGTGACGCACACCGCCACCTGGCTGCCGTACTCGTCCCGCAGCCGGGACGCGAGCGACGCCAGCGCGTCGGCGCCGCGGGCGCTGATCGTCAGGTCATGGCCGGCGGCGGCCAGCCGGACGGCGACCGCCTCACCGATGCCCCGCGACGCCCCGGTCACCAGGGCCACCGGCCGCCCGGTGCTCATCTGGGCGCCATCCGGATCGCCCCGTCGAGGCGGATGACCTCGCCGTTGAGCATGGCGTTCCCGACCAGGTGCACGACCAGCTGGGCGTACTCGTCGGGCCGGCCGAGCCGGGACGGGTGCGGCACCTGGGCCGCGAGCGACGCCCGGATCTCGTCCGACAGGCCGGACAGGATCGGCGTCTCGAACATCCCCGGCGCGATTGTCACGACCCTGATCTGGTGGCTGGCGAGATCGCGGGCCAGCGGCAGCGTCATGCCGACGATGCCGCCCTTGGACGCCGAGTACGATGCCTGGCCGATCTGGCCGTCGTACGCGGCGACCGAGGCGGTACACACGACCAGGCCACGTTCCCCGTCGACGGGATCGGTGGCGGCGATTCGGGCCGCCGCGAGCCGCGCGACGTTGAACGTCCCGATCAGGTTGATCTCGACGACCCGGGTGAACCTGGCAAGGTCGAGTGGCCCGTCCCGTCCGACGGTCCGGGCCGGGTCCCCGATACCCGCGCAGTTCACGACGATCCGCAGCGGGCCGAGGTCCTCGGCCGCGTCGAGGACGGCGGACACCTGCTCGGGATCACGCACGTCCGCCGGTACGAAGCGGACCCGGTCACCGAGCTCGGCCGCGACAGCGGCGCCCGCGGATGTCGGCAGGTCGAGGAGTACGACTGCCGCGCCCCGGGCGAGGAGCGCGCGGGCGCTGGCCAGGCCGAGTCCGGAGGCACCCCCCGTCACGATGGCGCTGCTTCCAGCGGGGTTCATGGTCCTCCTCTGTCCCGGGGCGGCTGCCCTCGAAGGAAGGTAAGCCGATTCGCCACGGACGGGCTGTCCGACAACGGGACAGCGCGGACGTCCCGCGCGGCGGTGCGATGGTGGCGGCCCGAGACGGACGCGGCGGCGAGGGGAGAAGCATGAAGGCGTTGCAGTACCGCACTTTCGGCCAGTGGCCCGAGGTGGTCGAGGTCGAACGGCCCCGGCCCGGGCCCGGTCAGGTTCTGCTACGGGTCACCGCGGCCGGGGTGTGCCACTCCGACCTGGGCCTGCTCGCGCGCGACGCCGACACCTACCCGTACGGCTCGCTGCCGCTCACGCTGGGCCACGAGGGCGCGGGTGTGGTGGCCGAGATCGGGGCGGGCGTGGCCGGGGTTCGTGTTGGCGAGCCGGTGGTCGTCTACGGACCGTGGGGCTGCGGTCGCTGCCGCGTCTGTGCCACCGGCGCGGAGAACCACTGCCCGTTCGCGGCCGGCCTCGGCATCCGTGCTCCCGGTCTCGGGTCGGCCGGGTCGATGGCGGAGTACCAGCTCGTCAACGACGCACGCCACCTGGTGCCGCTCGGCGATCTCGACCCGGTGCGCCACGTCTGTCTCACCGACGCCGGTCTCACGCCGTACCACGCGATCAGGCAGTCGCTGCCACGGCTGCTACCCGGCAGCATCGCCGTGGTCGTGGGTGTCGGTGGGCTGGGGCACGTCGCCGTGCAGATGCTGCGCGCGCTCTGCCCGGCCACGGTCGTCGCCGTCGACATCGACGACGACCGGCTCGCGCTCGCCCGCGGCCTCGGCGCCCAGCACGCCGTCCGGGGTGAGGACGCCGCCGAGCTCGTCGCCGGCCTCAGCCGCGGCACCGGAGCCGCGATGGTGCTGGATCTCGTCGGGTCCCCCGCCACCACCGATCTGGCGGCGCGGGTGGCGGCCCGGGGGGCGGACGTGTCGGTGATCGGTGTCGGCGGCGGCGCGGTCCCGGTCGGCTACCGCACCATCGCGTTCGACGCGTCGGTCCGGTTCCCGTACTGGGGTTCGCGCCCCGAGCTGTTCGAGGTGTTGGAGATGGCCGCCGCGGGCCAGATCCGCGTCGAGGTGGAGACCTACAGCCTCGACGAGGCCCCGGTCGCCTACCGGCGCCTCGCCGAAGGCAGTGTTCGCGGGCGGGCCGTCGTCGTCCCGGACTGACCGACGGGACGGCTCCGCTCGGTCAGGAAACCCCGGCCTCGATTCCGAGGAAGGCCCGTAGCACCCGGGGATCCTCGGCCACCGTCGAGGCCGGACCCGACAGCACCACCTCGCCGTTCTCCAGGACGTACGCCTGCGAGGCGACGCTGAACGCCGCGGCGGCGTTCTGCTCCACCAGAAGGATCGACATGCCGCGGGCGGCGATGTCGCGGATCGCCTCGACGATGACGTCGACCATGACCGGAGCCAGGCCCATGGACGGCTCGTCCAGCAGCAGGAGACTGGGATCGGTCATCAACGCCCGGCCGAACGCCAGCATCTGCTGCTGACCCCCGCTGAGCAGGCCCGCGGTGGAGTCCCGGCGCTCGGCGAGCACCGGGAACGACTCGTACACCGTCGCCAGAATCGCCTGCCGGCGCCGACGATCATGGATCGTGTGCCCGCCGAGGAGCAGGTTGTCCTCGACGGTCAACGGCGCGAAGATCCGCCGGCCCTCGGGCACCTGCACGACCCCCGCCCGCGCGATCCGGTGGCTCGGGCGGTTGGTGATGTCGCGCCCGCGCAGCCGCACCGATCCGGCCGACACCCGGACCAGGCCGCTGACGGCGTTCATCAGCGAGCTCTTGCCGGCCCCGTTAACCCCGACGACGACGGTGATGGCGCCCTCCTCCAGCACCAGGTCGACGTCGCGCAGCGCGACGACCTTGCCGTAGGCGACCCGCAGGTGCTCGATCTCAAGCAGGGACATGTTTCCTCCCCAGGAACGCCTCCTGCACGGCCGGCAGCGCGGCGGTGGCCGCCGGATCGCCTGCGGCCAGCAGCTGACCGAAGTTGAGCACGAACAGGTGGTCGCTCAGGCCGAGCACGAACCGCAGGTCGTGCTCGATGAGCAGCATCGTCATCCCGTCATCGCGCAGGCGGCCGAGCACCGCGGAGATCTCCTGGCGCTCACCGGCGCTCATGCCGGCCACCGGCTCGTCGAGCAGCAGGATCTTCGGCGCACCGGCAACGGCCCGGGCGATCTCGACGCGCCGCTGGACGCCGTAGGGCAGCGCAGCCGGTGCGACCTGGGCTAGGTGGTGCACGTCCATGCGTTCCAGAGCCTCGTCGGCGGCCTCGGCGGCACGCCGACGGCCGGCCCGGGATCGCGCCGCGGGGAGTTCCTGCACCCCCAGGAGCACGTTCTCGCGCACCGTCAGGCCCTCGACGAGCCGGATGCCCTGGAAGGTGCGGGCCAACCCGCGGCGGTAGACCTCGTGTGGTCCGGCCGCCGTCACGTCCTGCCCGTCGAGGAACACCTGCCCGGCCGTCGGGGTGACCAGGCGCGACATCGTGTTCACCACGGTGGTCTTACCGGACCCGTTGGGCCCGACGAGGGCGTGCAGATGGCCCGGTTCGAGGGCGAGCGAGACCCCGTCCACGGCCTTCACCCCGCCGAACCACACCTTGATGTCCCGCAGCTCGAGGACGGCGGTCATGAGGACACCCCCATCTCCGGAGCCGGCACTGGCCGGTCCGGACCGGTGGACACGCCGCCTGGCACCCCGGCGGATACGCCGCCTGGTCCGCCGGTGGGCGTGCCCGCCGCGCGGCGCAGGCGGCGGGGATCGAGCAGTTCGGACAGGCCGGCGAGCCCCTTCGGCAGGAACACCAGGACGACGACGGTCAGCGCGCCTTCGACCACCCCCCGGTAGTCGCTGGCGAAACCCAGATAAGCGGAGAGGAACCAGGAGAACACGACCCCGCCGATCAACGGCCCGCTCCAGTGCCAGGTGCCGCCCACGACCAGGGCGGTCAGCGCGGACACCATGACGGAGAAGCCGAGGTTCTCGGGGGTGAAGACCGTCAGGAGGCTGGCCTGGGAGATACCCGCGAGCGACCCGAGGACCGCACTCCACACGAACGCGATCTGGTGTTGGCGGCGCACGTTCACGCCGAGCGCGCTGGCGAGCGCCTCGTCCTTGCGCAGCAGGAGCAGTCGGCGCCCGACCGCGCCCCGCTGGGTCAGCGCGTTCACGGCCAGCACGCCGGCCAGGATCACGGCCACCCCGCCGGTGCCGAGCGCCGGCGGGATGCCGAACAGACCGAGCGGACCACCCGTCACGCTGTCCCAGGCGAGCGCCCCGATCTGAACGAGCAACACGAACGCGATGGTGGCCATCGCCAGATACAGGGCGCGCAGCCGCGCCAGGACCAGCGCGAGCAACCAGGACAGGAAAACCGTGATGATCACGACCACGGCCGCGGCCGGCGCCGTCCCCCATCCCTGCGTCGCTGTCAGGTAGCCCGTGCCATAGGCCCCGACGCCGTAGAAACCGACGCTCGCGAACGACAGGACGCCGGCCCGCAGGGCGACCTGCACGCTCGCCGCGAGCAGGGCCGCGACCAGCGCGCCCTGGATGTAGCCCTCGTTGCCGCTGAACCAGTCGATCATGCGCGCTGCCACCCCTGCCGGGCCGCGAGCCCCTGCGGACGGAGGACAAGGATGACGACGATGAGCACGAATGCGAGGGCGTCCCGCACATCGCCGCCGAGGTAGTACCCGACCAGGGTCTCGACCAGGGCCAAGGCGTAGGCGAAGAAGACCGCTCCCTCGAGGCTGCCGACACCGGCCAGGATGATGATGGCGAACGCCTTGAGCAGGAACGAGTCACCCATGTGCGCGTCGGCCGCGCCCAGGTAGACGGCCAGCAGCACCCCGGCGACGCCAGCGAGGGCACCGCTGAGCGCCATCGCCGCCAACTGCAGGGTGCGGGCCGAGATGCCGACCATGCCCGCGGCGGTGCGGTCGAAGGCGACCGCCCGCATCGCCCGCCCGTACCTGCTCCGGCGGACGAACAGCACCAGCAGCGCCGACAGCACGATCGCCGCCACCAGCACCAGGATCTGCACGTTCGACACGTGGACGCCGAGCACGTCGTACCGGTGCCGTTCGAGCAGCGACTGCGGCAGCGCATAAGGCTGGTGATCGCTCTGGATGCCGACGACAGTCACGATGATCGACGCCACGGCGACACTGGCGATCAGGGTCCGCATCTCGGCGTCCAGCGCGTTCCCGGACCGGGCCCGGATGGGGGCGAAGGCCACCGCCTCCATCAGGACCGCCAGCAGCGCGCTCCCAACCAGGGCGGCTGCGAGTACCACCGCGAACGGCAGGCCGGCGGCGTGCTCGGTCAGGAGGAACGCGAACATCGTGCCCGCCGTGAAGATCGCCCCGTGTGCCAGGTTCAGCACGTTCAAGATTCCCCACGACAGGGTGAGACCGAGCGAGAACAAGGTGTAGATCGAGCCCAGCGCGATGGCGTTGACGAGCTGCTGAGTCATCGCGTTCCTCCTTCCCTCATCCTCGGCCGGTGTAGGCGGCCAGCAGCGGCGAGGGCTGGTCCGGCGCGACAGTCTCCGCTTCGCCGTCCCAGCGCACGAGCACTCCCGGCGTCACGGCGGCCCGGTCGACGAACCGCACGGGCTCCCCGGTTGCTCCGACGAACCCCTTGCCGGCGACGGAGGCGAGAGCGTCCTTGACGCTCTCGTGGGTGACGTCACCCTTGCCGATCTCCTGCAACGCGGCCACCAGGAACATCACCTGGTCGTGTCCACCGGCCGCGGAGAACGACGGCGCCGAACCGGTCGCCTTCTGGTATTCGGACAGGAACGAGGTGCCCGAGGCCCATGGCAGCTTCGGCGACGGGATGAACACCGACGGGTAGTAGGTGTCCTTGGCCGCGGCACCGGCGGGCTTGAGCGCACCGGCACCGAGGGCGGACGTGCCGTACAGCGGGCCGTCGAAGCCGGCTTCCCGCAGTGCCTGGATCGACGTGGTGACCGCCGGGCCGAAGGTCAGGTCGGCGACCACATCCGGCGAGCTGTCGGCGATGCGCGACGCCGGCTGCGAGTAGTCGGTGTCGGCTGTCTTCACCGGAACGGTCTCGGTAATCGTCATGCCGAGCTTCTTGGCGATCGCCGGAATGGTCTTGGTCGCGTTCGTCACGGCCGTCGGATTGTCGCTCGCGTACAGAATGGCCGTGGACGACGCGCCCTTGTCGTGCAGGGTCGAGAGCATCGCCTCGTAGAAGCGCCCCTCGGACGTGGTCGTACGGTAGACGTAGTCGCCGGCCTCGGTGATCCCGTCAACGCCCGACTGGCCGACGATGAACGGCACCTTTGACCGCTGGGCGATCGGGGCCATCGCGAGCGCGTTCTGACTTAGCAGGGCGTACAGGACGGCGGAAGAGTTCGACTTGACGGCCTTGGTCATGGCGCCGACCGCGGCCTGCTGGTCGGAGGCGGAGTCGACGACCTCGAGGTCGAGTTTTCGCCCGCCGACGCCCCCCTCGGCGTTCACCTGGTCGACCGCGTACTTGGCCCCGGCGACGTAGTCCTTGCCGTAAAAGGCACCCGGGCCGGAGGTGTCGGCAATGTAGGTGATCTTCAGCACGTCACCGGCGGCAGACCCCCCGGAACTACCGCTACTGCCGCACGCGGCGGTCAAAATGGCGACCGATGCCGCAAGTAAGCAGGTGGCGGTCCTCGCCCGATGTCTCATGTTCGTCTCCTCTGGTGCGGCGAGCCAGGCGCTGCGCAGGCACGGCCCTGCCGAGCCCTGAACCGACCGGTCTGCACGCCGATGCTTGGGAGCACAATCACGGCGCATCCAGATTTGCGGGTGTCCGATTACAGGTCAGCGGGAACCGCTGGCGCCCGATAGATGCAGCTCAGGGCGTCCGCGGCTCACCCGACGGTGTAGCCGCCGTCGACCGTGTACAGGGCGCCGGTCACGAACGACGCGCTCGGCGAGACCAGGAACTCCACGACCGCGGCGACCTCGTCCGCGCTGGCCAGGCGGCCCACCGGGTGCGCCGCCTCGGTACGCGCACGGGTGGCGGCGTCCTGGCGGGCGAGCAACGGCGTGTCGACGAAGCCCGGCCCGACGGCGTTGACGCGGATGCCGCTCGCGGCGTAGTCGAGTGCCGCCGCCTTCGTCAGGCCCACCACGGCGTGCTTCGACGCGACATAGGCAGCCCCACCGGGTGTCCCCACGACGCCCATCACCGAGGCGACGTTGACGACCACGCCACGCCCGGCCGCCTGCATCACCGCCAGTTCCGCCTGCAGGCAGTAGAAGACCCCGTCGGCGTTCACCCGCATGACCCGGTGCCAGTCGTCCGGCGACATGTCCCCCACCGGCTTCTTGACCGGCACGCCGATACCGGCGTTGTTCACCGCGATGTCCAGCCGCCCCGAGACCGCCACCGCGGCGCTCACCATCGCCTGTACGGAGTCCGGATCCGAGACGTCGACCGGCACCGCGAGGCCACCCACCTCGGCGGCGCGGGCCGAGGCGGCCCCGACGTCGATGTCGGCAACGACGACACGTGCCCCGCGCCCGGCGAGTCGCCGCACCGTCGCGGCCCCGATCCCCGACCCTGCGCCCGTCACCAACGCCACCTGATCGACGAGGTCCCGCGCCTGTCCCATCCGCCGCTCCTCGCTGCCGGTACACCTGGGCGCAGTGTCCGCCGGCGACTGGCGCGTCCGGCGTCCCACATCGGGACAGCCCCACCCGCGTACCAGGCCGGACGGCCGCGTCCGGCTCTCGGCCGCCGGCTGTACCACAGTGCAACACCGGCCGAGGGCGCTGAGCCCCTAGCGTTCGGGACGTCGACACGAGCCCGAGGGGGAACGATGACCGCGCAGCAGGTCAAGCCAGGGGACGTGACTCTGGAACGGCGCGGCCACGTCGCCCTCGTCACGCTGGACCGGCCGCAGGCTCACAACGCGCTGACGGTGGCCATGCTGGCCCGGCTGGCCGCCGTTGTGCGCGAGGTGAACGCCGACGACGACCTTCGCGTCCTGGTCCTGACAGGTGCGGGGTCACGTGCCTTCTCCGCGGGTGGCGACCTTGGTGAGCTGATTCCGCGCCTCACCGCCGGAGAAGTCGACGTGCTCATCCCCGACCCGACGAAACGGTTCTTCTCCGACTTCTACAAGCCGGTTGTGGCGGCGGTGAACGGCCTGTGCCTGGCCGGGGGCCTCGAACTTCTTCTCGGCACCGACGTCCGAGTCGCCTCCGACCGGGCCGTGTTCGGCCTGCCGGAGGTGCGATGGGGCCTGGTACCCGGTGCCGGCACCCATGTGCGGCTCCCCCAGCAGATCAGCTGGCCAAACGCCATGCAGCTGCTGCTCACCGGCGAGACCGTCGACGCGGACGAGGCCCGCCGGATCGGGCTGATCGGGGAGGTCGTCGCACCGGACGAGGTACTGCCGCGAGCGATCCAACTGGCCGAGACCATCGCCGGCAACGCGCCGATCGCGGTGCGCACCGCGAAGGAGATCGCGGTGCGCGCCTGGGCCAACGAACAACGCTTCGGACTCGAAAGCGCCCTGAACGCCCGTGTTCTCGCCTCCCGCGATGCCCGCGAAGGTCCGGCCGCCTTCATCGACAAGCGCACCCCGCGCTACGAGAACCGCTGACAGGAGAACTGTCATGACTACCGATCTGCCACCGACCGTCCGGGCTGGAAGTGTCGAACTCGTCGAGTCCGTGTTCCAGGCCGTGGACGGGGTGCTGGCCGCGTTCCCGAGGTCGATGTTCCTGCGTCGAGCCCGCGAGCAGGGCCACGCCGGCGAACTGTGGGACGCGCTCGTCGAGGCCGATCTGCTGGCGATCGGCGTTCCCGAGGAACTGGGGGGCGCCGGCGGCGGCCTCACCGGCAACACCGCGGTGATGGAGGCCCTCGCCCGCGCCGGTATTCCGCCGCTGCTGTACTCGCTGACGTCGTTCTCCCGCGAGGCGATCCGCCGGTACGGATCCGAGCAGCAGATCAAGGACCACGTGATCCCGACGATCAGTGGGGACCGCAAAATCTGCTTCGGCGTCACCGAGCCGGAGGCGGGCACGAACTCCTTCGCGCTGCGCACCTCCGCGCGACCCACCACCGACGGTTACCGCATCAACGGCCAGAAGGTGTTCATCTCCGGCGCCGATCAGGCCGACCACATTCTGCTGCTCGCCCGCACCGCACCGGCCGGCGAGCCGCTGACCCGGCGCTCGGGTTTCGGCCTGTTCATCGTCGACCTCGCGACGCCCGGCATCCAGCTCAACCGTCTCGACATCGAGTGGTACGCACCCGAGAACCAGTACGAGATTTTCTTCGACGACGTGGAGGTCCCCTCCCATGCCTTGATCGGGCAGGAGGGGCTCGGTTTCGACTATCTCCTGTCGTGCCTGAACCAGGAGCGGGTCACGATCGCCGCGTGGGCTCTCGGGCTCGGCAACTACGCGCTGGAGAAAGCGGTCGGATACGCCAAGGAACGGGCGCCCTTCGGGAAACCGATCGGGGCGAACCAGGCGGTGGCGCACCCACTCGCCCTCGCCATGGCGGAGATGGAGGCCGCCCGGCAGGTCACCTATTCGGCGGCCGCGGGCTATGACGACGGCCGGGACGCGGGCGCGCAGGCCAACATGGCGAAGCTGCTCGGGAGTCGCGCCGCCCTGAGCGCCGTCGAGGCGGCCATTCAGACCCACGGTGGGTCGGCTTTCGTGTACGAGACCGATGTCGTCACGCTCTGGCCGATGATCCGCGTCCTGCAGATCGCACCCATCAACAACGAGTCGATTCTGAACTACATCGCGGAACGCGTCCTGCGCCTGCCGCGGAGCTGATACGGGCCAAGACGCTGGGCGACAGACCCGCACCTAAGGACTTGATCGTGAATATCGCTATCGCTCTGCGCCGCGTCGGCTTACGGACCCCGCACCGTGTCGCCATCCGGCACGACGGCGTCGAGACCACCTACGCCGACTTCCTCGACCAGGCCGGACGCGTCGCGAACTGGCTGCGCCACAACGGCGTCGAACCGGGCCAGCGAGTCGGCATCCTCATGCACAACCAGCCGGAATGGCTCGTCGCCATGATGGGTATCTGGCAGGCCGGCGGCGTCCTCGTTCCTTACAACTACCTGTCGCACCCGGCGGCGATCCGCCACGCGACGCTCGACGCGGACGTGAGATGGATATTCACGCCGGCCGGCGACGTCCCGCGCCTTCGCGACGCGCTGCGGGGACTGCCCGCCGAGGACCGTGTGGTGTCCGTCGGCCGGGCCGACGGCGACAGCGGCGACGGCGACGGCGGCTCCACCGTGACGTGGGACGAAGTCCTTTCCCGACCCACCCGCACAGATGTCGTTCCCCGTTTCGACACACACGACGCGGTGCTGATGTACACGAGCGGCTCCACCGGTAACCCCAAGGGTGTCCGGCAGACGCATCGGAACACGGTCGCGGTGAGCGAGGCCGCGATCGACGTGTGGGAGCTGACCGAGCGGGACCACGCCCTGGTCAGCACACCCCTGTTCCACGTCGGTGGACTTCAGCTCATCTCCCTGCCGACGCTGCTCACCGGAGGGGAGGTGACCCTGCGCCGCTGGAAGGTGCGGGAGTGGCTCGAGGACGCGGCGAGACTGCGTCCCACGTTCACTGCGCTGGTTCCCGCAATGATGATCGACATTGTGAACGAGCTGGGCGGTAAGCCCTTTCCACTGGCTTCGGTCCGGGTCTGCGCCATCGGCGGCTCGGCGCTGCCGCAGAGCCGGCTCAAGGCGTTGACGGACGTCACCGGCATCGTCCCGGTGAACATCTACGGGCAGACGGAGCAGAGCGGACTCTCCGTCACCGAACCTCCGCACGAGGCCCGTCGCGAAGGATCGCTCGGCCGGCCGCTCGAACAGATCGTGCAGATCCGCGTGGTGAGGACCTCCGGCGAGCAGCCGGAGGACGCATCCCCTGGCGAGGTCGGCGAACTGTGGGTGCGCGGCGATGCCGTCACGCCGGGGTACTGGCAGCTCCCGGAGGCGAACGCGAGCAGGTTCACCGACGGATGGCTGCGCACCAGCGACCTCGTGCGGCGGGCCCCCGATGGCTACCTGTACTACGTCGACCGCACCGACGACCTGATCATCAGCGGCGGCGAGAACATCTTCCCGCAGATGGTGGAGGGACACCTCGCGGCCTGCCCGCTCATCGCCGAGGTCGCCGTCATCGGCACCCCGCACGAACGGCTGTCGAACCAGGTGACGGCCATCGTCGTCCCCAACCGGCCGGGCGTGTCCGCGCAGGACATCGCCGCCTACTGCGACACCGAGCCCAACCTGCACGGGCTACAGCGGCCGCGCCGGATCGAGATCGTGGACGCGATCCCGCGCACGGCCACCAACAAGATCGACAGGCCGCTACTCAAGCGGACCTACGCGCAGGTCCCGGCCACCACCGGCCTGTGAGGCAGTCCCAGTTCGGGCAGAGCGCTGGCACCGGGGCGGGCCAGCGCCTGCCCGCGGTCACGATCGGCCGCCCGCAGTGAGCTGGCGTCGTCACGGGATCATCAGGTACGTGACGCGGACCACGCAGGCCGGCTTGCTCTCGCCCTCGACCTCGACCGTGACCGCGAAAACGACCCGCTGACCCGCGCCGGACGGCTCGACGGACGCCAGCGTGACCCTCCCCCGCAGGCGGGCCGGGATGCGGACCGGCGCCGGGAACCTGACACCGTCGGCGCCGTAGTTGATGACCGACGAGACGTCGGTGACCGTGTACACCTCCATGAGCAGGACGGGCACCAGCGACAGGGTCAGGTATCCGTGGGCGATGGTGGCACCGTACGGACCGCGGGCAGCGCGCTCGGGATCAACGTGAATCCACTGCCGGTCCCCCGTCGCGTCGGCGAAGGCGTCGACGACCTTCTGGGAGACGTCGACCCAGCCACTCACACCGATCTCCGCGCCGACGTCAGCAGCCAGGTCGCTCACTGTCTCGTACACCCGCATGCGAGAACTCCCCCATCGTGATCCGTGGTAGTCCGCCACCAGCCGAAAGCGTCACACGGCCCGGCTACAGGTCTCGTCTGCGCGGAACGCCAACCACGGAAGCTGTCCGAGACAGTGGTCGCGACCGGGTCACCGTCCACGGGTGACTGCCGCCCGCGACCCTCAGGCGGGCTGGCCACCTGCCTCGTCAGGACCGGCAGCCAGCCTGACCGCAAGAGCGTGTCAGCTGAGGACGAAACCCTCGTACGCCTTGGCGGCCACCGCTCGGCAGGTGTCGAAGTACGCGTTCGCGCCGCCGAAGTAGACATTGATTGCCCGCGGCTTGCCTTCGATGTTGGCACCGGCGAACCAGGTGTTCACCGCCTCCCCCTTTCCCGCGGTGATCATGTTCGCGATGGCGGTGACGTGCCCCGTCCACTCCTGCTCGCCGCGCTCGGCCGCTTCAAAGGAAGTCAACCCATTCTCGCGCAGGTAGCTGATCGCGTCGAAAATCCAGTCGACGGTCTCCTCGATACAGGTCGGAATGTTGGCGAACGGACTGAGCGGACCTGTGATCATGAAGAGGTTCGGGAAGCCGGCGGTGCTGAATCCGAGGTTCGTCACCGGCCCGTCCCGCCATTTGTCGGCGAGCGCCCTGCCGCCACGCCCGCGGATGTCGATCCGGGTGAACGCACCGGTCGACGCATCGAAACCCGTGGCGAAGATGATGACATCGAGATCGAACCGCCGGGTGCCGGTCCGCAGCCCGGTCGGGGTGATCTCCTCGATGGCGTCATCGCTGACGTCGATCAGCGTGACGTTGTCACGGTTGAAGGTCTCGTAGTAGCCGGTGCCCGCCGGCGGCCGCTTGGCCCCGTACGGATATCCGCGCGGCGTCAACAGCTCGGCGACCTCGGGATCCCGGACAGCCGCCCGGATCTTCCCACGGATGAACTCACAGGCCGTCTCGTTGGCGTCCTCATTCACCGACAGATCGTCGAAGGTCTCGAACAGGAAGTGGAAGCCGCCCTGCCGCCATCCCTCCTCGTAGACAGCCTGGCGGGTCGCCTCGTCGACGTCGAGCGCGTTCTGCCCCGTGGGTGTGAACGGCATGGCGAACGGATGCTGGCGGATCTGCTTGGCAATATCCTGGTATCGCGCCCGCAGGTCCGCCTTCTCCGCGTCCGTCAGCGGCCGGTTCTGCGTGGGGACGACATAGTTCGGCGTCCGCTGGAACACGCTCACCGAGCTCGCCCGCTCGGCGATCGAGGGCAGGATCTGGATTCCTGTCGACCCGGTACCGACGAGGCCGACACGCTTGGCCGCGAAATCTACTCCCGCTGCCGGCCACCTGGCTGTGTGGACCAGCTCGCCCTGAAATGTGTCGAGACCCCTGATCGGGGGGAGGTTCGGGGCGGAGAGCAGACCCACACCGGTGATCAGATATGTCGCGGTGACGGTCTCGCCGGTGTCGGTGTCGACCGTCCACAGGTTGGTGTCCTCGTCGTGTCGCGCCGAGGTCACGCGAGTATCAAAGGTGAAGCTGCGCCGGAGATCGTAGCGGTCGGCGACGAACTCCAGGTACCGCAGCACCTCCTGCTGGCCGGGATAGCGTTCCGACCAGCTCCACTCCTGGGCGATCTCCTCCGACCAGCTGAAGCAGTAGGCGGAGTACGGGCTGTCCGTACGGGCCCCCGGGTATCGATTCCAGTACCAGGTACCGCCGACTCCACCGGCGGCTTCGAAACCGCGCACATCGAGACCCAGCTCCTCGCGGAGCCGATACATCATGTACAGGCCGGAAAATCCGGCCCCAACAAGCACAGCGTCGTGGGACGAAACTGACCCGGTAGATCCAGGGGAACCGTTCATACCCTCCACCGACATGTGACCTCCTGAGCCAGTCCGAAAAACTTCCGCAGTGCAGTGCACCGTCGAATGTGATTCAAGCCTCAGTCAACAGCCGAAAGTTGTTGCAGATCGGGACAGCGGCGGCGGCCGTCCCAGAAGAGAACGCGTTCGCCGCGGCACGCCTGGGCACCGACGAGGTACGTGGCGTGGCGGCCGGCAGGCGAAGCAGGCGGCGCGCGCCACCGCACCCCAAGCGGGGATCAGTACGCCGTGCTGCTGAGATCCAGACCGAGCGAGCGTACTTTCCGGTACAGCGTGGAGCGGGCGATGCCGAGCACCTCCGCGGCGCGCTGCTTGTTGCCCCCCGTCTCGCGCAGAGCCTGGACGATCATCCGGGCCTCCGCCTGCTCGAGACCGCCGAGGCGGCGCCAGGAGGTGTGGGCAACGATGTCTGCAGGAAGGTTCGCGGCGCCGATGTAGCCTCCCGAGCACCGCGACACCATCCGCTTCACCAGCGCCTCCAGCGAGGCGACATTGCCCGGCCACTCGAGACGGCTCAGCGCCTGCACCGCGTCGGGCATCCACCGCACAGCGGGTCCGTCACCGATCAGCCGGGAGGTCAGGGCCGCGAGGAGCAGTGCCAGGTCCTCCTGCCGGTGTCGTAGGGGCGCCACCTCGACGACCTCGCTGAAGGTGTCAAGGATGGGACTGGGACTGGCCGAGTCCATGGGCCCCGTTGCGGACGTGGCGATGATGCGGCGGCCCCGTGGCCAGCGCCGCAGCGCCGCGTCGGTCGCAGCGGCCAGAGCAGGCGACAACAGGTCGACGTTGCGGATGATCAGCGTCTCGGCGGAACCCGCGGCATCTGCCTCGATGCCGCGCAGCCACCGCTGTCCGTCGCCGGCATTCCTGGCATCGGCATCGGCGGCGTCGGCCAACCGGATCTCGCCCGGGCCGGCGATGGCCCGGGCGACCGCGGTCCGCCCGCTGCCCTGCTCGCCCACGACAAGCACTCGTTCCGCGTCTTCACTCAGCCGGGCCACCTCACGGCAGGTGGCCCGCCAGGCCGGGCTGCGGCCAACTAGACCAGGCAGCGCTGGCACGTCCACCTGGCGACCGACCTGCTGATACTCCGGCTCCTTCTTGAGCATCAGCACCGCGCCGGCGAGGTCGGGCCCGTCTGTCAGCGGCCACGTCACGATCCGCACACGCGTGCCATTGGACAGGACCACTGACCGGGGCCCGCTCGAGTGCGCCCGGAGCGACTGAGCGGCGTGCTCCCACAGCATCGCCTGGTCCAGGCCGCCCAGAAGCCTCGCCGCCGCGGCATTAGTAATGATCGTCTTCTGGTCCAGGGCCACGAGCGGGTGCCGCGAGTCCCGATTGTGCGCGAGGTAGGCGTCCAGGAGCAGCCGCTCCCGCCGGGACGCCTTCGTCAGCAGGATCTTCTGGATCTGAGCTGCCAGTTCCATCAGCCACGGCAGAACCAGCGGCGAGGTGTCGGCGAACCGGCAGGTCAGGTCGAGGCTGCCGACGGTCCGCCGGGTCACGGGGTGCACGATCGGCACTCCGGCGCACGTCATGTCACGGAACTGGTCAACAAAGTGCTCGGGACCACGGATCAGCACAGGCTTGTTGCTGAGCAGGGAGATGGCGCTGGTGGTGCCAAGATGCATTTCCGCCACGGAGAAGCCGGGCCGAATGCCCTCCTCGTCCATCCTTTTAGCCAGCTCCGGGTCCGGAACCCACCGACGCAGCACGCAGCCCTCGTGATCGGTGAGGCTCAGCGCGCACGACGCCTGGTCCAGCGCCGCGCCATTCCTGGCCACCACCGGCTCCACGACCAGCGCCACCTGAGAGTTGAGGTCAAGATCGTCGACCACGGCGGGACGCACGCGATGCGGGGAGACCCCGTGCATCCTTGACCGACGCCAGGACTCGTACACCACCGGCGACACCGCCGCCGGCCGCTCGACCATCCGCTGGGGCGCCTCGTCGAGGACGCTGCGGGCCCGCTCGACGGCACGAATCCAGTCACCGGTCGCGAGCGCCCGCGGAGTCACGGCCGGCAGTTCCTGTAACTGAGCTGGTCTGGTCACACTGGTCACGCGCCTTCCACAACGGATGCCTACCGCCCCACCAGGCAGCCAGCATGTGTGACGCAGATCATGACCGCACTACTGACACGATGTCAAGAAGGCTGCGGACGGCGATTGGAGCACTGCACACAGCAGCGCGAGGATCAGCTACGCTTCGCCGACTGGCCGCACCCCGTGGAGAACCAGACCTACGGAGGGCTACACCTTGTTCACAATGCCGGCGTCCACCGGGAGTGTGGCACCCGTGATGTAGCGGGCCTCGTCGGAGGCCAGGAAGAGGACCGCGTTGGACACGTCCGCCGGTTCGACCCACGGCACCGGTAGGGCGTTCATCTCGGTGGAGACGTCGACGATGTCGGCGGCTGTGGGTTCCTCCAGGTCGGGTCGGAACATTCGATAAATCTCGTCGTGCATGATCATCGGAGTATCGACCTGGGTCGGATGGATGCTGTTGACGCGGATCGAATGCCCGGCGAGCTCGTTGGCGAGTGCCCGCATGAGGCCCACCAACCCATGCTTGGCCGACACATAGTGCGCGAGATTCGGCGGGGCGATCAGGCCCGCGGCCGAACTGATGATGACGATACTGCCGCCGCCCCGCGGGATCATATGCGGAATGATCGTGCGGCAGGTCTGCCACGCACCGGTGAGATTGATGTCAATCATCTCTCGCCAGGCCTGCTCGGTGATCTCCCAGGCTGGCGCATAACTGGCGATACCCGCGTTCGCCACCACGATGTCAATCTTTCCGAACTCAGCCAGGCCGCGGTCGGCCACCGCGGCGAGCGCGGCCTGGTCGCGCACGTCGGCGACGCCGGTGACAACTTTTCCGCCCGCCTTCTCGACGAGCTGGGCGGTCTCGGCCAGATCCGCTTCACCAGCCATCGGATAGGAAACCGAACCGACGGGTGCGCAGATGTCCGTGGCGATGATACTCGCCCCCTCCTCGGCCAGCCGCACCGCATGGCTGCGCCCCTGCCCACGCCCGGCTCCGGTGATGAAGGCGACCTTGCCCGCCACACGTCCCATGATGCTCCTCAGAATGATGCCGTGATCGGGCAGAACTATGCCTGCTGCGCCTGCGCCAGTTCGACGAGTTCGACCTGGATGGGATTGTGGGCTACGAGACCCCCGTCGATATTGATCGTCTGGGCCGTGATGTAGCGAGCGTCGTCGGAGGCCAGAAACGCCACCAGATTTGCGATGTCCTGCGGCTCACCCACATACGGCGTGAGGCTGTGCCGGATATAGAGATCGATGATCTCCCTCGGCAGACCGAGGCCGGAAGGACTGAGCACCAGACCTGGAGCGACCGCGTTACAGCGGATTCCCTGCTTGCCCCATTGAGCCGCCACAGCCCGGGTGATCTGGCTCAGCGCCGCTTTCGCCGCCCCGTAGGCAGTCATCGTCAGCTCACCGACCTGGGACGAGATCGAGGAGGTGTTGATGATGCTGCCACCACCCGACCGCAGCATCAGGGGCACCGCATGCTTACATCCCAGCAAAGGCCCCCGGGCGTTTGTGGCGAGAGTCCCCTCCCAAACCTTCAGGTCGAGTTCAGTGATCCCCGGATCCACCCCGGCAAGATCCATAGCTGCGGCGTTGTTGTGCAGAACATCCAGCCGTCCGTAGACCTCGACGGCACGCGCGAGCACCCGCGCGACCTGTTCTTCCACGCGAACGTCCGTCTCGACGGCAAGGGCGGTTCCGCCGCCGGCGGCTATCTTCTCGGCCTGTTCGGTCGCGCCGTCCACGTTGATATCGGCCAGGACGACCTTGGCGCCCTGCGCCGCGAGGGTAGCCGCGCTGGCCGCCCCGATTCCTGACGCCGCACCGGTGACCACTGCGACTCGACCACTGAGATCAATCATGTAAGGCCCTCACGTCCGACAGGAGAATGATGGAAACGCCGCCACCGCCGGACTCGCTGGCACCGGCCGGGCGCCACGTTCGCCGGCACTGTCGGAGACTCCCATCGGCACAGCTATGGCGGTTGTATCGATCTGAGACACCGGTCACATCACTGACTGGATTGATCGATGACCCGGGTCGAGATCGGGCCGCCGACGCTGCCCATCGGAGAATCACTGCCTGTGAGCAAGGTTGCGCGAGGTAGCTTACCGTAATGATCGACTACGCCGGGTAGCCAAGAAATGGAGTACCCGGTTGCGGACTCCGGCGATGCATTCGAGGATCTCCTTGATCTTTATGACGCCGTGGAGGCGAAGGAGACTAAGTGCGAGATTGTGGAGGATGGCGAGGGTTCGTGGGCCGGCTCCGAGATGAGCTCGACAGGCGTCCTCGCGCCAGGCGGTGTCGCGGACGTATTGCACGCGATTTTCTATTCCCCAGCGCAGGCGGACATGGGTGTGGACGGCAGCTGGGGTGGCGCGGTCCCCACGCAGACTGTTGATGATGAAGGCGTATTCCTTGGCGAGGCGGCGACCTTCGAGGTCGAACTCTTCGCGGCGGATGACGGCAATCGTCCGAGCAAACGGGAAGCAAATGTTCTCGGCGGTGGTGGTCCAGATAGCCCATCGCTTGATGCGCCCGCGAGAGCGTTCCTCTTCTTCGTGCCCAGGCGTTCCTAGCAATTCCACTTAACGTGACCATTGGCCCTATGGTGGGTAAGCTGGCCATCGAGCGGCCTCAACAGGCCTGCGACAGAGCGAGCGCCTCGAGTGTCCAGCCGACCTGGCTACATCGAGCTACGGCCCCAACAGGCGGACCGACACGGCGATGCATCACACGATCATGCCCGACAGGCCGACAGGCCGAGCCGATGCAACAGCGCCGACCGACCACGCCCGCAGGCGCCTGGACTCGTGAGGATGGGGCGGCGATGCCGCGGCGAGCCGCCATCACCAAACCGACACTACATATACATGCGCTCACATACGCGCAGGTAGAGGCACAGGTGGGGTAGTGGTCCGTGTCGGCCGGGGTGGTTGAACCCCCACGGCCATATGCGCAGTTCAGAGACCATGTTGATCTTGCTAGGTTGTGTCCGAGGGGGGACTCGACCCATTAGTACATGATCGGTCTCCGTGAAGTCTTCGACCTCACCCTCCTGACGGCGGGAAACGGGGCGCGCCGATGACCAATACCCACACGCCGACCGTTCAAGCCGACGAGACCCGGCCAGACACGATCAATGTGCCAGGGGCTCCCGCGGCATCTGCGTCTCCACTTCCTCTCGGCGGCCAGCGAATCGCGCTCCATGCGGTGACCATCCTGATCACCGCCGTCGTCGCTCTGAGTTTCCTGTTCGGGCTGGGGAACGTCTGGGCGCTGGGCATCCGACTCGGCGTCCCCGCCTACATCGCCCCACTGGTCGCCCCCGCAGTCGATCTCTCCGTCGTTGCCCTGCTCGTCGCCACACGTCAGCTCGCCCTCGCCGGCGCCAGCCGAGAGCAGATCCGACCCGCGCAACGCCTCCTGATCTTCTGCAGCCTCGTCACCCTCGCCCTCAACACCGCAGAACCGATCATCGAAGGACACTACGGCCGCGCCTCCTTCGACGCCGTCGGCTGCTGCCTACTCATCGGCTGGTCCCACATCGGACCCGGCCTCCTCCACGCCCTGCAGATCACCACGAACAGCGACAAGCAGGATCCGACGTCGGCAATCTGGAGCCGAACTATGCCCGCAGCAGGTCATGCCAGGCAGCCAGATCCGCTGGCGGTGGCCTATCCGGTGCCGCGTCCACGGGAAGCGACCCGGGCTGGCCGTCGCGAACAACAGGGGCGTGCATCCGATCAGGATCTTCTCGATCGGGCCCGCGTCGAGGACGCCCTCCACTGGCAGACCTACCGCCGACCAATATCCACTGAAACCCTCCGCAGACGCCTCCATATCGGTGCCCGCAGAGCCCGCGGTCTCGTCGCACAGCTACGAACCGATCCCAACCATCGACGTGCATTCTGCGATAGAAGTCGATCATGCTGGCGGCAACTTTGAGTCCCTGCCGACCACCGCCTAGCAACAGCGGAAGGGATCTGGCCGCGACCATCGACTGCTTCACGAAGCCTCGATGAAGGGCGGCTCCCGGAGTGAGCTGCGAGGCATCCTTCTCCGAGCGCGCAGCGACCAGGGTGGCGTCGAGGTCTACAACCAGTGGGTCGTCCGCCGACACCCGATGGTCGGAGCGCGGCAGCCCGCCGCCGCCCACACCCGGCCCGTGCCCGGTCGACCGCCGCCAGCGCCCCGTCCGCGTCGGCGGCCAGCCGGTCGACCACCCACGACACTGTCGGGTCCGAGGCCACCAGCCCGAACACCTCCGGCTCCGCGCAGGAGGGCCCTGCCGAACCCCTCGGCGTCAGTCACAGTCAGACGCACGGCCATCGCGTTTCCTCCTCGCCGAGTTCTTCGCTGTTCCCGAAAAGGATCACGCGGTGGTCGCTTTACGTCACGAACCGCCACTCCGGTGAGTTTCTAGAAGATCACACTCCGTACACCATGTCTGTGGACTCCACTCGGGGGTCGTCGAGGTCACGGGGGTACCGTCCGGTGGGGGTGCTGGCGGTCGCAGGTGCTCGGGAGGGGTGTCGTGACGGATCGGCAGCGGCGGACGGCACCGCCCGCCGGATCGGCGGTAACGTCGGCGGCCCACGGTCCGCAGTCGCGTGAGGTGGTGCGGCTCGCGCTGGTCGTCGGTGCGCTCGGTGTCGTGTTCGGCGACATCGGAACCAGCCCGATCTACACCCTGCAGACCGTGTTCAACCCGAGCGACCCACATCCCGTCCCCGTCGGTACGGACAACGTGTTCGGCGTGGTGTCCCTGGTGTTCTGGTCGGTGATGATCATCGTGACGGTCACCTACGTGCTGCTGGCGATGCGCGCCGACAACGACGGCGAGGGCGGCATCATGGCGCTGATCACCCTGCTGCGCCGGATGGGAACGCAACGAGGCCCGCAGACCACCGCGGTACTGGCCGCCCTGGGCCTTTTCGGCGCGGCGCTGTTCTTCGGCGACAGCATGATCACTCCGGCCATTTCGGTGCTGTCCGCCGTGGAGGGCGTCAAGGTGCTGCGTCCGTCGCTGAAGGAGGTGGTTGTGCCGACCACCGCGGTGATCATTGTGGTGCTGTTCCTCGTGCAGCGGTGGGGCACCGCCGCGGTCGGCCGGATATTCGGACCCGTGATGATCGTATGGTTTGTCGCCATCGGCGCGTTCGGGGTGTCCGGCATCGTCCGGCACCCGGCCATCCTCCGGGCACTGTCGCCAACCTGCGCGGGCGGTTTCCTGGTCCACCATTTCGGTACCGCGTTCTTCGCTCTCGCGGCGGTCGTGCTGGCGGTCACCGGCGCCGAGGCGTTGTACGCCGACATGGGGCACTTCGGTCGCCCAGCGATCAGCCGGGCCTGGCTGTTCCTGGTTTTTCCCGCGTGTGCGCTCAGCTACCTTGGCCAGGGGGCGCTGATCCTGGGAAACCCGAACACCGTCAGCAGCCCGTTCTTCCTCCTGGCACCGGGATGGGCGCGGCTGCCCCTCGTCCTGCTGGCCACCGCCGCAACCGTGATCGCTTCCCAAGCGGTGATCACCGGGGCATACTCGGTCGCCTCCCAGGCCGCGGAACTCGGCTACCTGCCTCGACTGCGGGTCACTCACACCTCGGAGTCCACGATCGGGCAGATCTACGTCCCGTGGATCAACTGGCTACTGATGATCTCGGTACTCACCCTGGTCTTCGCCTTCCGCAGCTCCGCGGCCCTCGCGTTCGCGTTCGGCATGGCGGTGACGGGGACTATCACCATCACCACCCTGATGTTCTTCTACCTCGCCCGGTGGAAGTGGCACACGCCGGGATGGCTGCTCGGACTGGGGGCGAGCGTGCTGCTGTTGGTCGATCTCCTGTTCGTCGCGGCCAACCTGACCAAACTCGTCCACGGCGCGTGGCTGCCGCTGCTCATCGCCCTGACAGCGTTCACGGTCATGACGACCTGGCAGCGCGGCCGACAGATCGTCACCGCGCGGCGGCAACGGCGCGAGGGATCGCTGCGCGAGTTCGTCGACCACCTGCGCACCAACACGTTCCGCGCGGTTCGGGTGCGGGGCACGGCGGTGTTCCTCAACCGGGGCAAGCAGACCGCGCCACTGGCGCTGCGGGCCAACGTCGAGCACAACCACGTGCGCCACGACCATGTACTGATCCTGTCCGTCGAGACCCTGCCGGTGCCTCGCGCCCCCGCGAACCAGCGGATCGCCGTGGACGACCTCGGCTACGCCGACGATGGCATCAGCCACGTCACCGCCCGGTTCGGCTACCTGGAGAAACCGGACGTGCTGGGCGCTCTGCGGATGCTCGACCCGGACACCACCGAGGGCCGGCTGGACCTGGACCACGCGTCCTTCTATCTGTCCAAGATTGAGCTCAGGACCGGGGACGCGCCGACCATGGCCCGCTGGCGCAAACGGCTGTTCATCGCCACGTCCCACATCACCGCAGACGCCGCCCAACACTTCGGCCTCCCGGGCGACCGCACCGTCATCATGGGCTCACACATCGAGATATAGCCGATGACGGTCACGGCTGGTAGCGGTAGCCCATGCCGGGTTCGGTGGTCAGGTAACGGGGCCGGGCAGGATCGGGTCCGAGCTTGCGGCGCAACTTGTTGATATAAAGTCGAAGGGAGGAGCTGTCCTCGGCTATTCCGGGTCCCCAAACCTGCCTCACAAGCTGTCGGTGACTGACGAGCCTGCCGGGACGGCAGGCAAGGGCTTCCAACAATCGCCATTCCGTCGGAGTGAGACGCAGACCGGCCGGCCCGTCTCCGGCCACCGCCGGCCCCTCCGGGGAGACATCCCCGATACCGTCTCGCAGGGGTCTGTTGCATTGTGGGAAGGTAGGCATGGTTGACCCCGTCGAGCTGGTGATCAGATCGCGAGGGTGAGCTCGGTGAACGCGGCTGTGAGCTGTGCGTGCGGGTCGGTGTCGATTCCGAGTTCGTAGTGGCCGCGGCGGATGTTCTGCACGAACACGTGCCCTGCGCTGATCGTCTGGGCAGAACGCCGGCGTTTCAGCCCGCGCATGGGCCGGAGTCTGGCTTTCAGGCGGCTGTGGTCGGCTTCGATTCGGTTGTTCTCTCGCGCGGCGTCGACATGGCAGGCCTCGGGCAGGAGCTCGTCGAGGAGCCGGGGGTAGACGGGGGCCTTGTCGGTGGTGACCTCGACCGGCCGCCGGCCATGGGACAGCGCCCGGATGAAGAACCGGCGGGCGGCGGCCTGATCACGGCGGGTGCTGGCCAGGACAACGATGACCTGTCCGTACTGGTCAACAGCACGGTAGAGATAGGTCCAGCGGCCGGCGACCTTCACATAGGTTTCGTCGACGAACCACCGGTCACCAGGACGGTGCCGACATGGCCGGGCCGCGTCAACGAGAAACGGCGTGAAGCGCCGCACCCACCGGTAGATCGTGACGTGATCGACCTCGAGGCCGCGTTCGGCGAGCAGCTCCTCGACGTCCCGGTAGGACAGCGCGAACCGCAAGTACCACCGGCACCGTCAGCACGATCACCTCCGGCGGGAACCGGAACCCGGAGAACTCCGACGTTGGGACCGGGGCACGGACACGACGTCGACGCATCCTCTGATCATGACCGGTCGGCAGCCACGCGAAGGCGGACATCGCCCATACAACAGCGCCGGCTGCCCGGAGGGGGCCACAAAGATCAGGAACTGCACGCCCGTGCTCTCTCGGGATCGGCGTCACGACCAGGGTCCCATGCGATCGGCGAGGCACTCGTGACCGCGGCCCGGACCATGGCCGCGTCGAGACGTGCGCTGATTGGTCTCCTGGAACTCACTTGTTGGGTGCCAAAAGTCGGCCTGGGCCCATGGGCTGGGCTGATGCGACGGTGCGACTGTCGGCATGATGGTCAGCTATGTCCGTACGCCTGCTGTACCTGATCTTCGTTCGGGTCTGTGGCTGGCTGGTTCTCCTCAGCCGCTCGTCGGCGTCGAAGGACATCGAGCTGCTCGTGCTGCGGCATGAGGTCGCAGTGCTGCACCGTACCCAGCCCAAGCTGCGGTTGGACTGGACGGACCGGACGATTCTCGCCGCGCTGATCCGACTCCTGCCCAGGACGCTGCGAGCCCACCTGCTCGTCACCCCCGGCACCGTCCTACGGTGGCACCGCCGTCTGATCACAAAGAAATGGACCCACCCGCACCGGACCGGACGGCCACCGGTCAGCAAGGAGATCGCGACCCTCATCAAACGACTCGCGACCGAGAACACGACATGGGGCTACCGGCGGATCCAGGGTGAGCTACTCAAGCTCGGCCACCGGGTGAGCACATCCACGATCCGCCGGGTCCTGACGTCTCTGGGGCTGCCCCCTGCGCCCAGGCGGCAGACCGACACGACGTGGCGGCAGTTCCTACGTACGCAGGCGTCGACGATGCTGGCGGTGGACTTTTTCCACGTGGATTGCGCGGTGACGCTGCGGCGTCTGTACTGCTTCTTTGTCATAGAGGTCGACTCCCGCTCCGTCCACATCCTCGGAGTCACCGCCCACCCGGACGGATCGTGGACCACCCAACAGATCCGGAACCTCCTCATGGACCTCGGTGACCGAGCAGCCGACTTCCAGTTCCTGGTCCGCGACCGCGCCGGACAATTCACCGCATCGTTCGACGCGGTCCTCGCCGACGCCGGCATCACCACCGTCAAGATCCCGCCCCGAACCCCCCGGGCGAACGCCTACGCCGAACGGTTCGTCCGCGCAGTCCGGACCGAGGTCACCGACCGAATGCTGTTCTTCGGCGAACGACACCTGCGCACCGTCCTGGCCGAGTACGCAGCCCACTACAACGGACGACGACCCCACCGCAGCCGCGACCTTCAACCACCACGGCCCGACCACCCCGTCGCAGACCTGACCCAGGAACGGATCAAACGCCAGCCCGTCCTCGGCGGCCTGATCAACGAATACGAACGAGCCGCCTAAAACCCCAGGTCAACGCCGGTGGCCGACTTCTGGCACCCTACAAGCAGTAGGGCACGCAGCCGGTTGGTCTGCGCGGTGTTGGTGACGGTGAGGTCGTGGCGGGCACCCAGCAGGATCCGAGGGCCTCGCGGTCGCCGTCGGCGCGGGGGACGGGGAGTTTGCCGGTGTCGAGGCGGAGTGCGGCCAGGACGGCGAGGTGCGCGTCGACGGGGTCGGATTTCCCTTTGCCGCGCCGGACGGTGCGGTGGGGCTGCTCGCACTCGATGACGAACAGGCCGGCGGCGGTCAGGGCGCGGGTCAGACCGCCGCCGTAGCTGCGGATTCCCTCGATGGAGACGACGACACGTGGTCCGGGGGCGTGGTCGGTGATCCAGGCGAGGAGGCGGGCGAAACCGGTGCTGTCGTTGCTGATGGTGCAGGTCGCGACCGGGGAGCTGGTCGGCAGGGCGAGTTCTGCCTGGTGGGTGTCGCGGTGGGTGTCGATACCGACGACGGCGTCGCAGTGTTCTGCCAGCATGGGCACCGGCCTGGTCCTTTCTCACGGCGGACGGGTCAACGTCGGTACCGGCCTGGGTGGAGTCACCGAGCGGCACATCTGTGACGGGTCACGCCTCGCGGGCGGACAGGCTTCTGATCAGGCCAACTGGTGGGCCAGGCCGGTACCGGCAACCCCGACGGACAGGTCAAAGGCAAGGCACGCCGCAGCGGCCGGATCCGTAGCGAGTCACGCCGGGGTCACCGGCACCGAGCCTGAAGGCACTCCACCCGGGAGCACCGCAACGACACACTCACAGATCCGTAGGGCCGGCGGCGGAACAGAGCCGCGCGAGACGTCAGCACGGGCAGTGTGGCGTTGCCCGCGAGGAACTACGGAAGAGAAGAGTCCCAGTGGCCTGCCGGCCGGGCGAAAAATCTTGGTGGGGATGTAACCGCGCGGGGGTGCGGGACATATACAGGACGACGCCCCTGCGGAAGGACTGTCCCTGTGCCTGTCAGTTCGCACATGCCCTCGTTCGAGGCGCTGTTCCGGGAGCACCACGGGGCGGTCCTGCGGTTCGCGCAGCGACGCCTGGGTGACGACGAGGCCGCCTGGGATGTGGTCTCGGAGACCTTCCTCGCGGCCTGGCGGCACTGGGGGCGCAGCCCCACCGTCTCGGCGGAGGTCCGGCCGTGGCTGTATGGGATCGCTGGCAACGTCGTGCGTAACCAGCGTCGCGCGGGAGTTCGTCGGACACGGCTTGAAGCCCGGTTCCTCGGGTTCGCGCTGGGAAGCCCGGCGACCCTGACCGACGAGGACGTCGCGGACGAGGCGATACGCAAAGACCTCGCCTGGCAGGCGTTGAAACGGCTTTCTCAGAACGACCGGGAGATTCTGCAGCTCGCCGGGTGGGAGGGGCTGGACCTTTCTGGCCTGGCCGTGGCCCTGGCCGTGTCCACCACCACGGCAAAGGTCCGCCTGCATCGTGCCCGGAGCCGTCTCGAGACGGCCCTGGCCGACGCTGCCTCGACACCGGTCATCCCCGAACCCACGCCCCCACTCACTGCCAGGGAAAGGTCATGATGTCCGACCGCATCGATCGTGGCGGCACCGAGGACGATCCTGCTGTTGTGCGGGCGCTTCTCAGCGCCGCCAACCCGGTGGCAGACCATCCGCTCAGCGCCGTCGAGCAGCGGGAAGGGGAGCGCAGGCTTGCCCTGCTGATGGCCGACCCGCCCGCGCGACCCCGCCGACGCGGGGTGTCGTTCAGCCGGGGCTCTGCCCCGAGCCGGAGGGGGATTCTGGCCGCGGCGGCCACCGTCCTGCTGATCGCGGGTGTGCTGGTGGGATGGACGGCCGTGCGAACACCCAACACGGCCGCAGCCGCCCCCCTGCTGCCCACGCCGCTCCTCACCGCCACAACTGGTGATCATAAGCGTGCCGTGGTGGCGTTGACGGATGCCGCCCGCGGGCAGCGGGACGGCGTGCAACCCGGGACGGGCCCGGTCCGCTATGCCCGCATTCAGACCTACGGGCTCGACGTCACGGTCGCCCGCCGCAAGGCGACGACCACCGCCCGCACGACGATCACGGACCTGTGGCGTGACCACGATGGGATGACGCGGACCGACCGGTACATCCAGCAGATCGACCGTGCCGGCGGGGACGTCGGCGGTCCGACTCCCTTCGACGACGACCGGTTCGGGGGCAGGTCCGACCGGCCACCGGTGCCCCGGGACTTCGATCCGGCCCTGACTCCCACCGACCCCGCGCAGCTGGTGGCGAGGCTGAAGACCCGTGCCGCGACAGTCGATTACCCCAGCGACACCTCGATCTCGTCCAACGTCCTGAGCGACCTGCGTTCTGGCCTGACGAGCCCGGCCCAGAACGCCGCGCTGTACGAGGCCCTCGCCATGGTCCCTGGCGTCTTCGACGTGGGGCCGGTTCGCGACCACGCCGGCCGGCCCGGTCATGCGGTCGGCCTGGTGGTCTCTGACCAGCCCAGCCTCGCCACCGAGTATGTGATCTTCTCCGACACTGGTGTACCGCTGACCATCGAACAGGTCATCACGCAACCGCCCGTTGGACTGCGCCTTCCCGCCGCCCCGACCGTCATGAGTTACACCGAGATCATCACGACCCGGCGCGTTCCCACCGTCGGTGCCGTCACATGACGGCCGTTGACGCGCATCGACTGGCAACGATGACAGCACGGAGGGCAGCGACAGCAGAACCGATCGCGACTGTCAGGGTAACCGCTCGGTTCATGAGCTCTCCCGCCCTCCGTGCCATCAGCCTGCTACAGGTAGCAGTTACGCGCGGTCACGCTGTTCTAGCAGCCCGGCGCCGGAGCGTACGACGGGTTCTGCAGGAAGATCTGATCCGTCGCCCGAGGAGGAATAAAATCGATCTCGTAGTAATTCGGAGCTATGTATGCACAGGCTCCACCGGCATAACGGATGTACGCCTTGCAGCTGTTGGGGTTACTCCAAGCTGCGACGTGAAATGGGATGTTGACCCACTGGCTCAGGTTCTGCCAGTATCCCCAATCATGAAAATTCAGATCGTCAGCTCGCCCGCGGTAAGACCCGCACCGAAGCCGTCCGTCTCCTGCGCAGGCGGCTGTCCGAAGTCGTGTTCACCGCTCTGCGCGCCGACGCGCGCGGCCACGCCGCACCGCCCTCACCGGCCCCCGCAGATGGCCGTCAGCTCGCGGCTTGACATAGGAGCATCGTCACGTCCACGCGTTTCGGGTCCTGGGTGGAGTTCCCGCGGGAAGGATCCACTACGACAACCTGAAGGCCGCGGTCTCGCAGGTGCTGGGTTTCTCCCGGGCGCGGGTCGAGACCGAACGGTGGACCGCGTTCCGGTCTCACTACGGCATCGAGCCGTTCTACTGCCAGCCCGGGCTGGGCGGGGCGCACGAGAAGGGCGGCGTGGAAGGCGACATCGGCCGGTTCCGCCGCAACCATCTCGTCCCGGTCCCCGAAGTCGCACGGGGCCGTGCCGGGCCGTGCCGGGATGTGCCGGGATGTGCCGGGATGTGCCGCGTTCTCCCAGGTCATGGGGTTTTTGGTGCCGTAGCGGACTCTGCTGCTTAATTCGGCTGGGTGTCGTGGGTGCGGCATGATCTCCTCTGCGGTCCTGGTCGCCTCGTGGGCTGCGGGAGGTGGGGCACATGTCGTTGCAGCCGAAGGGGCTGCCCGAGATCCCGGCGCAGACCGTGGCGGTCGCGCGGGCGGCGTTTCCCCGGGGGACGTTGGCGATGCGGCTGCGGGACCGGCTGGCCGAGGTGTTCGTCGATGAGCCGTTCACCCCGGCGTTCGGCCGGCGGGGGGCGCCGGGTCTGCCGCCGGCGGTGTTGTCGCTGGTCACGGTGTTGCAGTTCACCGATAACCTGACCGACCGCCAGGCCGCGGCGATGGCGGTCCGCGCGATCGACTGGAAGTACGCCCTCGGCGCGGAGCTGACCGACACCGGGTTCGACGCCACTGTGCTGTCGCGGTTCCGGGCCCGCCTGGCCGACCATGCCTGGAACGGGTGGTGTTCGACCGGTTCGTGGAGGTCTGCCGTGAGCGGGGCCTGATCGGCGCCGGTGGCCGGGCGCGCACCGATTCCACCCATGTGATCAGCGCGGTGCGGGACCTGAACCGGACCGAGCTTGCTGGGGAGAGTGTGCGGGCGGCGTTGGAGGCCCTCGCGGTCGCGGCCCCGGACTGGCTGGCCACCACCGTGGACGTCGAGGAGTTGGCGCACCGCTACGGCGAGCGTGTCAACGGCTGTTTCAGGCCGCGCATCGGCCGCAGTCGGGCTTTCAACCAGCCATGATCGGCTTCGATCCGGGTGTTCTCTCGGGCCGCGTCGAGGTGGCAGACCTCGGGGAGGAGCTCGTCGAGGAGCCTCGGGTAGACCGGGGCCTTGTCGGTGGTGACCTCGACCGGCCGGCGGCCTTCACCTACGTTTCATCGACGAACCACCGATCGCCGGGACGGTGCCGGCAGGGCCGGGCCGCGTCGGCGAACAGGGGTGTGAAGCGCTGCACCCACCGGTAGATCGTGACGTAGTCGACCTCGAGGCCCCGTTCGGCAAGGAGTTCCTCGACGTCCCGGTACGACAGCACGAACCGCAGGTACCAGCGGACCGCGAGGACGATCACCTCGGGTGGGAACCGGAACCCGGTGAACTCCGACGTCGGAACCGGGACATGGACACGACGTCGACGCATCCACCGGTCACGACCGATCGGCAGCTCGGTGAGGGCGGACATCGCCGATGCAACAGTGCCGGCAGGGTCATCTGCCGCGCCTGTCACCCGCGCTCCGGTGTCGGGTCCGGTCCGTCCGAGCGGCCGTCCCACCTTCCCCTGCCTCCCGGCGCCGGCGACCCGTCCCGGCCGCTCCTCCCCGGCCGCATCGCCCTCAGCCGTTGACAGTCAAACAACCGGTTGGTAGAAACTGCCTCACCGCGTGTTGCGCGAATCACAATTGATCTCAGGGGGTCAATGTGCGAAAAACCGCACTCCTTGCGGCGTCCGTGGCGGTCTTATCGGCAGCCGTCGCCGGCTGCGCCTCGTCCGGCTCCGGGGCAACGGCCGGGTCTGGCGGCGGCGCGGCCGCATCCACCATGGCCTGCTCGGCGGGTTCGTCCTCGGACGCGGTCAGGACCTACACAGCGCCGCCGACGGCGCCGAACCCCGCGGTCCGGGGAAAGAAGATCGCGATCATCGCAGTGGGGATGTCGTCATCGACGGTCGCCGTCGGCGCCCGGGGCGTCGAGGAGGCCGCGAAGGCCATCGGATGGACGGCCACCCTGTACGACGGCAAGCTCAATCCGGCCAACTTCCCGGTGATGGTGAAGCAGGCCGTCGCCTCGAAGGCCGACGGCATCATCGGGGTCGGGCTTGATGCGCCCCTGGTAACGCAGGCCGTCAAGGACGCGACCGCGGCTGGCGTCCCCATCGTCTCGGTCCAGGGCTGGGATCTCAACGACGACCCGTCGACCCAGACCGAGAAGCCGATCTTCACGACCCGTATCAGCTTCGGTGACCGCTACAAGGACTTCGCCGCGGCGGTGCGTGCCTACGGCGCGGCGTCCGCGCAGTGGGCCATCGCGAAGGCCGACTGCCGAGGCAAGATCATCGACTTCTCGAACAACGAGTACACCACGCTGAAGCTGCTTGAACAGGGCTTCTCGCAGAAGATCAAGACAGGCTGCCCGGCGTGCAAGCGGGTCGAGGTCCCCTGGCTCGCCGCGGACTTCGGGCCGGCCCTGACCTCGAAGGTCAAGGCCGCCTTCCTGCAGAACCCGGACGCGGTGGCCGCCAATGGCGCGACCAACCCGACCCTCGGCATCACGCAGGGTGTGACCCAGTCCGGGCTCACCGGCAAGATGCAGATGATCGGCGGATTCGGCGTCGCCGCCGACTACGACGCGCTGCGGTCGCACCAGGGCCTGGCAGCAGTGAACTCCTGGCCGCTGCAATGGTGGTCGTTCGCGGCCGTCGACACGCTGAACAGCTACTTCAACAAGACGCCCGCGCGGGACGAGGGTCTCGGATTCGAGATCGTGGACGGAGCGCAGGACCTTCCCACGGCGGGCAAGGACTTCGCGCCGGGCTTCGACGTCCCGGCGGCGTACGAGAAGTCCTGGGGAGTCACGCGCTGATGTCAGCGATGCCTGCTGGCGACGCCCGGACCGCGATCGTCGTCCGGGGGCTGTCGAAAAGCTTCGGCAGCACCCAGGCGCTGGACGGGGTGCGGCTCGAGCTCGCGTGGGGAGAGATCCATGCCCTGGTGGGCGGCAACGGCTCGGGCAAGTCGACCCTGATCAAGATTCTCGCCGGAGTGCTCGAGGCCGACGCCGGCGAGCTGACGACGGACGGGTCGACGTGGAACCTCACCCGGCACACGCCCGCGGAGTCCGCCCGGGCCGGCTTCCGGTTCGTCCACCAGGACCTGGGCATCGTGCCCGTGCTCAGCGTCGGCGACAATCTCGGGCTCGGCGGTCACTTCGTCCGGGGGCCGCTGGGCACCATCCGCTCGCGGCGCTCGCGGCGACGGGCGGCCGAGGTGCTGCGCCGGTTCGATCTGGACGTCGACCCGCGGGTGACTGCGGCGTCGCTGTCCACGCCGCAGCGCGCCCTGCTCGCCATCGCCCGCGCCCTGCAGGACGTCGACGAGTCCGGCCGGGCCATCCTCGTCCTCGACGAGCCCACGGCCGCGCTGCCGGCCGAGGAGGCGAGCGAGCTCCTGCGCACCCTGCGCCGGCTCGCCGAGGCCGGGCACAGCGTCGTGCTCGTCACCCACCGCCTGGACGAGGTGCGGCGGGCGGCCGATCGGGTCACCTGCATCCGGGACGGCCGACACGTCGGCACCCTCGACGCGGCCGACCTGTCCGAGGCACGGCTGGTCGAGCTGATCCTGGGCGGCAAGCTCGAGCGCTCGGTCACGGCCGCCCGGCCGGCCGATGCGTCGGCGGCGCCCGTGCTCGAGCTGCGCCATGTCGCGGGCGGCCCGCTGCGCGATGTCAGCCTGACGCTTCGTCCGGGCGAGATCGTCGGCATCGCCGGCCTGCTCGGCAGCGGCCGGACCGAGCTGATGGAGATGATCTACGGCGCGCGCCGGATCGAGCGCGGTGACCTGGTCGTGCGCGGCACTGCCGTCCGATCGCCGTCGACCTCGGCCATGACCCGCCGGGGCATCGCGTTCATTCCCGAGGACCGCATCGCGGCGGGCATCTTTCCGCAGGAAAGTGTCGCGACGAACATGACCGCCGGCCAGTCGGAACGCTATTTCTCCAGATTGTGGCTGCGCACCGGCCTGCTGCTGCGGGACGTGGCGCGGGATGTCGCCACCTATGCGGTCCGGACGAGCAGCGTCCACCTGCCCATCGATGCCCTGTCCGGCGGCAATCAGCAGAAGGTCGTGCTCGGCCGGTGGTTGCGCACCTCGCCCACGGTGCTCCTGCTCGACGAACCCACGCAGGGCATCGATGTCGGATCCCGAGAGACCGTCCTGGGCCTCGTGTCCGAGGCGAGTCGTGCCGGCACCGCCGTGATCCTGGTGAGCTCCGAGTTCGAGGAGCTCACCAGGATCAGCCACCGGGTCCTCGTGCTGTGCGACGGCCGCATCGTCGACGAACATCCGCACGGGATGACCAGCCACGACCTGTTGGAATCCGTGCTCGAGAAGCAGAGGGCGACCCGATGAAGGCGCAGTTACGGATTACCGAGTTCTTCGAGCGGTACGGCCTCGTGGCCCTGCTCGTCGCGGTCATCGTCTTCTTCAGCGTGAATTCCGCGACCCCCCAGTTCGATACCGTCGCCAACGCCAGGAACATCCTCACCGACCAGTCAATCCTCGGGATCCTGGCCATCGCGACCGTGATTCCACTGGTCGCCGGTCAGATCGATCTCTCGGTCGGGCCGAATGCCGGCCTGACCTCCGTCCTGTGCGCGGGCCTGATGTCGAAGTCCGGCTGGCCGCTGTTCCCCGCGATCCTCGCCGCCATCGTCATCGGCCTCGTCATCGGCACGATCAACGCGATCCTCGTCGCCTCGGTGGGCATCAACTCGATCATCGCCACGCTGGGGATGTCCAGCGTGATCGGGGCGGCCGTCCTCGCGTACTCCGGCGGAGTCTCGATCACCACGGGCGTGAGCCCCGGGCTCCTCAGGCTCGGCCCGGGAAAATGGCTCAGCGTGCCCACACTCTTCTACTTCCTCCTCGGCATCGCCCTCGTCGCGTGGTATTTGCTGCAGAAGACGCCGACGGGCAAAAACCTCTACGCGATCGGATCGAATCCCCGGGCGGCGTTGTTGGTGGGCATCGGCGTCTCTCGGCAGACGTTCGGCGCTCTCGTGCTCGCCGGCGGCATCGCGGGCGGCGCCGGCGTTCTGCTCGTCGCGGCCGTCGGCGCCGGCAGCCCGCAGCTCGGCTCGAACTACACGCTGCCGGCCATCGCCGCGGCGTTTCTTGGCGCGACGTCGATCCAGCCCGGTCGGTACAACGTATGGGGCACGATCACTGCGGTGTTCTTCCTCGCTATCAGCGTCAACGGGCTGACCCTGTGGGGGGCCGCCCCGTGGGTCAGCGAGCTCTTCGACGGTGCGGCGTTGATCGTGGGCGTCGGGCTCGGTGTCTACGCCGGAGCCCTTCGGCGCAGGAGGCCTGGCCGCAGGGGGACGGCGTCGCCGGACGAGATGGCCGCCGCGGCCACGACGGCGCTCCATGACGCACCACCCGTCCTCGACGCACCACCCGTCCTCGACGGAGCCGACCACACCGACGGGTCGGACCGCCGTCCCACGAACGTGACGCAGAACGCGGGCGCGAACCGGGCCGGACCCTGACCTCGCCGACCGTGCAGCCACCGGCCGGGTGCCGGGGATCGTCAGCGAACGGAACAGACGAGTGGGAACGGAGAACCGCAGTCACATGACGGGACGGGTAGCAGGCAAGGTCGCCTTCATCACCGGCGCCGCACGAGGGCAGGGACGCAGCCACGCCGTCCGGCTGGCCGAGGAGGGCGCGGACATCATCGCCATGGACATCTGCCGGTCGATTCAGGGTGTGCCCTACGACGGGCCGTCCCCGGAGGACCTCGCCGAGACGGTGAAGCAGGTCGAGCGGTTGGACCGACGCATTGTCGCGGTCGAGGCCGACGTGCGCGACCAGGAGGCGGTGTCGGCCGCCCTCACTCGGGGGCTCGACCGGTTCGGCCGGCTCGACATCGTCGCGGCGAACGCCGGGATCAGCTCGGCACCGCATCCCGCGCAGGACATCCCCGACGACGTGTGGACCACGATGCTCGACATCAATCTCAGCGGCGTGTGGCGTACGTGCAGGGCGGCCATCCCGCACCTGATCGCGGCGGGCCACGGCGGGGCGATCGTCCTGACGAGCTCGGCGGCGGGGCTGCAGCCGTATGCGAACGTCGCGCACTACGTCTCGGCAAAGCACGGCGTGGTGGGCCTGATGCGCGCGCTCGCGCTCGAGCTGGCGCGGCACAACATCCGGGTGAACAGCCTGCATCCCACCCAGGTGGACACTCCGATGATCATGAATGACTCGACCTACCGGCTGTTCCGGCCCGACCTGCCGCACCCGGCCCGCGCGGACTTCGCGCCGGCCTCGCAGGCCATGCACGCCCTGCCCATTCCGTGGGTCGAGGCCCGGGACGTCAGTAGCGCACTGCTGTTCCTGGCGTCGGACGAGGCGCGCTACATCACCGGCGTCGCGCTGCCGGTCGACGCCGGAGCCCTGATCACCTGACCTCGGATTCTCCGAGATCGGACGCATACCTGGACCCTTGACCCTCAACAGGCATGCGGATATTTTGATCCAAACGGTTGGTTGGTAGATTGCGGCCGGTTTTTCGAAGGGAAGCCAGAATGCAGGACGAGTTTTTCGTCATCGACGGCGTCGCGCACACGTTCGACATGAGCGAGGCCAACATGGCCTCGCCCGAGTACGCCGACGCGCTGCGCCGACTGCAGGCCAGTTTCTTCGCGGGACAGCCCGCCGGCTACGACCTCGATGCCGAGGCGACGCTGCGCGACTGGACGGTCGAGGAGACCGCGGACATCCTCTTCCGGGAGTCCTACACCGACGTGGCGGTGTTCCACCCCGTCCCGATCTTCTTCTTCAAGGACGGCTACTCCAGCGTCGACAAGGCCGTAGCGGCGACGCGGCGTTGGCCCAACCGGTTCATCGGCTCCTACATCGCCATCGACCCGCTGCGTCCCGACCCGCTCGGCGAGATGGAGCGCCAGGTCGAGCTGCTGGACAACCCCGTCGGACTGAAGCTGTACCCGGTCAGCTATCACGAGGGCGACGTCACCCCATGGCGCATGGACGACCCCGCGATCGGATTCCCGCTCTACGAGAAGGCCCGCGAGCTCGGTCTGACCTGCGTCGCGACACACAAGTCGCTACCGATGGGCCCGTCGCCGTCCGGCGGTGACGCGTTCAGCCCGATCGACGTCGAGGGTGCGGCCGCCGCATTCCCGGACCTCAACTTCTCCATCGTCCACGGCGGACTGTCGTTCGTCGAGGAAACCGCCTGGCTGCTCGCGCGGTTCCCGAACATCTGGGTCAACCTCGAGACGATGAACCTCGTCCTGACCATGCGTCCGAGCGTGTTCGGCGAGTTGCTCGCCGGGCTGCTCGGGGTCGCGGGTGAGGACGCGCTCAATCGTATCTACTGGGCCAGCGGCGCGATGAACTCGCATCCGCGACCCGGCCTGGAGGCGTTCGTCGACTTCCAGTTCACCGAGGAGCAGATGGCGCGACACGGGATCTTTTTCCCGGTCCCGCAGCTCACCCGCGAGCACAAGAAGGCGATCCTCAGCGGCAACATCGCGCGGCTACACGGCTGGGACGTCGACGCGCTGGCCGCCGGCATCAAGGGCGACGAGTTCGATCTCGCCCAGGGCGCGCCGCTACCGATCCCGTACTCCACGACGCCGCTGAAGGATGCCGTAACCACCCCGCTGCCCGAAGGGACTCGCGTTGCCTGAGTGCCCGTTCTGAATCTTGGTTATGTGGGCCGCGTGTGGCCCGTTCCTGATCTTCTCGGTGTGGCGGGCCGGGTCG
>NZ_JAMQQF010000079.1 GCF_023716945.1 Frankia sp. AiPs1 | reverse complement strand
GGGCAAGCGCCTGAGCCGTCTGACGGGCGCGGGCGGAACCGTCGGTGAGCACCCGAGCCCGGCGGGGCAGCACGCCGTCCACCACGGCCTGGGCCGCGAGCGCGGCGCGGCGCCGGCCATCGGGGTCGAGGTTCTCGTCCGCCGGGAATCGGGCGGCTCGCAGCGCCGGCGTCGGTGCCGAGCTCACCAACGCCAGCCGCATGGTTGCGCCACCTGTCATCAGCCGAGCGAACCGATGCTGCCGGCGACTGTCAATGTTCAGTCCGAGAAGCCGGCGCGGGCTCGGGGCGTCCGGATGTCACCGCCGACGCCGCCGGTCGAGGAGGTCGGGGCCGGGCGTTATCTCCTCGAGTCGCTCCGGCGGCGCACGCACCGCTGACGGTAGCCTGAGAAACACCGGCAGGGCATGGGAGGTCGAGGTCGACGCCGACCAGGGAAACGCCGACCAGGGAAGCGATGCCGTGGGCAGGCCGTGGAGCGAAAAATGGTCCCGGACCGGTGGTTACACCGTCGCCTCTCCCGGCGCGGGCGCGGCCGTCCCGACGGCAGCCGACGACGAGTCGCCGGAGCTGCCGGCGCAACCGGCGGACTCGCCGGAACGAGCCGCCGCGACCCGTCGGACCCGCACCACCTGGCGCCGGCGCCCCGGACGTGTCGGGATCGTGTTCATTGTCCTGACGGCGCTCGTCGCGCAGTTCCTCGTCGTCGACCGAGTCGCCGTCGCGTTCGCGAAACGGGAGATGGCCAGCCAGATCCGCAGCGGCGCCTTGGCCGGCCTGCCGTGTGACACCCCCCCGCCGACGGTCTCCGACGTCAGCATCGGCGGCTTCCCGTTCCTCACCCAGGTGCTGACCGGATCGTTCTCCGACGTCGGCATGACCATGACCGGCCTGCCCACGACCGGCCCCCGCGTCGAGCGGATCAGCGCACACGTCCGTGGCGTCCACGTCCCGATCTTCAAGCTCGCCACCGGTGGCGACGGCACCATTCGCATCGACGACATGAGGGCGGCGGTCCGCATGACGTACGCCGACCTCAACGCCTTCCTCCGCACCCAGCCCGGCCGGGTGCACATCACCCCGGTCGACGGCGGGAGCCGCCTGGAGATCACCGCGACCGCGAACATCCCGCTGCTCGGTGAGCAGCAGGTCGGCGGTGTGACCACCTTCGCCGTCCACGACAACAGGGTCATGCTGGTGCCGTCGGAGATCTCGCTGCGGGGACTGTTCGACCTGACGTTCCCGCTCGGCAACCTCGGCAGCTACGTGCCGCAGATCCCGATTCCCGTCGGTGACCTACCCTTCGACCTGACCGTCACCAACGCCTCGACCGACGCCACGGGTCTGTCGCTCGCCGCGACCGCGTCGAACATCAAAGTCTCGACGGCCGACCAGAAGCCCTGCCGCCCCACCGGCAGCTGACCCGCCGGGCGAGCCGGAACATCATGGTCAGGTGTTGAAGGGGGAACGGTCGGGGGCCTCGGCGTGGCGCGGTCGGGGGGAACGCGGTCGGGTGGCCCGGTGCGGGGAGCGGCGGGCGCCGTCACGGGAGTGGCCGCCGTCATGGGAGTCGCCGCCATCGTGGGCCTGATCAGGTTCCTGGCTGTGTCGGCCCTCGCGGGAGTGGCCGCCATCCGTCGGGTGAGTGCCCTCCCGGCGGCGGCCGGTGGACCGCGCCGGCAACTCTGCCCGCGCGGATCCCGCGGATCCCGCGGATCCCGGGGATGCTGCGGGTTCGGATGCTGGCCGGTCGGATGATTCCCGCGGCGCCTGCTGAGCCGTCACCGCTCCCGGGCCCGGGGCGGCGGCATGCGTGTTGCCGGGGTGCTCGCGCCCGCCGTCGGGACTCCGGTCATCGGGACTCTGGTGGTCGTCGGCGCTGCCGTCGTTGGCGTTGGCGTCGTTGGCGTCGCCGTCGTTGGCGTCGCCGTCGTTGGGGTTGCTGACGTCGGCTGTCGGGGAGGGCAGGTGCGGGCGGCGGGCGGGCAGCGAGGGGCGGGGGAGCAGGGCCTCGGCGCGCAGGGCGGCGAGCAGGACGCGGGGAAGGTCGCGGGTGGTCGGGTAGCAGCCGTAGCGAGGCTGCCAGTCCGGGTCGAACTTGGCGTTGAAGCGGTAGATCGACTCGATCCGGAACCAGCGGGAGGCTGCGAGCAGCAGCCCGCGCCACAGCCGCAGCGCGGGGGTCGCGCCCAGCCGTTCGCCGCGGGCCAGGGCGGCTCGGAAGGGGGCGAAGGTCAGCGACACCCGGGTGACGCGCAGCCGGTCGGCCTCGCGCAGCAGGGCCACCACCATGAACTCGGTCAGCCCGTTCGCGGCGGTGCGGTCGCGGCGCATGGCGTCCAGGGACAGGCCGTCCGGTCCCCAGGGCAGGAAGGTCAGCAGGCCGCGCAGTCGCCCGCCCTGGAACGCCCGGATGACGACACAGTCGGCGTCCTCGGGCGCGCCGACGCGGCCCAGGGCCATGGAGAAGCCGCGTTCGGCACCGCAGGAACGCCAGGCCGCCGCGCGGTCCGCCAGCGCCGTCCGCTCGGCCGGGTCCAGGTCGGTGACCCGGTCGATCCGGGTGGTGTAACCGGCGCGCTCGACCCGCGCCACCGCCTGCCGCACGCCGCGCATCGCCCGCCCGCCCAGGCTGAACACCGCGGTCCGCACGACCGCCTCGTCGCCGAGTTCCAGCACCCGCAGGCCGGCCCGCTGGTAGGCGCGCCCGCCGTCGGGTCCGCAGCCGAGCACCGCCGGGACCCAGGCGTGCGCGGCGGCGAGGTCGAGGAACGGGCCGATCACCCCGGGCCATGCCTCCGGGTCGCCGATCGGGTCGCCGGCGGCCAGCGCGACCCCGCCGACGACCCGGTAGCTGATCGCGGCCTTCCCCGACGGGGACCACAACACGCTGCGGTCGCGGCGCAGCGCCACGTATCCCAGCGAGTCCCGCCCGCCGTGGCGGGCCAGCAGCGTCCGCAGCCCGGTCTCGTCGGCCACGGTCAGCGCGGCGACCGGGGCGGCCGGGCGTAGCGCGAGGTAGCCGGGGACGGCGACGGTGAGCGCGCCGAGGGCGAGCAGGACCGCCCCGACGAGGTCACCGTCGCCCGGGCCGAAGCGAACCGGTCCGGTCACCCCGACGAGGCCCGCCAGCACATGCTCCAGCCGCGCCGCGAGGCCGCCGGCGCCGTGGCGGAACCGGATGACGGCCAGTCCGACGATCAGGTCCGCGGCGCCCAGCGCGGCGAGGGCGCCGAGGGCTCGCCACCTGGTCCGCGGATCACCGGCGGCGGGGAAGTGCCGCCGACAGGCGACCAGGACCGCGAACGGGACAAGGTCGATGGCCGCGGGGACTATCGCAAGGCCGCGGGCGAGGTCCAGCAGGACGGCCGCCCCGGACAGCGCCACCGCCGCGCGCCAGGCCCGGCGCTTGCGCCGGCGCAGTCCGTGGGCCAGGCCGATGAGCAGCAGGCCCACGCCCACGCTGGTGCCGGCGGCGGCCTGCGTCACCACCCCGGGGATCAACCGGCCGAGCCAGGTCCACCGGGTCGGCCGGTGGCTGATCGCGCCGATGACGTCGAGGAGCCCGACGAGGGCGGTCAGCGTCGCGATCAGGGCGGGTCCGGGCAGGCGCCCGCCGTTCGGGGCGGTCGCCGCCGTCCCATTCTTGCGACGCGTCACGAGGTAGGCGCTCCAAGCTACGGACCGGGGTCATGGGCGGCCCGGACGAGGTCCGGGACCGCCGGCACGGTACATCGCCGGCGCACCGGGCGGACCGGCGGTTCGCCAACTTTTGGGCGCGGCGACGGATCGTCGTCCCCGCGGCGACCCCCGGCTGTGCACGTCCGCGCAACCGTCGGGTTACCTGGTGAACGCGCTGCCGCAGGACGACCGCCGCCAACATCCGCCCGACAGCTCCCCGTCGGGCAGATCGGGGGGCGGGTCGTCAGGGGACGAGAACAGCCTTTCCGACGGCGGTGCGATCTTCGGCGTTGCGGTGCGCGGCAGCCGCCTGCGACAGCGGCAGGACGCTGCCGATGATCGGCCGCAGCGCGTCGCCGCCACCCAGAGCGAACGCCTGCTTCCGCAGTTGGGTGAGCCCGTGCGCAGGCAGCGCGGGCGAGGCGAAGCCGATGACCGACACCCCCCGGTGGAACACGGCCAGCGGGTCGAGGCGCGGTGGCTGCCCGCTGGTCGTCCCATAGATCACCATCCGGCCGTGCCCCGAGCGCCGTCGGGTCGTCGAGTGCCTCGGGGCGCGGCAGCACCGTGGCCGCGGGCACCACGGCGAGCTCCGCGTAGCCACCGTGGGACGTCGCGCCGACGACGTGGCGACCGACAGCCTCCGGATCGACGCCACCGCCGACGCCGACAACGGTGCCCGCTATCTCGAATCCCGGTGCGAAGGGCAGCGGCAGATCGGGCAGGGCATCGCGCATCAGCCCGGCCCGGATCTGGACGTCGGCGAATCCGATTCCCGCGGCGGTGACCCGGACCAGCAGCTCGCCGGGACCCGGCTGCGGATCAGCGATCTGCTCGACCCGCAGAACGTCGGGGGGACCGTACTCGTGAAAGCGAACGGCCTGCATTGTTCATTTCCTCGCGTCTGCGGCTGAGTGCCGCCGACACCGCTAGATCGGGGCGGCGCGGACGCGAAGGTAACCCGTGAAACACTGGTTACTGCAAAGGTAGTCGAGTCACCGCAAAGGTAGTCGAGCACCGCGAGGATACCGATGGAACCACTTAGCCAGGACATGTTCCACCCGGCCTGCCCCAGCGGCGCCGTGCCGATCCGCATCGGCGACAAATGGGCGGCCATGGTCATCGTCTGCCTGGAACAGGGCCCCCGCCGCTTCTCCGAGCTCCGCGTGCCGATGCACGTCGCCACCCCCAAGGTGTTCACCCAGACCCTGCGGGCGCTCGAACGTGACGGCATGATCACTCGCACCGTCCACGCGGAGGTACCCCCGCGGGTCGAGTACGAGCTGACGTCGCTGGGCTGCCGTCTTCTCGACCTCATCGCGGCCGGCCGCCGCTGGGCCGACGAGCACCTGCCCAACCTGCTCGCGGCCCGCGACAGCTACGCCGAACGCACCGGCGCCGTCGGTGGTGGCGGCTCGGTGTCGACCGGACCATGAGGCGCTGACGCCGGCCTCACGTGGCGGTGGCGCGGCGACCGATCCTCGCCGGGAGCGAACGCGACGGAAAGAGAATCGGCGTGACGGTACCCGGCTGGTCGAGGGTGTGGTTGGCGGGCCCGTTGTCCTGGTCGGGGCTGGTGAGCAGGAGTTCGGCGGTGACGTATCCGAGCCGTCGGCCATCCCGGCCGCGGACGACGACGATTCCCCCAGGATCGCGGGCGAGGGTGCGTCTGGCGGCGTCGAGCGGGGCGTCCGGAGGCACGAAGTCCGCCGGATGAATCAGGCCGGTGATTCGCTCGATCGACGGGGAGCCCTGGGTGGCGGCGAGCCGCTGCGCGAGGGTGGACAGGCGGATGACGCCGACGAGTTCGGAACCCGCCTCCACCGCGGCCACGTGGGCCTCGGCGGCGAACATCCGTTCCAGCGCCGCATGCACGGTCGTTCCGGCGGAGATCACCGGAACGGGGACGTCGTTGCGCATGACGTCGATGACCGTCCTCGCGGCGGGCCGACTGACGCGGTCGATTCGTCGGATCTGCTGATCGATCGGCTGGAGATCGCGGGCCGGCGGAACCAGCACAAAGCGGGAGTCGAACGTACATGCCCCAAGAGCTGCCATCTCTTCCGCCCAAACGACGTGCGCGGAAGGTCGGTCCGTGTGAGGTCGGAAGGAGCATGATCTCGGCGCCTGTGCCCGAGGTAGCGAAAATTCTTGGAGGTCCACCGTAAGAATCGTCACGGTGGAGTACCGGAACCGCAGGCCGAGATCGTCGCAGACGCCGGGATGGTGCTCCACCCCGACGGGGTTCACCAGCCGCCCGGCCAGCTCTGCCTTGACCCAGGACGTCCACCGGGATGCCGGCAGCAGTTCAGGCGTGCCTTCTCCTTCGGGCCGTGGGTGGCCGGAGGGGAGAAACAGGTCGTCCGGGCCGCGTGCGGCCGAAGTCTGCTCGGACCGACCCGGTGCGGGGGACCGCCCGCCGGTATCGCCGGGCTGAGGGGTGCCATCGCCGGCCTCAGCGGGGGCGGCGTCCGCGGCGCGGTCCGCCAGGACGCGGGCGAGATGGTCCTCGGCCTCGCCGCCGGCGGCCTCGGCGGCGAGGCGCAGCAGCGGCTCGGCCGCGTGGTCGTCGCCGGCCGCGAGATGCTCGAGTGCCTGGGCGTAGAGCGCGTCCTCGACGTCGAGGAGATCGGCGAGGCGCTGGATGCGGCGGCGTTCCCACGGGTCCTCGTCGGCATCCTGCATGATCTCGACGAAAGTCCGCCCGGAATCCCCGCCGGTCGGCTCTCCGGGGTCGGCAAGGGTCCTCAGCAGAGATTCGACGTCCATCAGTTGGTGCCCTCCTCCCGAGTTTCCCCGGAGCCCTCCACGAACTTCCTCATGTTCTTCTTGGCGTCACTGAACTGCGACTTCACCGTGCCGACGGAGATCTGGAGCACCTCCGCCGTCTCGGCCTCGCTGAATCCCGCCACGACCCGCAGCCAGAGCACCTGCCGTTGTCGTAGCGGAAGGCGGTGGACGAGCGCGAGCGCGGCCTGCCGGCCGTCCGGATCGACCGCCCCTTCCGCCGGGTCTGGGAGTGCCTGAAGATAGTCGGCCGGATCACCGGGAAGTGATCGGTCGCGCCGCTCCTTCAGGAGCTTCCACGCCAGGCGGCTGGCGATTCTGTACCAATATGTCCGGACCATCTCCGGGCGGTCGAGACTCGCATACCTGCGGGCCACGATCAGGATGCTGTCCTGGATGACATCGTCGACGTCGGGTTCCGGACAGCCGACGGAGAGCAGATACCCGCGAAGCCGGGCGGCATTGTCGTCGAAGAGTTTCTCCACCTCACTCGGCCACACACTCGGAAAGGACACGGCCCGAGATCGCTCGGGCAGGCCGCTCACCGCGGCGCTCCGGCTGCCTGCGGCGAAGCGTCGCCGCCGGGTTCGTGCGTCGTCGTCATACTGCTGGGCCCTCCGTTCCCGCTGCTTCGCGGTTGTGCCACTGCCTGCACAGAGCACCGCCGGACGGGAAAGGTTGGGCCGCGCCGAAAAAATATTCGGAGACGTCGTAGTCAGATCATCCAACCACGCCCGGCCCGGGTCGCCGGCGCGGCGCCCGAGTCAGGCGTACGCACTGGTCAGATGGGCAAACCGGGCAGATTTGCGACCCACTCCCAGAAGCACCCGGCCGGGTAGGCCGCGAAGGCGCCCGCGATTCCCGCGACGACGGCGCTGCCGACGAATCGGACGACCCGGCGCGTCAGCCGGACACCGTGACGATCTGGCTGATCTGGCTGATCTGGCCGTTCTGCCCGAGCCGGCCGAGTGGGCCGGTTCGGCGGAACCTGCCTGACCGGGACGGCGGCCGTGGACGGGACTCGGTGCTCCTGCAGGCGCGGGGTGGTGACCGGGTGGGTAGCTGCCATGGGCGAGACCTTCCATGCGGGAATGGGTGCCGGGCCTCGCCATGCCGGCATGCGGCGGTCCGGACGCGAGAACCCGGGAGCCGAACGGGCGCCATGTTCCTGCGGCGGGGTCAAAGGTGCCCACCGGCTCCATTCCTACAGAGGACCGCCGGCCCCGAAAGGTTGGGCCCGCGCCACGGCGCCCGCGCGTTCACGCTTCAGTGGAGTCCGAGCTGGGCCCGGCTGCAAAGTCACCTCTGTAGGGTTGCCCACGCCGGCATCCACATTCTGGTTTGGCACCGCCTGGGCCGGACCGACCGGAGGTGATGGAGGAGTGTGGCGAGCGCCGGGTGAGGATTGTCGCGATGCCAGATCAGGGAATGTGGGTAGACCGGTGTCGGGTCGTGCAGCGGGATGCGGCGCAGGTCGTAGTGGTTGGGCCAGAGCAGGCGGGTCTGCTCGCCGACAATGCTGGCCAGGGTCGCGGAGTCGGCGAGGACGTCCAGAAGGTGCTCGGTGCCGAAGTTGGGTCCGACCGGATCGATGGTGAGGCCGAACTCCGCGGCGAGGTCGTCGTAATACGTGGCCCACTCTGTCCCGGGGAGGATGCCGGGTATCCAGATCCGGTGTCCGACCAGGTCGGCAGGCGTGACGGCGCGAGCTGCGGCCAGCGTGTGGTCCGGCCCGGTGAGCAGTTCGTGGGGTTCGTCGACGACCCGGATCGCCTTGATGACGTCGGGCATCTGCCGCGCGGGGAGGGGGACAGCCCGAAACGACGCGTCGATCGTTCCGGCTCGGACGGCCGCGATGGCGGCGTCGACGCCGGAGTCGTCGAGGACCACGACATCCAGGTGGAGGTCGGGGTGGGCACCGTGGAAATCGCGGAGCAGGGCCGTCGGGGCGATCCGTCGGTTGATCACGTCTATGCGCAGCGCACGTCGGCCGGGTCGCACAGAATCCGTCGCCCGCCGTTCGACCTGGAGCAGCTCGCGGCCGTGCGGGAGAAACGCCCGGCCGTCGATCGTGAGCTGAGCTCCACGCGCTGTGCGAGTGAACAGCCGCACACCGAGATCTCCTTCGAGCTTGGCGATGCGCTTGGAGACCGCCTGCTGGGTGATCGCCATTTCGGCGGCGGTGTTCTGGAACTGACCGGTGTCCGCGACGGAGACAAATGTTCGCACAGCCTCGAGATCCACGTCGCCCGACGCTAGTCGCACAACCCGGGGTTGGGGCTCGCCGTTGCGGCGGTTGTTTGCTTCGGCCCTCTCCCACTCGCTTAGATCCTGCTGGTCAACGAGATGTCGTCCGGATGCGGCGGGAAGGGCTGGGGCGGGGTGGTGGGCGAGGGGCGGTCCGCGGAATGGCGCTTCGGGTGGCTCTGGGCCGCGTTTGCGGTGAGCACCTTCGGCACGTGGCTGGCGTTCGACGCGTTCCCGCTGATGGCGATCCTCGTGCTGCACGCCGGGCCGACCGGGGTGGCGGTGCTCGCGGCGGCGGGGCCGGCGGTGGGGGCGCTGGTGGCGGTGCCGCTCGGTCCCTGGGTCGAGTTTCGCCGCAAGCGGCCGGTGATGGTGGCGATGGACCTGACCCGGTTCGCCGCGGTGCTGAGCGTCCCCGTCGCGTTCGCGCTCGGCTGGCTCACCTTCACCCAGCTCGTCGTGGTGTCGATCACGGTCGCCGCGGCCGACATCGCCTTCACGGCCGCCGCCGGCGCCTACGTCAAGGGACTCCTGCGGGGCGAGGCCCTGCTCGTCGCGAACGCCCGATTCGAGTCGACGACCTGGACCGCCACCGTCGTCGGGCCGCCGCTCGGTGGGGCCGCGATCGGACTGTTCGGACCGGTGGCGACCGTGCTGGCCGACGCGATCAGCTACCTGCTCTCGGCGGCGGGACTCCGCGCGATCGGCGCGATCGGCGCGATCGGCGGGAGCGGCGGGCGCGAGCCGCGTTCCGCGCCGGCCGGCGTGCCGAGGGCCCGGATGCGCGACCTCGCCGAGGGGTGGCGCCACATCCTGAGCCACCCGGCGCTGCGGCCCCTGTTCGTCAACACGGTCCTGGTCAACGGGTTGATCATGGCGACGTCTCCGTTGGTCGCCATTCTGATGCTCGGCGATCTTGGGTTCGAGCCGTGGCAGTACGGCCTGGCGTTCGGTGTGCCCTGCGTGGGCGGGCTCGTCGGCTCTCGGCTGGCCCGGCCCCTCGTCGCGCGGCACGGGCGGCACCGGGTCCTGCTCGTTGCCGGCACACTGCGGGCGTGCTGGTCGCTCGGGTTGGCCTTCATCCGCCCTGGCACGGCCGGGATCGTGCTCGTGTTCGCCGTCCAGTTCGGCCTGGTCGCCTGCATGGGCGTGTTCAATCCCGTGTTCGCCACCTACCGGCTTGACCAGACCGATGCCAGGCGAGTCGTCCGGACGCTGTCGGCCTGGTCGGTCACCAGTAAGGCCGCCATCGCAACCCTGACGGCGCTGTGGGGCCTGCTGGCCGGCCTCACCAGCCCGCGGATCGCGATCGCGGCCGCCGGCCTGCTCCTGCTGGCGACCCCCCTGCTGCTTCCGCGGCACGCCCTCGTCGGGCAGCCCGAGTCCGGACCGGTCGCTGCGCTGCTACCTGAGGTCGGCCCCGGCGGAGGGTAGCGGCCGCGCGGCGGCGCGGGCGCGTTCGATGTCGTTGATGTGGGTCTCGGTCCAGCGGCGCAGGGCGGTGATCGGCTCGGCGAGGCTGCGGCCGAGGGGGGTCAGCGTGTAGTCGACGCACGGCGGGCTGGTGGGGTGGACCGTGCGGGTGACGAATCCGTCCGTCTCCAGGGCGCGCAGCGTCTGGGTGAGCATCTTCTGCGAGACGCCCTCGATGCGGCGGGCGAGCTCGGTGTAGCGCATCGTGTCGTCGCGCAGCAGTGCGTCGACGATCAGCACCGTCCACTTGCCGGCGATGTGGTCGAGCACCTGGCGGGTCGGGCACTTCGCGCAGAAGGCGTCCGCGGGCAGCCCCGAGGACTCGACCACTGTCCGGTCATCCATACAGGGGAGAGTAGCGCACCAATAAGTTCCTTCTTTCGAAAAGAGAGTCACTCCCCGACAGTGAGTGCCATGACGCAGCTTCTGCCCTCCGGACCCGCCGCCGGTCTCGTGACGCCTGCCCGGCCGACTCTGTCCGTCGCGGACGCGATCCGGACCCGCCGCACGGTCCGCCACTACCGGCCCGAGCCGGTCCCGGCCGCCACGCCCTGCTCGCCCTGCTCGCCCTGGCCGTCGAGGCACCCACGTCCTGGAACCTGCAGGACCGCTCGATCGTCGTCGTCAGCGACGAGGCGGGCCGGGAAGGTCTCGTGCGCGCCACCGGCGGGCAGCCGCAGCCGGCCGAGGCTCCGGTCGTCCTCGTCTTCGTCGCGCAGCCGCAGGCCTGGCGCGCCGACCAGGCCGACATCTACGACCAGGCCCGCGAGGCCGGCGCCTGGTCGGACGACTTCATCGCCATGTTCGCCGCCGCGTCCGACGACTTCCAACACGACCTCGAACGGCGCGGCCTGCTGCGCGAGTACGCGATCAAGGATGCGATGATCGCCGCGACCTACGTGCTGCTCGCCGCCACCGAACTGGGCCTGGCCAGCTCGCCGATGAACGGCTGGGACGAGGCCGCCGTGAAGGAGACCGTCGGCATCGCCGACCGCGACGACCTCGCCATCGCCCTGCTGGTCGCCGTCGGCTATGCCGCGGAGGAACGCCGCCATCCCGGCCGGCGTCCCGTCGAGCGCAACGTCTTCCACCAGCGCTACCCACGGCTACCGACGCGCTGACGGAGCGGGAGCTCAGGTCCGCCGTTCGGTGCGCAGCAGGAGGGCGACGGCGAGCGCGGCGATCCCGGTGACGACCGCGCCGCCGACGAAGGCGATCTGCATGCCGTCGACGAAGGCGCTCTGGGCACGGCCGAGGACCGGCTCGCCGAGGTGGGCGGCCACGCCCAGCGAGGAGCGGGCCTTCTCGGCGAGGGCCGGCGGGAGCACGGCGGGCAGGGCCAGGTGGCTGCGGTAGGTGGAGCTGAGCAGGCTGCCAAGCACGGCGATGCCCAGCGCCCCGCCGAGTTCACGGGACAGGTCGTTGACGGCGGAGCCGACGCCCTGCAACGCCGGCGGCAGGCTGTCGGTGACGGCGGTGGTCGCCGGCGTCATCGCCAGGCCCATGCCGACGCCGAGCGGGAACAGCCCGGCCAGCAGCAGCCAGTACGAGCTGCCCTGGTCGAGCCGGGACAGCACGAGCATCCCGGCGGTGATCAGGAGCAGCCCGGCCACGCAGCAGGCACGGGCGCCCACGGCGGCGGTGACCTTCGGGGCGAGGCGGGCGGCGGGCATCATTCCGGCCGCCATCGGCAGCACGCTGACCGCGGCGACGAGCGCGCTGTCGCCGCGGACGAGCTGCAGGTACTGCATCGTGATGAAGATCAGGCCGAAGAAGGCGAAGAACTGCAGCAGGATCGACAGGGTGCCCGCGGCGAAGGCCGGCCGGGTGAACAGCCGCGGGTCCAGCAGCGGGGCGCGGGTGCGCAGCTCCCAGGCGACGAATCCGACCAGCAGCACGACGCCGGCACCGAGCCCGAGCAGGGTGGGGACGCCGAGCCAGCCGCGCTCCGGCGCCTCGATGATCGAGTAGACGAGCGCGCCGAGGCCGGCGATCGAGATCACGGCGCCGACGACGTCCAGCGGCGGCCCGTCCGAGGCGGCCGAGTCGGGCACGAATCGCCAGGTCCCCACCGCGGCGAGGGCGGCGAGCACGACGCCGAGGACGAACACCGAACGCCACGACCATGCCTGCAGCAGCAGGCCGGAGGCGAGCAGGCCGACGACGGCGCTGGCCCCGGCGACGGCCGCCCACACCCCGACCGCTGCCGCCCGCCGGTCCCGCGGGAACGTGCCGGTGATCGTCGACAGGGTCGCCGGCATCACCAGCGCCGCGCCGACGCCGAGCACGCAGCGCAGCCCGATCAGCGCCGTCGCGCTGCTCGTGAACGGCGCCGCCGCCGAACCGGCACCGAAGATCAACAGTCCGGCCAGCAGGGCGCGCCGCCGTCCGAAACGGTCGCCCAGCGCCCCGGCCGGCAGCAGCAGCGCGGCGAAGACCAGGCTGTAGGCGTCGATGATCCAAGACAGTCGGGTCTGCGAGGCGTGGGTGTCGGCGGCGATCGACGGCAGGGCGACGTTCAGCGACGACATCGCCGAGATCACCGTGGCCAGCGCTCCGCACGTGACCACCAGCACCCGGGTGTGGTGGACGACGGACCCCGGCGTGGACGTCGGGTGCGTCTCTGTCGTGGCCGTGGCCGTGGCCGTGGCCGTGGTCGTGGTCGTGGTCGGCGTCGTCGGCGTCGGCGTCGGCGGCGGCGCTGGCGTGGGCGTGGGCGTGGCTGTTGCCGGGGGGGTTGTCGGCGGCGATGCCGGTGTGGTCATCTCGGTCCTCCAGGTCGGTGCGCTGGATGGACCTTGACGGGGCCGGCTACCGTTGTTCAACCGTGATGAATTCTTCGCCGCGGCGTGGACGGCGGCCCGGCAGCCCCGACGTGCGGGCCCAGATCCTCGCCGTCGCCCGGGACCGGTTCCGCCGCGAGGGCTACGAGGCGGTCACGATGCGTTCCCTCGCGGCGGAGGCCGGTGTCGACGCGGCCCTGATCAGCTACTACTTCGGCTCCAAGCGTGGCCTGTTCGCGGCCGTCCTGCAGCTCACCATGAACCCCGCGGATGTCCTGGCCAGCCTGCTCGAAGGCGAGCTGGAATCCCTGCCTCAGCGGGCGATCCGCGCCCTGGTGGTCGGCTGGGACCGGCCCGAGACCGGGCTGCCGCTACTCACCGCGGTCCGCGCGGCGGTGGCCGACCCCGAGCTCGCGACGCTGCTCCGCGGCGGCCTGCAGCGGGAGATGGTCGACCGGCTGGCGGACCGCCTCAGCGGCGCCGACGCCCGCCACCGTGCGGGCACGTTCGTCGGCCAGCTCGGCGGCCTGGTGTTCACCCGCTACGTCCTGGCCGTCGAACCGCTCGCCTCCATGACCGCTGATGAAATAGTCCGCACCCTCGGCCCGGCCCTGCGCACCACCCTGTTCGGCCCCGTCACCGGCCATGCCCGCCGTCCGGACGCCGACGGTGGCCGCCCGGCTGTCCGCCGGTAGTTGGCCGGGTCCTGGGTCCGTCACCATGCCGTGTGCAGGGTTGGCTTCGGGTTGTTCCGCTCAGGAATCGACCAGGGCCATCGCGGTATCCACATCTGCCATGCCGTCACGGATCTCGAAGACTCCAGGTTCAACCTCCTCGGAGCGCTGTTCAATCAGCTCCCGCCACGCCGGTGGCCAGCGGGTGGTACGCGACCAGCGGACACCGATCAGCGGAACACCAATCAGGTTGGCATCCCGTAGATCAGCCTCGGTGAAGTCGTTACGGGCCCGGACGAGATTGTCCAGCAGAGCGCTGTTCACGGCGGTGTCGAGTGCGGGCTTGATTGTGAAAGCTTCGGCGAGTGCCCGTGCACGGTCACAGGCTCGGGCGAGGTCTCGGCCATGAGACAGATCGGCGACGAAGGCGTCGGCCAACTCGCGACCGGGGGAGGGCATGCGGTCGAGCGCCCGGTCGAGAACACGGGCGAGGACCCGGGCTCGGGTGAGGACGAGGTCGACGGCCATGTCCCGGGTGAGAGTGTCGGCCTCCGCAGGGACTACCGCGTGGTCGTAGGCAAGGTATCGGGCAAGGCCGCGGATGCGGTCGTAGGAGGCGTCGAGATCGAAGGCGAGGTCCCACCCGAGGTCGAGATCGAACTCGCGGGCGAGGTCCCGTGCAAGGGTGAGATTTCGCCCGAGGGTAAGAGCGCGGTCCCGGCCCGGAGCGCGCATGAGGCCGTCAGCAAGGTCGACGACGATGTCGAGCCGTAGCACCAGGACGAGACCGACAATGGCAGGGTGGCCGCGCAGGGCCAGTCGCTCGGGAGGTGGCAGGGCTCGGAGGTGGCGGGCCGTCGCGGTTTCTGCCCTTCCAAATCCGTCCGTACTGTGTGTCGTGGAAGGGCGTGTCCGCAGCGGGGAGGCTGGCCCGGTGGCCGGTACGATAGCCGCTAGGCCGGCACTGACATCAAGCGATGAATGTATGTCGTCGACGACGGTAGCGTGCCGGCCCGGCAGCAGCGCATCGCGTAGGCCGGCATCAAGGTCCAGAATCTGACTCAGTTCCCTGATCAAGGCGATCTGGGACGCCTCAACCCAGGCCTGCGGGTCGTCCTCGGGCCGGGTCACGGCGCGTCCACCTCCCCCGCCGGGAAAATTCGGGATGCGAGCGTCCGGCGCGCCTTGTAGAGATTGGCCCGTACTGCTCCCGAGCTCATCCCCAGTTCCTCGGCGATCTCGGTGGGGGTGTAGCCGTCGCAGTTCCAGGCCATAATCTGTCGCTGACGTGGGGGGAGTAGTGCGAGTAGGCGTAATACCTCGTGTCGCTCGACCACCGCGTCGAGACTGTTGCTGTCGCGGATCAGTACTGAGAGCGGCTCCGGGACCTCGACGACAAGATCTTCGGGGAGGCTGGCGATCCGCCGGACGTATGCGCGAGATGCTACCCGCCGTGTCCAGGCTTCTGGGTGTCTGATCCGATCCCAGTCGCGGAAGGCCATCGCCATGGTGTCCTGGGCGATGTCGGCGGCGTCGGCGGGGCGGACTCCTTGCCAGACCAAAAAATTTACCAGCTTAGGGACAAATGCTCGATAAAATCTACTGAACTCGGCCACCTTTGTTGCAGAGGGACCGACAAGATCGCCGGCGACCGGGCTGGTGGGCGTCGTTCCATGTAGTGCGGCAGGGTCAGGGGGGTCGATTCGGCTGTCCATGGCGTCGCGCTCCGTCAGTTGGCCACGTTGGACTTCACGATCATGGTGAGCCGCGTCCCGTCGGGGCGACGCTCGAGCAACGCGCTACCGGGCGGCAGGGCCTGTGCGAGATCGACCAGCAGGTGGCGATGGGCATCCTCCTTGCGCCGCGAAGAGCGGAGGCGAAGGCACAGCTCCACCAGGACAAGCACATTGCCGGCGACGACTGTCGAAGCCGCGGCGAGAACCGGATCCATCTATCTGCTCCTTGTACAAAAAGCGCGTCAACGTTGACGTCCACAGGTAGAGCAGCCTGAGGGCCCCGGACGTTAACCAGGTTGGCAAGATTGTTCATATTCGTCCGGCCTCGCGCAGGCTCCCAGCGCGGCCTGTATGCTGCCGGGCTTCGAGCTGTCTTTCCGCCCGGCGGAGCTCGGGTTCCGGAAGGCGCGGCGGGGGTGCGGCCGTTCCGCCTCCGAGGGTGCCGACTCCCCAGGTCCTGCCGGAGAGTCGTGCTTGGTGGCGTCGGGAAGGCGGCACCCGACCTAGCCGTGGGACGAGCTCGGTGACCGTTTCGTCGCCGAGGTGGTGGATCACACCAGGCCAAGGATCTATAGGCTGGGACCCGGGATCTTCGCCGTGTCGATCTGCGTGATGTGGGGTTGAGGGTGCCGTTCACGTTGAGCCATCCGGCGGCGGTGCTGCCGCTGCGGCGGCTCGGGCTGCCGATGAGCGCGATGGTGGTCGGGTCGATGGTTCCCGACGTGCCGGTGTTCTTCGAGTGGCCGAAGTTCTACCGGCTCACGCACAGCCTGCTCGGTGTCGTGACCGTCGCGCCGGTGCTGTCGCTGGTCGCGTTGGGGGTGTGGTTCTGCCTGACTCGCGACCCCCTGGTCGATCTGGCGCCGGAGCCGGTCCGGTTGCGGCTGGCTCCCCGGGCACGGCTCACGGGACGCCAGTGGCGGCTGGCACCGGTGGCCGCGGCCGTGGGGGCGGCGACCCATGTCGGCTGGGACGACTTCACCCACGAAAATCGGTGGGGCGTCCGGCAGGTGGCCTGGTTGCGCGCCGAGCATGGCGCCCTGCCCGGTTTCAAGTGGCTTCAGTACGGCATGAGCGTGGCCGGGCTGGTGCTCGTCGCGGCGGCGATCGTCGCCCATCTGCGGGCACTGCCACGCCGGGCGCGGCGGCCACGGCGGCATCCGTCGGAGTCGGTGGTCCTGCCGGCGGTGGTGGTCGTCGCCGCGGGAGTCGGCGGTGTCGTCGGCCTGGCGAACGTGCCGCGCGGGCTGCACGCCGTCACCTTCCACGGGGTCGTCACCGGTGTGCTGGCGCTGGTGGCCGGGTTGCTCCTCGTCGCCGTCGGCTGGCAGGCGGCAGCGCGCCGGCCGACCGTCGAGTAGTCCGCGCGGGTGGTGGTGGTCCGGTCGCTCAGGCGGCGCCGGAGTGCATGCTGACGACGTTGCCCTTGACGTGGTTGACGACGAGGTCCTCCAGGCAGCCGCGTAGGCGGCGGCGGGTGTCGTCGGGCAGGGAGGGGCGCAGGACGGCGCGGAAGGTCCGCCCACCCGCCGGGGCCGGCTCGTCCTCGCCGGTCCAGCCGATCGTGGCGATGCAGGTCTGCCACAGGGCCGTCGCCGCGAAGGCGTCGCCGTGCCCGAAGTCGTTGTCCTTGATCTTGAAAAGGACGGTCGTCTGGGCCTCGGCGCCGGCGCCGCCGTGATATTCGGTCGCCTCCTGGAGCAGGTGCACCCCGCCGAGGACGACCACGACGGCGACGACGAGCACGACCAGCGGGCGCAGCGCTCTCATCGCGGGCTGGTCGGCTGGCGCAGCAGGCGCAACGGGTCCGCCGAGTCGTCGAGCAGGCCGCCCGGCGGCGGGCCGAGCTTCGCCATCGTCGCCGCGACCCCGGGGTCGGCGACGCTGCCGGCCGTCGCGCGGGCCAGCCGCTCCACCACCCAGGCCAGGCCCGACAGCAGCAGCCCGGCGCCCATGAGGATCGGGATGAACACCGGCGCGGACGAGCCGTCGGCGCGCAGCCAGTCGAACACGGCCGAACGCTGCGGCGGGGCCTCCCGCAGCCTGGCCTCGATGCGCCGTCGCCGCTCGGGGCTCGCCTGCGCGGTGGCGGCGAGCCGGCCGATGCGCTGCCACAGCGTCACCCCGACGAGCATGACCTCGACGGCGATGAAGATGACCCCGCTGGTCAGCGCCCGGTTCCACTCCCACCGGTACAGGTAGACGAAGAAGTAGGCCCCCGAGCCGATCAGCGTGATCGCGGCGATCCCGGGAACGACGAGTCTCCGCATGCGCTCAAACCCCGCTCTCGGCAGGCGCGGCGCCGGCCTCGGTGTCGCCGGCCTCGGTGTCGCCGGCCTCGGTGTCGCCGGCTTGGGTGTCGCCGGCTTGGGTGTCGCCGGCCTCGGTGTTGCCGGTTTCGGCGTTGCCGTCCCCGACGCGTTCCACCTCGCCGACGCTGCCGTCCACGATCACCTCGTCACCGTCGGCGAACGTCGTCGTGGCGTCGGCGACGCCGATCACGGCGGGGACGCCGTACTCGCGGGCGAGGATCGCGAGATGGCTCAGCGGGCTGCCGGTCGTCGACACCAGGCCCGCCAGCTCCGGCAGCGCGCTGGCCAGCGCCGGATCGAGCGTGTCGACGACGAGGATCCGACCGGCGGCGTCGGACGGGTCGTGGGTGACCGTGCCGCGGGCCCGCCCGGGGCTGACCCCCTGGGTGGCGCCGGCGTTGCGGCCCGCCGCGACGA
>NZ_JAMQQF010000799.1 GCF_023716945.1 Frankia sp. AiPs1 | reverse complement strand
GGTGCTTGCGGTCCGCCGGATCCGCGGACCCGAGAAGATGGGCAGGCGGATCAGCGCGGCGGTGTCGGCGGGGGCGTTGAGGACCGCGTCCATGATGGCGCTGTCCGGCAGGACCCGGCCGGGGGCGACGTCGCGCGTGCGGGCCATCCGGTCCCGGGCGGTCCACATGGCCCGCACCGCCGCGAGCTGGCGGCGGGACCGGGCCCGGTGGATGCCGCTGGTCCGCCGCCACGGCTCGGCGCGGGGTTCCCGGGGCGGCGCCGCGACGATCGCGGCGAACTCCTCATGGGCGAAATCGATCTTGTTCTGCTCGATGAGTTCGGCCTCGAGCGCGTCGCGCAGCTCCACCAGCAGCTCGACGTCGAGCGCCGCGTAGCGCAGCCAGGGCTCGGGCAGCGGCCGGGTGGACCAGTCCGCCGCCGAGTGGCCCTTCTCCAAGCCGTAGCCGAGGACCCGCTCGACCATCATGCCGAGGCCGACCCGTTCGTAGCCCAGCAGCCGGCCGGCGAGCTCGGTGTCGAACAGCAGGGCCGGCCGCAGCCCGAGTTCGGCCAGGCAGGGCAGGTCCTGGCTGGCGGCGTGCAACACCCATTCGGCGTCGCCCACCGCCTCCTGGATGACGGTAAGGTCACCCAGCGGGATCGGGTCGACCAGCAGCGAACCGGCCCCCCGGCGGCGGATCTGGACCAGGTAGGCGCGCTGGCTGTACCGGTATCCGGACGCCCGCTCGGCGTCGAAGGCGACCGGGCCGGTCCCGGCCGCGAGCCGAACGGCTGCGGCGGCGAGCGCTGCGGCGTCGACGATGACGGGCGGGACGCCGTCCACAGGAGCGAGCAGCGGGATGGGCTCGCGGGCGCTGGTGCTGGGCTCTCCCTCCACCATTGCGCTTACACCCCCGCTGACCTGCTGTGTTGGTTCAGGAACCGTCGACGTCACGATCGGCGATCGTACGTCTGAATCCTCGCGGAGGCAGCCGCACTGTTCAGCGAATCACGCTGATTATACGCATCGTGACACCATCACCGGGTAGGGTGGCCGGCTCTCGATCCGAACGGGGTACCGCGAATCCCCTGGATGTGGACCCGCGACGGGGCTACGACCGGCGGATTCAGCTCCGTCGCTGGGGCAGCGCCACGACGCCGGACAGTGCCGGTGGTAGCCCGGCCATGGCGGCCAGGAGGTCACCGAAGGCCAGCAGGTGGGCCGCCGCCCCGGCGGGACTCCAGGCGGGTCGCGCCGGCTGCGGGCCGGTCGGGCCCGCCGCGTCCGGGTCGGCGCCGATCGCGGTCTCGGCCCAGTCGGGCGACCAGGAACAGCGCAGCTCGACGTCGAAGCTGTCCCCTTCCGCCCGCAGCAGGCCGAACCGCCGCGACGAGGTCGTCGTCACCGCGCCGCCGAGCGCACGGACCTGCGCGCCGTGCGCGTCGAGCGACTCTCGCAGCCACGACCAGGCCACGTCGGCCAGCAGCGGATCGGCGGCGATCTCCGGGTCGACGCTCGCCCGGGCGTAGCAGACGACACGGGCGCTGCCCTGCCAGGCCGGCTGTCCGTCCGGATCCATCAGGACGATCAGCCGGCCGGCGGCGAGGTCGGCGGCGTCGCCGGTCAGGCCGCCGGCGAGGGCGAAGGCGTAGGGAGCGAGCCTGGTCGGGGCCGTGACCTCGTGCACGCTGATCTCCGGGCGCAGCCGCGCGATCCCGTCGCGCAGAGCGTCGGTGCTGGCCAGAAAGATCGGCGGGCTCGCCTCGTACGACTGCGCCGCCCCCATGACGGCAACGTTAGGGCGTCGACCTTGATCGCGCTGGGTGGACGCCGGAGCGTGCGGCTTCGACCCCGTTGCGTGCGGGCGGGCGCCGATGAGGCGATGGCCGGAACGGACCGCCGCGTCCCGCAGGACCGGAACCTCCCGCGGACCGGGGGTCGCCTCCGCCGCGGCGGGCTCGCCGTAGCCGCCGGGACGGCCCGCAGCGGCGCTGTAATCGGGACGCGGGGCGGGATTGCGCAGGCTCACGC
>NZ_JAMQQF010000798.1 GCF_023716945.1 Frankia sp. AiPs1 | reverse complement strand
CCGCCGGGGCAACCGCCGCCGGCGGCGAGCGCCGCCGTTCGACGCTGGTCATCGGCCACCGCGGCGCATCCGGCTACCGCCCCGAGCACACCCTGGCGTCCTACGAGCTGGCCGCGCGGCTGGGCGCGGACTTCGTGGAGCCCGACCTGGTGCCCACGAAGGACGGCGTCCTCGTCTGCCGGCACGAACCGGAGATCGGCGGGACGACGAACGTCGCCGACCACCCGGAGTTCGCCGGCCGGAAGAAGACGACCTCACTCGACGGCGTGGCGACCACCGGCTGGTTCACCGAGGACTTCACCCTGGCCGAACTGAAGACGCTGCGCGCCAAGGAGCGGCTGCCCGAGGTGCGTCAGGAGAACACCCTTTACGATGGCCTGTTCGAGATCCCGACGTTCACCGAGGTCCTCGACCTGCGGGTCCGGCTGTCGAAGGAGCTCGGCCGGGAGATCGGCGTCTACCCGGAGACCAAGCACCCGACCTACTTCACCAAGGCCGGGCTGCCGCTGGAGCAGCGCCTGCTCGACACGCTGAACCGCTACGGCCTGAACCGGCGCGACGCGGCGGTCTTCGTCCAGTCCTTCGAGACGACGAACCTCGCCCAGTTGCGCAAGCTGGGGCTGCGCACCTCGGTGGTGCAGCTGCTGTCGGCCGAGGGAGCGCCGTTCGACCTCGTCACCGCCGGAGACAAGCGGACCTACGCCGACCTCGTGACGCCGGCCGGCCTGCGCGCCGTCGCCGCCTACGCCACCGGCATCGGCCCCGACAAGCTGCAGGTCATCCCCCGCAACCCCGACGGATCGCTGGGCCGGGCGACGTCGCTGGTCGCCGACGCGCACGCCGCCGGGCTGGTCCTGCACCCGTACACCTTCCGCGCGGAGAACACGTTCCTGCCGACGGACTACCGCCGCGGCACCGTTGCGAACGACTTCGGCCGGGCCATCGACGAACAGGTCGCCTACCTCAGGGCCGGCATCGACGGGCTGTTCACCGACCAGGCCGACATCGGCGTCCTCGCCCGGGCGGTCGCCGCCGGTCAGTCGATCGCCGCCGTCCAGCCGAGCCCGCACTCGGCGGCCTGAGAGCCGCCGCGGCAGCGGTGCGGCAGCGGTGCGGCAGCGGTGCGGGGACACCGGCCGTCCCCGCACCGCACCGCGCGGCGGACCAGCCGCCGCCTGGGCCGGGCCGCCGGCAGGCTACCTCGCTCCTTCTCCACCCGCCCCTTCCAGCCGCTCCAGCCAGCGGTGCAGGTCACGGGCGGTCGACGCGGCGTGTTCGTTCATCATCGACTGGTGGTCACCGGCCACGTCGAAGGAGTCGTGGTCCATCGACCAGTCGGTCGTCCAGGCCTGACCGTGCCCGGTGATGTCCTCGGCGACGGTGCGCCGGGGCATCCGCTCCGCCGCACGCAGGAGCATGACCGGGGCGGCGACGCCGCGCGGCCGCCAGTTCTCGAACAGGTCGAGGTAGGCACCCTGCGCGGTGATCTGCGACTCGGTCATCAGCGCGAACGCCTGGTCGTTGACGGCGATGCCGCGCAGCTCCTCGTGGATGTCCTCCTCCGGGATGCGGTCGGTGGGCAGCCACGTGTCGAGCAGCGCCACCGCCGCCGGGCGCACCCCCCGATCCTCCAGGGCGGAGGCGATCGCGTGCGCCAGCCAGCCGCCGGAGGAGTACCCGGCGAGGACGACCGGGGTGACGGGGAAGGCACGCGCGACGGTGTCGGCGTGCATCTCGACGACGAGCTCGGCGTACGCCGGCAGCAACTCGCCGTCGCCGAACCCCGGATGCGGCAGCGCGAAGACGTCGCGCAGGCCGTGCAGGTGCAGGGCGATCCGGGCGAAGTTGTGCGGGCCGGACGGGGCCACCATCGACGGCAGGCACACCAGCGCGACGGGTGCCGGCCCGGTGGCCAGGCGCACCGGCCGCGCGGGCGGGCCGAATTCGGCGGCCGTGTCGAACACCGGACGCAGCCGGGCGGCGGCGCGCAGCACGCCGACGCCGGCGGCGAACTTGCCC
>NZ_JAMQQF010000797.1 GCF_023716945.1 Frankia sp. AiPs1 | reverse complement strand
CCCTGCCGGCGATCTCCCCGCCTTCGGCGCCGGCCCCGCGGTTCGCGCCGATCGGGCGGGCCGGTTCGGTGGGACGAGCGCGCCTGCTGTTGCTGCGTCACGCCGTCGCCCGGCGCGGGCCGCCGGTGCCGCTCGTCAGCACATCGTTCCGGGATGCGCCGTGGCGGGTCGCCGCGCTCTAGCCCCCTGCGTCGTGGGCCGGGCCGGGCGGGGCACCGTCGCCTGTGCGTCGGCCTGTGCGTCGGCCTGTGGCGTCGGTCTGTGGCGTCGCCGCGCGTCCCGTTTCGCCCCGTCAGTCCGTCACCCATCGCGTCCGCAGCGATCACCTTCGATCACGCCCGCCGCCGCCCGGTGGCGATCCCACGCGCCTGCGGCGCCCGCTCCTGGAGTGTCATGTCCCTGATCCGTCCCCGTCGCGAGGTCACCGTCCGCGTCGACGGGTCCCCCTCCCGCCACGCCGTGGTCCCACCCGCTTCGCCGTCGCTCCCGGTCGGGCCGCCCCCACCAGCCCAGCCGTCCCCAGCCGGCCGGCTATCCCTGGCCACCCGACCGTCCCAAGCCACCCGACCGTCCCAAGCCACCCAGCCGCCCCTGGCCACGCAGGCGTCCCGAGCCACCCGGCCGTCCCCGCCGGCTGGTCGGCGCCGGCGGGGACGGCTGTTCGGCGTCCTCGGGTCGGCGTTGGCTGCCTCATCGCTGTTGCTGATGTCCGCCTGCGCCGGCTCCGGCACGAACAACGGGGTGACCATCGTCGACGCGGGCGACGGGGACAACGACGGTCTGCACGGCACCGTCCCGGCACAGCGGCTGGCCAAACCCGCCCTGAATCTGACCGACACTGACGGACGCCCCTTCGACCTGCGGGAACGCACAAAGGGAAAAATCACCCTGCTGTTCTTCGGCTATACGAACTGCCCCGATGTCTGCCCGACCACGATGGCGGACATCTCCTCCGCGCTCACCGAGGTCAAACCGGACGTACGGCAGCAGATCGCGGTCGTTTTCGTGACGTCCGATCCTGATCGGGATACCGGGCCGGTTCTCAGTCGTTGGCTTAGGCAGTTCGACGCGACCTTCATCGGTGTCCGTGGCACGTTTGATCGGATCCGCTCCGAGGCCGAGGCCCTGGGCGTCCCCCTGGAGAAGCCCGAGGTTCAGGCCGACGGTTCCGTTCTGGTCACCCACGGCTCGCAGGTGATCGCCTTTTCCCGAGACGACCGGATCCGCGCGCTGTACCTGGCGGGCACGGGCGTCCAGGCATACATCGACGACCTGCCCAAGCTGACCGCCGAGCGGTCCGGACCAGAAGCCCGGTAATGAACACGATCGCCTACCGCCTCACCACGCCGACGCAGCCGGCGAGCCGGGGCATCTCCACCGTCCTGCGCCTGGCGCTCGGCGCCGTCTGGCTCGTCGCGGGCCTGCTGAAGGTCAACGATCCGGACGGCATGCTGCGTTCGGTGCGGGCGTTCCGCATCCTGCCCGAGGCGCTGGTGCAGCCGGTGGCCTACGGCGTGCCGTTCCTCGAGATCGCCCTCGGCGTGCTGCTCATCGTGGGGCTCGCGGTGCGGGTGACCGCACTGGTGTCGGCGCTGATGTTCGCCGTCTACATCGCGGCCATCGCCTCGGCGGCGGTCCGCGGGCTGCGCATCGACTGCGGCTGCTTCTCCTCCGGCGGCGACCTGACGGCCGACGCCCCCACTCACTACGCCTCCGAGCTGGTCCGCGACAGCCTGCTGCTCGCCGCGGCGGCGCTGCTCGCCTGGCGGCCCGGCGGCTACCTCGCCGTGGACCGCATCCTCGACAAGCCGGTCAACGACCGTTCCAGGAGTGACACAGATGGCCTCGAACTCTAAGACCCGCGGCAAGGGCGGGAGCGGCCGCAACGCCCCGACCGCAGCCAAGCCGGCCGACCGACCCGCCGCCGGCGCCGCGGGCGGGCCCGCCCGGACCCGGGCGGTCGAGCAGTCCGACGGGACCTGGCACATCGAGGGCGTCAAGCGCTTCATCACCAGCGGCGACT
>NZ_JAMQQF010000796.1 GCF_023716945.1 Frankia sp. AiPs1 | reverse complement strand
CGCCAGCTCACCGGGCAGCTGCGCGCGGCCGCGGACCGGGCCGGCGCCGATCCGGTGGAACGGCTCGCCGCCACCGCCGGCGCCTACACCGCGTTCGTCGTCGAACGCCGCGCCGGGATGGACGTCCTGTTCGCCCCGGGCCTGGCGGGCAGCCGCCACCCACAGCTCGCCGCGCAGACCCGCGCCCTGCTCGACACACTGCTCCCGCTGGTGCTGGCCCTGCCCGTGGTGCCGAGCTACCGCGACGCGGTCATCCTCGTCGAGCAGCACCTCGCCCAGGCCCACGGGCACGCCGTGTTCCACCTCGACGGCGTGTTCGCCCAGCACCGGCGCAGCGTCGACCAGGCCGCCGCCGCGTCCGTCGCCACGACCCGGATGCTGGTCGCCGGCCACGCCGCCGGGCGCCGCTGACCGGGCGCCGCTGACCGGACGGGGGTACCCGATACCGGGTTACCGGCCACCCGTTCGTGGGAGGCACGGGCCATTGGCCGCCCGGGCTCGGCGGTTCGGCGACCGCTGATGGTCTCCCCGTGATTTCCGTCAAGAATGTCACCGGTCGGCCGGGTCCTGAGGTATCGGGTACGGAAATGCGGCGTCTCGGCCGTCGGATCGACGCAGACAATGACAATCGGTATGCACCGGCAGGATGAGGGTGGACGGCGCCGCGCACGGCGGCCCGGTGCGCCACCCCCGGTGCCGCCGACGTCACCACGACTGCCGCGTCAGCCGGGGTGGGCGCGCCGGATCGGCAGGTCGACTGGCCGTTTCGGGCCAGGTAGGGCCCCCGCGCGGGAGTTGCGTCGGTGACATCGGGCCGTCGGCTGCGGGCCGCCGACACTTCGGAACAGCGCCGCCGGTGCTGTCGAGTAAGCGATAGAGACGACCAGCGGGACGCGTCGTCACCGACAATTCAGCAGGCGCCCTGGGCCCGACTTCCGCTCGGCCGTAGGGAGGAATGGTGGATACGCGCGAGAACATCGACGAGGTGACCGAGCCGCGGGAAACAACGTCCGGGCTCTCCACTCGCGCGGACCCGCTGCACCCCGGCGATCCGCGCGAACTCGGCGATTACCGGATACTCGGCCGCCTCGGCGAGGGCGGCATGGGCACCGTCTTCCTCGGTCGGGGCCGCGACACCGGCCTGGTCGCCGTGAAGGTCATCCGGGCGGACGTCGCCCGGATCCCCCGCTACCGCGACCGGTTCCGCCGGGAGGCCGCGGTGGCTCGCCGCGTCGCCCGCTTCTGCACCGCCGAGGTCCTCGACGTCGTCGACCCGCCGGACGGGCAGCCCTACCTCGTCACCGAGTTCGTCGACGGCCCGACGCTGGCCCGCGCCGTCGCCAACCATGGCCCGCTGGGCTCGGCCGACCTGGAACGCGTCGCGGTCAGCGTCGCCGCGGCGCTGACCGCCATCCACGGCGCCGGCCTGGTGCACCGCGATCTCAGCCCGTCGAACGTGCTGCTGTCCCCGCTGGGCGCGCGGGTGATCGACTTCGGGCTGGCCCGGGTCACCGACGAGGCGCCCAGCGGGCCGTCGGGCCGGGTCACGGGAACGCCGGCGTTCATGTCGCCCGAGCAGGCCCGCGGCGAGACCGTGACGAGCGCCGCGGACATCTTCTCCTGGGGCGGCCTGGTGATCTTCGCGGGCAGCGGGCGCAAGCCGTTCGGGGACGGTCCGACGTCGGCCCAGCTTCGTCGGGTCCAGCAGGCTGACCCCACCCTCGGCGACCTCGATCCGGCGCTGGCCGCCGTGGTACGCGCGGCGATGCGCCGGGAGCCGGCCCGCCGGCCCACCGCGGAGGAACTGCTGCGCCGCCTCGTGCGCCCCGGCGACGCCGCGCAGACCATCGTCACCAGCCCGCTGGACATCCTGCCGCCCCGGCCGGGCCCGAGCACCTCATCGGCCACCTCGCCCGCCGCACCCCGAACCCCGCCGACCGGAACTGTGTCGCCGAGGTCGAGGCCCGCCCCCGCGGCAGCGGCGTCGGTGTCGTCGACGTCCGGCCCCGTGCCAGCAGCGTCGGCGGC
>NZ_JAMQQF010000795.1 GCF_023716945.1 Frankia sp. AiPs1 | reverse complement strand
GGGGCGCCGGCGGCGCTCGGCGGCTGACTGGGCGGCGAGGGCGCGTTGCCGCTCGCGCCGGGCGATCTGCGCGCGCCGGCCGCGAAAAACCGCGAGGAGGGCGACCAACAGGAAGGCCGCCAGCAGGATCGGCGCGTGCAGGATCATCTCCGAGCCGATGTCGATGGCCTTGTTCCGCAGTCCGGAACTGCCGTCACCGGTGGAGGGATCGAGATAGCCGACGCCGATCGTGATGAGCGCGTACACCAGCGGCGGCATGATCACGACGCCGATCAGATCGTCGGTGTGGACCCGCATCGCCACGAGTACGCAGGCGCCGATGAACAGCGTGCCGAACACGTACTTCAGCGAGCCGAAGGCGACCGAGTCGACGATCGCGCCGACGCCGCCGACAACGAGCACGATGATCCCCGTACCGAGCGCGGTCAGCCCTCGCCTGCTGCCGGTGAACAGCGTCGGCGGCGGCGCGCTCGCGCGGCCCCGTGCGCCGCGGACATACGGATCGTCGAACCTGTCGGCGCGCACGGATCTACCCGGCGGCCCGGCTGACTGCCGATGCGGCGGCACACTCACGAACGCAAGGTACCGCCCGGGGATTTCGAATGCGTCAGGACGATGCATCAGAGCGCGGCATCGGTCCCCGCGTCGGAACCTTCGGTGGTCGAACCACTGCTTTGCGTCGTCCAGTCATTGTCTTTCTGGTCGTTTGACCCCGATGTCCTCCCCGCCGCTTCTGGCCAGGTCCGATATCCGACATCCCCAGTTCCGTCGGCGGTCGGCGCCGCCGGCTGCTCGGGCAGGCCGGGGTCGGGCAGGCCGGAGTCGGGCAGGCCGGAGTCGGGCAGCAGCTCAGCCGCGGACAGTGCACGCACGCCGGACTCCACCGGCGCGGGGCTCGGCAGCGCCGCCTCGACCACCTCCATGGCGGCGAGCCGGCGGGCGGGGGTGAGCACCCGGCTTTCCAACGAGCCGACGGTCGCGTTGAAGTCCCCGACCGCCCGGCCCAGCGAGCGGCCGAGCCGGTCGACGTGTTCGCCGAGCGTGCCCAGCCGGGTGTAGAGATCCCGGCCGAGCTCGAAGATCTCCCGGGTCCGCGTGGTCAACGCCTCCTGGGTCCAGGCGTGCGCGATGGTCCGCAGCATCGCGATCAGCGTGGTCGGGGTGGCGATGATGACCTTCCTGGCGGCGGCGTGTTCCAGCAGGCCCGGATCGTGGTCGAGCGCCGGGGCGAGGAACGCCTCGGCGGGTACGAACAGCACCACGAACTCGGGCGAGGACGGCAGCCGCCGCCAGTACGACTTGGCGGCAAGCCCGTCGACATGTGCGCGCAGGTGCCGGGAGTGGGCGGCCATCCGCCCGGCGCGGTAGGCCTCGTCGGTGCTCTCGGCGGCGTCGAGGAAGGCGGCCAGCGGGACCTTCGCGTCGACGACGACGTTGCGCCCGCCGGCGAGGTGAACCACCATGTCGGGCCGAAACGGGCCGTCGTCACCCTGGACGGTCATCTGCTCGGTGAAGTCACAGCGGTTGACCATGCCGGCCACCTCGGCGACCCGGCGTAACTGCATCTCCCCCCACGCGCCGCGGGCCTGCGGGCGGCGCAGGACCGTGACCAGCGCCGCCGTCTCGGAGCGCAGGCTCTCCGACGCCTCGCGGGCGAAGCGCACCTGCTCCACGAGCGCCGCATACGCCTCCGTGCGGGCCGTTTCCAGCTCGTGCAGCCGGCTCTCCATCCGTCCCAGGGCGTCGCGCAGCGGGGTGACCATGCCCTCCACCGCCGCGCGGCGGGCGTCGAGATCGCCGCGGGCGCGGGCGCCGGCCTCGTCCAACCGGGCCGTCGCCAGCTCCACGAGCTGGCGACTCGCCCCCTCCAACGCCTGCGCGGACAGGGCCCGGAAGCTCTCGGCGAGCCGCTGCTGGCTCTGCTCGACCAGGGCGACCCGCTCGGCGGCGGCGCGCCGCTCGTACTCCAGCGCCGTGCGCAGGCCGGCAACGTCCGACTCGGCCAGCTGGGCCCGCTCGGTGCTCGCC
>NZ_JAMQQF010000794.1 GCF_023716945.1 Frankia sp. AiPs1 | reverse complement strand
CTGTGGATGTGGCCGAACGCGCGGATCTCGGTGATGGGTGGGGAGCAGGCGGCGGCGGTGCTCGCCACCGTCCGCCGCGAGCAGTACGCCACCCGCGGGCAGGACTGGCCGGCCGAGGCGGAGGAGGACTTCCGCGCCCCGATCCGCGAGCGCTACGAGGTGCAGGGCAGCCCGTACTACTCGACGGCCCGGCTGTGGGACGACGGGGTGATCGATCCGCGGGACACCCGCACGGTGCTCGGGCTCGCGCTGTCGGTCGCCGCCAACGCGCCGATGGACCCGCCCGGCTACGGCATCTTCCGGATGTGAGCGCGACAGAGGTGACCGGGTCGGAGGTGACCGGGTCGGAGGTGAGCGCTGTGGAGGTGACCGGGTCGGAGGTGACGGCGAGGACAGGGAGGGCGATGACAGGGAAGGCGACGATGTTCTCGACAGTGCTGGTGGCCAACCGCGGGGAGATCGCCGTCCGGGTGATCCGGACCCTGCGTGAGCTCGGCATCGAATCGGTGGCGGTCTACTCCGACGCCGACGCGGGCGCGCGCCACGTGCGGGAGGCCGACGTGGCCGTGCGGATCGGACCGGCGCCGGCCCGCGAGTCGTACCTCAACATCGCCGCGGTGGTCGCGGCCGCGGTCGCCACCGGGGCCCAGGCGGTCCATCCCGGCTACGGGTTCCTGTCGGAGAACGCCGCGTTCGCGGCGGCGTGCGCCGAGGCGGGCATCGTGTTCGTCGGGCCGCCGGTCCGCGCCGTCGAGGTGATGGGCGACAAGATCACCGCCCGGCGCGCGGTCGCCGCGGCCGGGGTGCCCGTCGTACCCGGCCGGGACGACCCGGCGATGACGGACGCCGACCTGGTCGACGCCGCCGCGCAGATCGGCTACCCGGTGCTGCTCAAGCCGTCCGCGGGCGGCGGGGGCAAGGGCATGCGGGTCGCCATGGACGTCGCACAGCTTCAGGCGGAGATCGTCGGCGCCCGCCGCGAGGCGGCCTCGGCGTTCGGCGACGACACCCTGTTCGTCGAGCGGTTCGTGGACCGGCCCCGGCACATCGAGGTGCAGGTCCTCGCCGACGCGCACGGCACGACCGTCCACCTCGGCGAGCGGGAGTGCAGCCTGCAGCGGCGCCATCAGAAGGTCGTCGAGGAGGCGCCGTCGGTCCTGCTGTCCGCGCAGACGCGGGCGCGGATCGGGGCGGCGGCCGTCGCCACGGCCGCCTCGGTCGGCTACGTCGGGGCGGGCACGGTCGAGTTCCTCGTCGCCGCGGCGAACCCGGAGGAGTTCTTCTTCCTGGAGATGAACACCCGCCTGCAGGTCGAACATCCGGTCACCGAGCTGGTGACCGGGCTCGACCTCGTCGCCGAACAGCTGCGCGTCGCCGCCGGGGAACCACTGGGCTACACCCAGGCCGACATCCGGCTGACGGGTCATGCGGTGGAGGCCCGGGTGTACGCGGAGGACGCCGCGCGCGGCTTCCTGCCGACCGGCGGGCGGGTCCTGCGGCTGGACGAGCCGTCGGGGCAGGCCGTCCGGGTCGACTCGGGGCTGCGGCTCGGTGCCACCGTCGGGTCCACCTACGACCCGATGCTCGCCAAGATTATCGCCTACGGGCCGGACCGGGACACCGCGCTGGACCGGCTCGACCGGGCGCTGGCCCGGACCTGCGTGCTCGGAGTGACCACCAACATCGGTTTCCTGCGGGCCCTGCTCGACCATCCGGACACCCGTGCCGGCCGGCTCGACACCGGGCTGATCGAGCGGGACCTCGACGCGCTCGTCGCCGCCGCCCCGGGCGCGGCCGATGTTCCGGCCGTGTACGCGCTGGTCCGCCTGCTGGAGCTGACGCCAGACACGCCGTTCGTCGATCCCTGGGACGTCCCCAGCGGCTGGCGCCCCGGCGAGCACGCGTCGCTGCACTGGACGATTACGGCCGCGGGCCTCGCCGGACCGGTCGAGGTCGGCGTTCGCGGCACCCCCGCCGACGCGCTGGTCGCCGTCGATGGCGGCGAGCCGGTCCCGGCCGCCGTGGAGTGGGCC
>NZ_JAMQQF010000793.1 GCF_023716945.1 Frankia sp. AiPs1 | reverse complement strand
GGTCCGGCCGGGCGGGTCGGCGCCGGCGCCGCCGCCGGGTCGGCCGGGTCGCAGTCGGGCCCGGCGTCGCCGGAACCGGATGATCGCCGGGGTGACCAGCAGGGCCGTCACGGGCACAACGGTCGCGCACAGCCAGATTGTCCAGGTGGGGATGCCGGGGGAGCTGTCGGTGTCCTCGCCCGCGGTCGGGGGGTGCGTCGCGGTCGGGTCGTCGGGGCTCGCCCCGGCGCTGGGCACCGGGACCGGCACCGGCTCGGGCAGCGGCTGGGCACCGGACTCGCTCTCCTGGCCGGCAGGCGCAGCCGCCCCGTCGGGATCGTCGAGGCCGGCGGGTGCGTAGGAGGGCGCGGCCGTCGCCCCGTCGGAGCGGCGGGTCGGCTCGAAGCTCACCCAGCCGATCGAGGGGAACCACACCTCGGGCCAGGCGTGCGCCTGCCGGTTCGTGATCAGGTAGCTGCCGTCCGCCTGCTGCTCGCCGGGTACGAAACCGATGGCGACCCGGGCGGGGAGGTGCAGCATCCGCACCATGACCGTCATCGCGGAGGCGAACTGCTCGCAGTAGCCCCGGTGCGACTCGAAGAGGAACTCGGCGAGGGCGCCTTCCTGGGTGGTCGGTGCGCCGGTCAGGTCGTAGGTGAACAGCGGCCCGCGCAGGTGCTGCTGGATCGCGTACACCTTCTCGTAGGGGGTGCGCGCGTTGCGGGTGATCGATTCGACGAGCTGACGCAGGCGGGGGTCGAGGTTGTCCGGCAGCGAGGTGTCCACGGCCAGATCGGCGGGGGTCGGCCCGGTCGCGGCCTCCAGCTCGGCCCGGGTCGGGTTCGGCGCGGTCGCGTCGACCTGGTAGTGCACGCCCACGGTGGAGGTCCTCGTGGAGAAGATCGTGCCGGTCGGGGCCGCCAGCCGCCAGTCGCCGGTAAGGCCCTTGATCTTGGTGGGGATGCCCGGTACCGGCAGGTAGAGCTCGTTGAACCGAGTGGTGACGGCGATGTCCGCGCTGACCTGCGCCGTGGTGCCGCCGAGGCGCGGCTTCGGCAGACCCTCGCTGACCCGGTTGTCCCGGGTGGCGTTGAGCGCCCGCAGGGTGAAAAGCTGCCCGTCGAAGTTCTCCAACGCCGTCAGCCGCAGGTACCGAGGGGTCTGCGAGCGCACGCTGAGCAGGGGCACCTGCTTGCTGGCGTGCAACTGCTGACTCACCGAGACGATCGGCTGCACGACGCTGGCCGAGCTCGGCCCGTCGCCGGCGCCGTAACCGCCCTTGCGCGAAACCAGGCCCTCACCGTCCAGTGACGGCAGGCCGAGCGGCACCGCGACGGCGACGAGCAGCGCGGCGAGCGCCACCCCGAGCGCGTTCACGGTGAGCCGGCCGCCGAACGCCTCGCGCTCGCCGTTGCCGCGCCCGGCATCGGACACCGTCCGGCCCCACCGGCCGAAGGCCAACCGCCCGTCCAGCAGCAAAAGCGCGACGAAGCTCGCCGCTCCGAGCAGGAACGGGACGGTGCCGACCCCGCCGGGCAGGATCGCCGCCGACACCGCGTACAGGGCCAGCAGCGGTAGCCCGCCGAGGGCGGGGCGGTCCAACGTCACCACGATCAGGTCGACGACCATGACGACGAGGTAGATGCCGATGACGGTCAGGACCACCAGCCCGGGCCGGTGCGGCACCGGCGCCGCCAGCCGGGAGATGTCCGAACTGCCGCCGGCGATGAGCGCGCGCAGGGTCCGCACCGTCCCGGCGGTCGGCACCACCCCGAGCAGGGCCGTTCCCCGGGCGCACAGGACGGTCACGGTGCCGACGAGCCCGGCGAGGCTGAGCAGGACGGCGGCCGCGACCGGTAGCCGCAGCAACCGGCCGAGCGTCGCGGTCGCCACCGCGACGGCGACGGCGATCACGACCGGCCGCATCCACCACAGCGTCCCGTCGAACAGCCGGGACAGCGCGCTGGTGGACAGCAGGCAGGCGGCCGCGGCGACGACGGTGGGCACCGGCCGGACGGTCACCGGGCCGCCCGGCGCGGGGGCTGGCCCGTGGTC
>NZ_JAMQQF010000792.1 GCF_023716945.1 Frankia sp. AiPs1 | reverse complement strand
CCCGACCACCACCGCGCCGCGGGGCCCGTCCGGCCGGGTCGAGCCGTCGAGCAGCACCTGCTCCGAGCCCGACGTGCGGCGGGTCCTGTGGTGGCTCGGTGCCGACCGCCGGTGCGTCCCGGTCGTCTTCGGACAGCCCGAGCGTGCCGCCCGCGGGCAGGCGGGCAACCAGCCCGAAAAGACGCCTCACTCACAGCGGGCCAGGACCAGCGGGCACGTCGCCGGCGGCGGGCGCGGCTAGCGCGCGTATCCGCCGTGATCTGTGCGGGGTGGAGTGCGGGAGGCACCGTGGCAGGCACCCGCCTTGGTTGCGTCGGCGACTGCAGGAGCGTGAGGACGGTTTCCGCCGGTGAAGGGCGACCCCGACGTCCCTGATTCGGCGGCGGGCGCGCGTCCCGCGGCTAGTCCGGCTCCGCGCTGTCGACGAAGCCGCTGCGATAGGCCCACACCACCGCCTGGGTGCGGTCCCGGACGCCGAGCGTCCCGACCCGGCATCCGCACGTCCATGAGGACGACGTCCGGCCGGTGTCGGCGGGCCGCGCGCACCGCCTCGTCGCCGGTGGCCGCCTCCCCGGCAACGGTGATGCCCGGCTCGGCGTCCAACAGCGCCCGCAGCCCGCTGCGCACCAGGCCGTCGTCGTCCGCGAGCAGCACGGTGATCATGCCGCGCCGTCCGACCGGGCGGGCAGCGTGGCCAGGACCCGGAAGCCGCCGTCCACCGGACCGGCGTCGAACGAGCCGCCCTCCAGCCGGGCCCGTTCCCGCATGCCGACCAGGCCCCGCCCCGCCACCGGCGCGGCGAACCCGACGCCCTCGTTGAACACCTCGATCCGGACCAGGTCCGCGGCCGGGCCGACCCGGACCCGGATCTGACCCGAGCGGGTGTGACGCACGGCGTTCGTCAGCGCCTCCTGCACGATCCGATACGCCGTCCGGCTGCCGGCGGGCGACAGCGCGACGGGCTCGACAGGCTCGACGGTCAGGTCCACCTCCCGGCCCGTCGCCCGGATCCGCTCGACGAGCGCCGCCAGGTCACCCAGGCCAGGCGACCCGGCGACGTCCGATTCCCGCGGGTGCAGGATCCGCAGCAGCCGATCGAGCTCGCCGAGGGCGTCGCGCCCGGCCGTCTCGATGTCCACCAGGGCCTGCCGGGCGAACCCCGGGTTGTCCCCGAACACCCGCCGTGCCACCCCGGCCTGCAACACCATGACGTTGACGGTGTGCCCGAGCGCGTCGTGCAGCTCCCCCGCCAGCCGGGCGCGCTCGGTCAGCAGCACCCGCTCGGCGGCGAGCGCGTGCTCCCGGGCCTCGCCCAGGGTCGTCGCCTGCCGGGCGGTGGCGCACTCCCGCCGGCTACGGGCGGCGTCCCCGCCGACCGTCGCGATCAGAAAGCACATGACCACCCCGGCCAGGTCCGCCGTCACCGTCCGACCGTGATCCAGCAGGACGTAACCGGTGACGGCGGCGACGCACATCGCCGCGCCGGTGAGCCGGACGGCCAGGCTGCCGAGCGCGAAGCAACTGAACAGGGCGATCCACGGCGGCCACTGGACGGCACCGACGGGGAAACCGGCCGCGGCGTTGACCACGACGACCACGGACGGCACCCCGGTCGCGACGAGCACCGCGGAGTGGCACCACACCAGCGACAGCGCCGAGACCGCCACCAGGACGATCCCCCACCCGCCCGGCACGCGATACCAGGAGTCGACGGGCGCGACCGCGGTCACGACCGTCGCGACCACCGCCAGGCCCACGGCCAGCCAGACATCGGCCCGATGCGGACGCGCCCAGCGGGCGGCGCGGACCCGCCAGGTCCCGGGGGTGCGGGGCGGGCGGTTCGCCCGCGGTGACGGGACGTCGGAGGTCGTCGCGATCGAGGACACGTCCCATGGTGACCGGAGCCGCGCCGCGGGCGCGACCCCCGCGTCGGGCAGTCGGTGTCACCCGTCCGGGGGAGACGGCACCGCCGCGGGCCGACCGCCCGCCCACCCGCCAGGGTGTCGACGCGCTTCGGCCCCGTCTCCCACCCTGGACC
>NZ_JAMQQF010000791.1 GCF_023716945.1 Frankia sp. AiPs1 | reverse complement strand
ATGCGGCCCTCGGCGGCCCGCTCGGCGTGCGACACCGCCCGCACCCGGCCGGCGAGCCGGCGGGTGAGCAGCCAGTGCAGCGGCGCCGCGGCGCAGGCCAGCAGCGCCAGTTCCCAGCGCAGCACGAAGGCGGCCGAGGCGAAGCACACCACGGCGCAGCCGGCGGTGACAGCCTGGACCAGGCCGGTGCCGACGAGCTCGTCGACGGCGTCCACGTCCGAGCCGAACCGGGTGATGAGGTCGCCGGCCGGCCGCTGCGCGAAGAAGGTCGGCGACAGCACATGCAGGCGGGCGAGCATCGCCTCGCGCAGCCGGCCCAGCAACCGCCCCGACGCCCGAGCTTCCAGGAGGTGGCCCGCGTACCCGCACATGCCGCCGGCGACGGCGACGGACAGCCACCCCGCCGCCGGGCCCCAGAACTCCCGGGGTGCACCCTGGACGAGCGCCCGGTCGGTGAGCCGGCCGAAGAGCCGTTACCCGTGCGACGGCTTCCTGGGGAGCGGATGGGGCCGCGGCCGGCGCGGCCTCTTCGGCTTGGGCGGCGGCGGAAGAATCTTCTTGAGCGGCATTGTTTCTATCCCTTCCTCCAGGTCGGCCGTATTGCCGACGAATGGAAACGTTAGTCGGCTCGCGGAAGATCTGACTGTGAATTACCTGGGCCTTCCTGTGTGTTGCTGTCATGCGGGTATCACACTGGGTACCCCCGGTCGTCGCCGCCGGCTCGGCCCGGCCCGGCGGCCCGGGCGGTCCGCGTTGGGGCCTTCGGGCGTTCGAGCGTTCGGGTCTTCGAGCGTTGGGGCCTTCGGGCGTTGGGGAGGGCGGGCGGTCGGCGTCGCGGGCGGCCGCGGTCGAATGCTGGTAGGTCTGTCTGAGCGGATCCCGCACCGGCGGGATCACGCGAACCTGAGACGCCTGACCGCAGCACGGATGACTGTCAGACGTGTCGCCGCGACGCCCTGTGAACGGAGACGCTGATGAGCCCGGAGTTCCGGACCCTGAAGTTCGAGCGTGACGGCGGGGTGGCCCGGATCACCCTGAACCGCCCCGACGCCGCGAACGGCCTCAACCAGGAGATGTCCGCGGAACTGGCCCGGGCGGCAGCCGCCTGCGACGGTGACCCGTCGGTCCGGGCCGTGCTGTTGACCGCGACCGGCCGTTTCTTCACCGCCGGCGGCGACGTGAAGGAGATGGCGGACCACGGCGACCGCATCGGCGTGGAAATCAAGAAGCTCGCCGACGACCTGCACCGGGCGGTGTCGATCTTCGCTCGGATGAACGCGCCGCTGATCGTCGCCGTCAACGGCGTCGCCGCGGGTGCGGGGGTCAGCATCGTGGCCGCCGGCGACCTGGTGCTCGCGGCCGATTCCGCCACCTTCACCATGGCCTACACCAACGTGGGGCTCAGCCCGGACGGCAGTTCCTCCTACACGCTGCCCCGGCTGATGGGCCTGCGCCGCACGCAGGAGTTCATGTTTCTCAACCGCCGGCTGTCCGCCGCCGAGGCGCTGGAATGGGGCCTGGTCACCCGGGTCGTGCCGGCCGAGGACCTCGCCGGTGAGGCGACGGCGCTGGCGCAGCGGATCGCGGCGGGCCCAGCCGACTCGCACGGGGCCATCAAGCGTCTGCTGGTGCAGACGTTCGCCAACGGCCTGGAGACGCAGATGGAGCTGGAGGCGCGCGAGATCGCGCACAGCGCGGTCGGCGACGGCCGGGAAGGCATCACGGCGTTCGTCGAGAAGCGCGCCCCGAAGTTCATCTGACCGCCGGGTCACCGCGGCCGTCCCGCTTTGTCGGATCTGCCCTGTCGGATCCGTGCCCTGTCGGATCCGTGCCCTGTTCTGGTATGACTTTTCCTCACCCGAAATCGCCCCCGGTGGGCGGTCGGATGCGAGGAGTGCACGTTGAAAAGCCTGCGGCGGTGCGTCGGTGACCAGGTCGGAGGGTCCGGTCGCATCCGTGGGCGGCGGCGGCGGCGCCGGCTGCGGCGGATCGCGGCCGCCGCCGGGCTGGCCGGACTCGTCCTCGGCGCCTGCTCCAACGG
>NZ_JAMQQF010000790.1 GCF_023716945.1 Frankia sp. AiPs1 | reverse complement strand
GGTTCGGACCGCGTCGCACGGCGGTTGCCGCGGGCGCCGGCGCGCTGGGCGTCGTCCCGTGGGTGCTGGCCGGGCCGGGCGACTTCGTCGACGACGCCGTCTGGACGAACCTGCATTACCGGGTGCTCGGTCATTCCCTGTCCGTACCGGGCTGGGCGTCCCACTTCGGGGTGACGCTCGGCTTCGCGCCGGCCGCGGTGGCGCTGGTCGCCGCCTACGCCGTCGCCTGGCGGGCGCGCGGTGACGCCACCGGGTTCTGCCTCGGCGCCGCGCTGGTCCTGCTCGCCGGCAACCTGATGAACAAGCAGACGTTCTTCAACCACTACACGCTGCCGATGGCTCTGCTGGTCCTCGCCGCCGCGGCCCTCGGTTGCGGCCGCGGCGGCCCGGTTGCCGGCGTGCCCGCCCAGGCCGGCGCCGATCAGCGCAGGATCGATCAGGGCGGGGTCGGTCAGGGCGGGGTCGGTCAGGGCGGGGTCGGTCAGCGCAGGGTGGAGAAGCGTTCCAGCGACGCGCCCTCGTAGAGATCGCGGCGCTCGACCTGGACGGTCCGGTCGCGCAGGGTCGCGAGCTGGTCGGACAGCACCGCGCAGGCACCTTCCAGGAACCGGTACCCGTCGGCGCGCACCAGCAGCACCGCGTGGTCGGGGCCGGCGAGTTTGTTGACCTCGGCGGCGAACGTCGTGCCGTTGGCCCGCTGCATCCGGCTGGCGTAGTCGACCCAGTCGACGAGCGCCGGGCCGGTACTGTCCGCGTACACGATCTCTCGGACGGTCAGCGGGCCGTGTCGGACCAGCGCCCGGTGCACGGCCGGCCCGAGCTGGTCGGGGCAGTAGGCCACCACGTCGCCCGGCCGGGCGAGCGCGACGATCCGTCCGGCGACCTCGCCCGCCTGGGTGCGTTCGGTGCGGGCGAGCTGCCAGCCGCCGACGAGCCCGCTGAACACGGCCACGACCAGCACGATCGCCCGCACCCGCGTGCCCGGGAGCTGGGCGATGCCCAGGGAGGCCAGCAGCAGGCAGGCCGGCAGGGCGATGCCGGTGTACCGCTCGGCGTACGCGCTGCCGCCGAACATGTTCACGAAGTACGCCAGCACCAGCGGCAACAGCCAGATTGCCGCCAGGTAGCGGCCCGGCACCCGGCCGGTCACCCTGACGGTGAGCTCCCGGCGGCCGACCGGCCGGGCGGTCAGGCCGATCAGCGCCCCGCCGAGCAGCACCACCCCGAGCAGCGCTCCCGTCGACTGCGGCCCCGCCCAGTCGAACACCGTGTCGAGCAGCACCTGGGCCTGCACCTTCGGCGCCCACGGGGTGCCGGTGTGCAGCATCTGGAACAGGAATGACGGCATCCACGGGGCGAACAGCGCCGCCGAGGCCGCCATCGCCGCGAACGCCCGCAGCGTGACCCGGCGGTAGTGCGGGCGGCGGCGAGCCTGCACCAGCAGGAACGCCGCCACCGTGAAGATCACGAGGAACGTCCAGTAATGGGTGTAGACCAGCGCCGCCGTGGCCAGCGTCAGCGTCGCCAGCCGGGGCAGGGTCGAGCGTTCCAACGCGCGCACCGCCGCGAACCCGAACACCAGCACCAGCAGCACGACCAGCGAGTACATCCGGGTCTCGCTGCCATAGCGGATGGCGTACGGGGAGCAGGCGAACATCAGCAGCGTCGCCACGCCCACCCACGTCGGGGCGTCCCGCTCGCCGTTGCCGGCGGTGAAAGCGATGCGCCCCACCCGGCGTCCGGCGAGCCACGCCAGCGGAAGCGTGAGCAGCGACAACACGCCCGACAGGGCTCGGACCGCGATGTCGCCGTCACCGAAGACGCGGATCCAGCCGTGCAGCAGCAGGTAGTACAACGGCGGTGAGCCGTCGTGGCGCAGCGCGTGGAGCAGGTCCGGCACCGGCCGGGAGGCGATCGCGACGGTCAGCGACTCGTCGAGCCACAGGTGGCTCGGCGTGGCGAACCGCATGACCGCGCCGACGGCCACCGCGACCGCGACGGCGGCCAGCAGCAGCCGCGGGACCAGCGGCACCCCCCAGGCCCTCGCCGCGCGCCCCAGC
>NZ_JAMQQF010000078.1 GCF_023716945.1 Frankia sp. AiPs1 | reverse complement strand
CCTCCCGGCCGGGGCCGAACCGCCTCCCGGCGGGGGGCCGACCGGCCCCGCGCGGCGCCCGCGGCCACGCCGCAATACCTGACTCGCGGGTAGGCCGAAGGTGCCGTCGCGGGCGACCTTCGACACGCGCGGTGCCCACCTGGTTCTACCGCGGCATGGCCGGGCGCCGCTCGGCACGTTGTCCGCGGATGCCGACGTAGCCGCCTGAGCAGGTAATACATCGGACTTCACGAGTGGACCTCGGTGAACCATCCGGCGGAACACAGGATGCTAGCCGCTGCCTGGATTACCGCGGGTAGCCGCGCCCGGTCGGACTTTCGGCCCTATCACTGGCCGTCCGCCCATAAATGTAGGATGTTGATGTCGATCAGTCATCGACGCCCGGGTCGGGGCGATTACCGGCCCCAATCTTCTCCGCAGCGTGGCCGCGAGACGTCCGCGCGGCCACTGATCCCACAATTCCGCGTTTCCGACAATCGGAGGACGACGGCGTGACCGACAACGCCGCGGCAGCTCAGCCGCTGCACGTGCAGGGTCGAGACGCAGTAATCGCCGCTTCGCAGGGCGTGACCTGGCGCGACGGAGAGCCCCCTGACTATCACCTGTCCCACCAGACCATGCCGGCGGAACGCTCCGTGCACCACGAGCCCGGTTCGCTCGCCGACATCGTGGAGCGGGTCGTCCAGGTCTTCGAGATGGAGCTGTCCCACAAGAAGAACCCGTCCGAGTGGGTCAGCATGGTGGCCGACAAGGTCGCGGTCAGCGTCAACGGCGGGCCCAGGGTGGGCAGCGCCGAGCTGGCCGAGCGGGGCAGCTACAACGTCCTGATCGGGGAGAACCCGTACTACTCGGCCGCCGAAGAGTCCTTCGAGTCGTCGCATGACGTGTTCCACGAGGCATTCCCCGGGGGCTTCTTCTGGGAGGTTCTGGAGGTCTACTCACCGCCGCCCGTGATCACATTCAAGTGGCGGCACTGGGGCACCTTCAGCGGTCCCTACAAGGGAGTCGAGCCGACCGGCGAACGCATTGAGATGTACGGCGTGACGGTGGCCCACGTTACCGACGACCTGCGCCTCACCGATACCCAGCACTTCTACGACAACACCGATTTCCTGGGCCAGCTCGCCCGCGGTCAGCTCGCGCCCAACCCGCACGCCCACCAGTAGGAACCGCACCACCGGCCCCGGCCGGGCGCCGCCGGGGACTCAGCTACCCCAGCCGCCCGCCGGGGCTCCGGTCGTGGTGGATGCGGTGGCGGCGGAGGTGGAGGTAGAGGAGTCCGCGGCGGTCGCGGCGCCGACGGCGGCGACCTCCGCGTCGGTGAGCTCCACCCAGCCGGCGTCGACGTTGGCGTCGAGATGGCGGATCTTCGACGTGCCCGGGATCGGCAGGAGCACCGACGAGCGGCGTAGCAGCCAGGCGAGTGCGACCTGCGCGACGTCCGCGTCATGCGCGGCGGCGATGGTGCCGAGCACCGGGCCGAGGCGCTCGCCGACCAGCACCGGCGCCCAGGGCAGGAACGCCAGTCCGTCGCGCTCGCAGACGGCCAGCACCGCCTCCGCCGCCCGATCTCCGGCGTTGTAGCGGTTCTGCACGCTGACCACCTCGCCGAGCGAGCGGGCGAGTGCGAGCTGCTCCGGCGTCACGTTCGACACGCCGATGTGGCGGACCTTGCCCTCGCGCTGGAGGTCGAGAAAGGCCCCGACGGTGTCCTCGTACGGCACCTGCGGGTCGGGCACGTGCACCTGGTAAAGATCGATGGCCTCGACCCGCAGTCGGCGCAGGCTCTTGTCGCATTCGGCCCGGATGTGCTCGGGGCGGCCCAGCGGCGGCAGGCTCGTCGTCCCCGGGGCGACCTTCCCCGGCCGGAAGCCCGCCTTCGTGGTGATGAGCAGGTCCTCGGGATACGGGTGCAGGGCCTCGGCGATGATCTCCTCAGACTCGCCGTAGCCGTAGATGTTCGCGGTGTCGATGAGGTTGACGCCGCGTTCGTACACCCGGCGGGTGAGCGCGACGGCCTGCGCCCGGTCGCGGACCCCCTCGGCGTTGCGGGCGCCGGAGATCCGCATCGCGCCGAAGCCGAGGCGGCGCACGGTGTGGCCGGCCAGGCGGAACGTGCCGGTCGTGGTGTCGTCGAGGGTGCGGTAAGCCATGTCTCGATCACAGGCCTCTCGTGGGCGCGATGGCGGTGGATCCCGGGGCTGTTTGCCCGACAGCGGCACCAGACGAGGCGATGTGGGACCGTACGTCAGGTGGTCGACGGTTCGTTTGCCAGCCCGCGCGGCCCGTCCGGGACGGCGTGCCGGCGGGTGCCGCTGCGGCTGGGGGGCGATCCGCCGCGGCGCGCCGCGACGGCGGATCGGTGACCACAGTGCACACCCCGCCATTAGAGCACTAAGTTAACTACCAGATCACGGTTAACTACCAGATCGCGGATTCCGGCCGCCGGCCCGTCTGCCCGCCCCCCGAGGCGACAGCAGGCGAGGCAATACAGCTTACTGATTATACTTTGAGTCGATCCCGTCGTCGCGAGCCCCACCCGCCGGCGAACGGGCCGCCGCCCGGCCTGGCCGGCCCGCGGGCCACCGTCCTTCCGAGAGGAACTCACGTGCAGATCGCGGATTCAGTCGCAGTGGTGACCGGCGGGGCATCCGGCCTCGGCCTCGCCACCGCCACCCGGCTCGTCGACGCCGGCGCGAGCGTCGTCCTGCTCGACCTCCCCAGCTCCAACGGGGCTGCGGTCGCGGAGAAGCTCGGCAGCGCCGTGCGCTTCAGCCCCGGCGACGTCACCTCCCCCGCGGACGTCACCGCGGCGCTGGATGCGGCCGCCGAACTCGGCCCGCTGCGGATCGCCGTCAACTGTGCGGGGATCGGCAACGCCGCCAAGACGCTCGGCAAGGAGGGGCCGTTCCCGCTGGAGATCTTCGAGCGGGTCGTCCGGGTGAACCTGATCGGCTCGTTCAACGTCATCCGGCTCGCGGCGGAGCGGATCAGCAAGGCCGAGGAGACCGAGGGCGAGCGCGGCGTCATCATCAACACCGCCTCGGTGGCGGCGTTCGAGGGCCAGGTCGGCCAGGCGGCGTACTCCGCCTCCAAGGGCGGCATCGTCGGCATGACCCTGCCGATCGCCCGGGACCTGGCCAACCTGAAGATCCGGGTGGTCACCATCGCCCCCGGCCTGTTCGACACCCCCCTGCTCGCCTCCCTGCCGGAGCCGGCCCGCATCTCCCTCGGCCAGCAGGTGCCGCACCCCTCCCGGCTGGGCTCCCCCGACGAGTACGGCCTGCTCGCCACCCAGATCATCGTCAACCCGATGCTCAACGGCGAGACGATCCGCCTCGACGGCGCGATCCGGATGGCACCCAGGTAGTCCGGATGGCACCCAGGTAGATCGGATGGCACCCAGGTAGATCGCCGCGGACCTGTGGTACGCGCAGTGCGCTGCGGTGCGATGCGCACGGTCTGCAGGCTTGCGACCGTGCACAGCGCACCGCAACGAACCCATCCCGCGCGAACGAGACGCCCTCGACGGGGCGGCTAGCTTCCCGAGCCCAGGGCGGGAACGGTCTGGGCGGGGCCGCCGCGCTGGGCGGGCACCGCGGGACTTGCCGCCCACCTCGGCCGCCGCCGCTGCGCCGGGCGTTCGACCAGGTAGTAGGAGCCGGCGGCGAGCGCCGTGCTCAGCACGATCGCGATCAGGACCTGTGGCAGGCTCCCCAGCCTGTCGCCGAAGTGGTCCCGGACCGTGCCGGTGACCGGGAAGTGCCACAGGTAGAACGCGTAGGAGATGCGGCCGAACCAGGCCATCGGCGCGCTGCCGAGCACGATCGCGAGCGGCGCGTCGCGCCGCCGGTCGACGGCGAGGATGACCAGCCCGGCCAGCAGCGCGACACCGGTGAAACCGCCCAGATCCATCGCGGTGATCCCGTCGCCGGGCTCGGGAGCGGCGACGGCGAGCACCACCAGGGCAGCCAGCGCGACCGGCCCGCCCACCGCCAGCAGCGCCCCGACGAGCGCCCGAACCATCGAGTGGCAGAAGGCGTCCGCCTCGACGTCGGCGACGACCACCCCGTCGGGGCGGCGCAGCACGTCGAGGCGCAGCAGGGTGCGCACGGTCGTCGCGCCCTCCCGCCGGCGGCAGAAGGCCGCGAAGTCGTGCTCGCCGACCAGCAGCAACGCCGCCGCGGCCATCGCCGGTACGTCCACCGGCCGCGGCCAGGCGAGCGTGTCGAATCGTCGCAGCGGCTCGGCGCCGTACGGGGCGTCGGTGATGCGGTAGGCGTAGCGCCGGGACAGCGCCGAGAACCGGGCATCGAACCCGGCCGGGGCGGGGGCGAGGCCGGTGACCCGGACCGACCGGTCGAGGACGCCGTTGAGCCGCCGGGCGAGCCCGCCGAGCGGCACGTCCGTGGGGAGGTCGACGTGGGCCACCTGCCCGGCGGCGTGTACCCCGGAATCGGTGCGCCCGGCCACCGTCAGGCGTACGGCCGGCAGCCGGGCGACCCGGATGAGGGCGTCCTCCACGTCGCCCTGCACGGTCCGCTGGCCGGGCTGGCGGGCCCAGCCGGCGAACGGCGTGCCGTCGTAGGCGATGTCCAGGCGCAGCCGGACTAGGCCCGCCGCCCTCGTCGTCACGTCCGTCACGGCGCCGGGCACCGCGTGTGGCAGGCGCGGACCGGATCCCACGACATCGGACATCTGTCTCTCCCGGTACGGCGTCGTGCCGGTGGGGCACGACGCGACGGACCCGACGGCACCCCGACGGCACCCCGACGATGAAACGAACACGGCGACACGAAACACGGCGACATGAACGGCGAAGGCCCGCCGCCCATGATGGGCGGCGGGCCTTGCGGGAGCTACTGGCGGGACCCGGGCAGCGGCGGCAGTCCGCGTCCCCGACCAGGGATCGCCGTGGTCAGGACTTCGACTCGGCCGAACCGTCGTCGTCCGTCAGGTCGACGGTGGCCGCCGACGTCTCGGCCGCCTGGGCGGTGAGCGTCTCCTCGGCGGGGGCCGGCTCGTCGGCGGACTGCGCGGCCACGGCGGCGGCAGTCGGCGACTCGCTCGCCAGGTCCTCGGCGGCCTCGGCGGTCGCGCCGGTCGGCTTGCGCCGCTCGGCGAAGCGGGTACCCCGGGCGCGCTCGGCCTCGCCGACGGCCTGCTGGCCGACGGTCAGCGCCTCGACCAGCTCGATGCGGGCCAGCGGGGCGTTGTCACCCTTGCGGTTGCCGAGCTTGACGATCCGGGTGTAGCCACCGTCGCGGTTGGCGTAACGCGGACCGATCTCGGTGAACAGGGTGTGCACCACCGAGTTGTCCCGCACGTGGCGCATGACGCGGCGCCGAGCGTGCAGGTCGCCGCGCTTGGCGAAGGTCACCAGCCGCTCGGCGTACGGGCGCAGCCGCTTGGCCTTGGCCTCGGTGGTGGTGATGCCGCCGTGCTCGAACAGCGCGGTGGCGAGGTTGGCCAGCAGCAGCCGCTCATGTGCGGGGCTGCCGCCGAGCCGGGCGCCCTTCGTTGGCGTGGGCATGATGAGTGCTCCTCGTTCCTTTCACTGTCCCGCCAGGCTGCCCGCCCGTAGGACGGCGGCGTGCGCCACCGGAGGTCGTCGAGGGCCCCCGCCGGTGGGCGGGGGCCCTCGTGAAGGTCAGTACTGTTCGGTTTCGACGAACTCCGCGCCGTCGTCGGACGGGTCGGAGAACGACGGGTTGTAGCTGTCGGTGCCGTAGGTGTCGACGGCCTGACGCGGGTCGAACCCGGGCGGAGAGTCCTTGAGCTGCAGGCCCATCGCGCCGAGCTTCGTCTTGACCTCGTCGATCGACTTCTGCCCGAAGTTGCGGATGTCGAGCAGATCGGCCTCGCTGCGGGACACCAGCTCGCCGATCGTGTGGATGCCCTCGCGCTTGAGGCAGTTGTAGGAGCGGACGGTCAGGTCCATCTCCTCGATCGGCAGCGCGAGGTCGGCCGCCAGCGCCGCGTCCGCGGCCGACGGGCCGATGTCCACGCCTTCCGCCTCGGCGTTGAGCTCCTGGGCCAGCCCGAACAGGCCGACCAGGGTCTTGCCGGCACTCGCCATCGCATCGCGCGGGGAGATCGACGGCTTCGTTTCGACGTCGACGATGAGCCGGTCGAAGTCGGTGCGCTGCTCGACGCGGGTCGCCTCGACCTTGTAGGTCACCTTCAGCACCGGCGAGTAGATCGAGTCGATCGGAATCCGCCCGATCTCCTGGCCGGCCTGCTTGTTCTGGGCCGCGCTGACGTACCCGCGGCCCCGCTCGACGGTCAGCTCGATCTCGAGCTTGCCCTTGTCGTTGAGGGTGGCCAGGCGCAGCTCGGGGCTGTGCACCTCGACGCCGGCCGGCGGGGCGATGTCCGCCGCCGTGACCTCGCCGGGGCCCTGCTTGCGCAGGTACATCACCGTCGGCTCGTCGTTGTCGGAGCTGACGACCAGTTCCTTGAGGTTCAGGATCAGGTCGGTCACGTCTTCCTTGACACCGGGCACGGTGGAGAACTCGTGCAGCACCCCGTCGATGCGGATGCTGGTCACCGAGGCGCCGGGGATGGAGGACAGCAGGGTCCGGCGCAGCGAGTTGCCGAGCGTGTAGCCGAAGCCCGGCTCCAGCGGCTCGATCACGAAACGTGACCGGAACTCGGAGATCGGGTCCTCGACGAGGGTGGGACGCTGAGCGATCAGCATTTTGCGATCCTTCCGACCACGGCGACCGCCATATGACGCCGTGTGGGACAGGCTCCCGGTTCGGGAGCCGGCGGGTGGGACATCGGTCCGTCCCACCCGCGGGTCCGGTGCCCGCCCGCCCACCCGGTGAACCACCCGGGCGGCGCGCACGGCACCGGTTGTCGCTCCTCCAGTGTGCCTCGCCGCCACGCGGCGGTGGCGGCGGGCACGGTGCCACCGGTTCGATGGCGGGAGGACGGCTCGCCCCCGCCGCCGGCGGGGGCGGCTGGGCCTACTTGGAGTAGAGCTCGACGATCAACTGCTCCTGGACCTGGGTGTCGATGACCTGCCGGGCCGGCAGGGAGTGCACCAGGATCCGCATCTGGCTCGGGATGGACTCCAGCCACGCCGGGACGGCCCGGCCCTGGCCCGCGGTCTCCCGGGCGACGATGAACGGGGTGAGCTCCCGGGCCTTCGGCGCGATCTCGACGATGTCGTTCTCGCTGATCCGGTAGCTCGGGATGTCGACCTTGCGCCCGTTGACCTGGACGTGGCCGTGCCGGACGGCCTGGCGGGCGGCGTCGCGGGACGGCGCGAAGCCACCCCGGTAGACGACGTTGTCGAGCCGCGACTCGAGGATCTTCAGCAGCTCGTCACCGGTCTTGCCGGCCCGCCGGTTCGCCTCGTCGTAGTAGCCCCGGAACTGCTTCTCCAGGATGCCGTAGATCCGCGCGCACTTCTGCTTCTCGCGCTTCTGCAGCAGGTACTCGGAGTCCTTGGTGCGGCCCCGACCGTGCTCGCCCGGCGGGTAGGGCCGGATCTCGATCGGGCACTTCGGGGTGTCGCACTTGCTGCCCTTGAGGAACAGCTTCGTCTTCTCGCGGCGGCAACGCTTGCAGTCCGCGCCGGTGTAACGGGCCATCTAGTCCTTCTCTCTCGTCTCCTGGCGCGAACTCGAACGCGACGCCACGACTCCGGCCGGGGCGCCACCCCGACCGCGGTCGTCACGCCGCACGATCACACCCTGCGCCGCTTCGGCGGGCGGCAACCGTTGTGGGGTGTCGGGGTGACGTCCTGAATCGCCCCGACCTCCAGGCCGGCGGCCTGCAACGAGCGGATCGCGGTCTCCCGGCCGGAGCCGGGGCCCTTCACGAACACGTCGACCTTGCGCATCCCGTGCTCCTGCGCCTTGCGGGCCGCGTTCTCGGCGGCCATCTGCGCGGCGAAGGGGGTGGACTTCCGGGAGCCCTTGAAGCCGACGTGGCCGGCGGAGGCCCAGGAGATCACGTTCCCACTGGGATCGGTGATCGAAACGATCGTGTTGTTGAAGGTGCTCTTGATGTGGGCGTGCCCGTGGGCGACGTTCTTCTTTTCCTTGCGCCGGACCTTCTTGGCGCCGGCGGCGCGAGTCTTGGGAGGCATCTTCGCGTGTGGTCTCCGTCTGCGAGGTCGTCGATCAGTGGTCGTCCGAGGCCGGGCCGAGTGGCCCGCCGGGCGCCCTGACTACTTCTTGCCGGCCTTCTTCTTACCGGCGATGGCACGGCGCGGGCCCTTGCGGGTGCGGGCGTTGGTGTGCGTCCGCTGACCGTGGACCGGCAGGTTCCGCCGGTGCCGCAGCCCCTGGTAGCAGCCGATCTCCATCTTGCGGCGGATGTCCTGCTTGATCTCCCGGTTGAGGTCGCCCTCCACCCGGTAGTTCGCATCGATCCACTCGCGCAGCCGGACGATCTCGTCCTCGCTCAGGTCGCGGACGCGGGTGTCCGGGTTGACCCCGGTGGCGGCGAGGGTCTCCCGGGACCGGGTACGGCCGATCCCGAAGATGTAGGTCAGGGCGATCTCAACCCGCTTCTCGCGGGGGAGGTCAACGCCGGAGAGGCGTGCCATGTACGGCTGTTTCCTTCCTGCAACCGAAGGTCTCGGGCGATGCCGTCCCAACCGGCGTGGTGCCGGCCGGGCCCCGGCCTCCGACCAGGGGTGAGACGTCCGTGACGGACGCCTGGCATCGCTTGGGTGCGGTGCCCGCTCACCCGGGCCGCCAGGACGCGCACGCGCGCCCCGACGACGGGGAGAGGAGCACCCGCCAGTGGCCGCTTAGCCCTGACGCTGCTTGTGACGAAGGTTGTCGCAGATGACCATGACACGCCCGTGGCGGCGGATCACCTTGCACTTGTCACACATCTTCTTGACGCTGGGCTTGACCTTCACGGCTGTTGCGAACCTCCTGCGCAGCCGCGGGCCGCGCGTGGCGATGAGTAGTGGTACGGGCGATGAGGAGGAGATCGACTACTTGTAGCGGTAGACGATGCGGCCGCGAGACAGGTCGTAGGGCGAGAGCTCGACCACGACGCGGTCCTCCGGCAGGATCCGGATGTAGTGCTGACGCATCTTGCCGCTGATGTGGGCGAGAACGCGATGACCGTTCTGGAGCTCGACCCGAAACATTGCGTTCGGGAGCGGCTCCACCACACGGCCCTCGATCTCGATGGCCCCGTCCTTCTTCGGCATGTCCTCCGCTGTCCTGACGTCGACGACTGAATCGGCGGTTCGGCCGCGACCGGTCGAGCTGCCCGGACTTCCGTCCGGAAAGACCCAGGTCAGAGGCCCGGACCCCAGGAGGGACCACGGACCGCCAACCACACTGCCACCGACCGCAACTGCCACGTTTCAGGACTGCTATCGACGCGGTGGAGCACACCGGCGTGAGGAGACCGCCAACTGAAGAGTGTACGTGGCCCATCCGTCAAGGGCCAACACAGGCTCAGCCGATACCGGACGGGGCGTCGGCGGGCTGCCCGCAGGCGACGCCGAGCTCGGCAAGCCGAGCGACCCCACCGTCGGGCTCGGTCAGCACCCAGGGGCCCCGCGCAGTGATCGCCACCGAGTGCTCGGTGTGCGCGGCGAGGCTGCCGTCCTGGGTCACGACGGTCCAGTCGTCGGAGAGCACAGTCGTCTCCGGCGAGCCCGTGGTGATCATCGGCTCGATCGCCAGCGCCAGCCCTTCGACCAGGCGGATGCCGCGGCCGGGCCGGCCGTAGTTCAGCACGTGCGGGGGCTGGTGCATCTCGGTGCCGATGCCGTGGCCGCCGTAGTGGTCGACGATGCCGTAGCCGTGCGGGCGGATGTGGCGCTCCACAGCGGCACTGATGTCGGTGAGCTTGCCGCCGAGCTGGGCCGCGGCCAGGCCGGCCCACAGCGAGCCCTCACAGGCCGCGATCAGGTCGAGGGCCTCCCGGGACACCTCACCGACCGGGACGGTGATCGCCGCGTCCCCGTGCCAGCCGTCCACGATCGCGCCGCAGTCGATCGAGATGATGTCGCCCTCGCGCAGCACCCGCCTGCGCGACGGGATCGCGTGGACGACCTCGTCATTGACCGAACTACAGATCGACGCCGGGTACGGCGGCTGGGCATAGCCCTTGAACGAGGGGATCCCACCGTCGCCACGGATCGTGCTCTCCGCCAGCGCGTCGAGGTCCGCTGTCGTCACCCCGGGGGCGACCGCCTCGCGCAGCCGGGCCAGCGTCTTGGCGACGAGCAGGCCGGCCACCCGCATCTTGGCGATCTCCGCCGTGGTCTTGATCTGGACGTGCTCTCGTCGCGCCACGCTCTCGCCTCGGTCTGTGTCCGTGTCCTGGTCCGATACCCGATGTTAACCGGTGACCCGATACCGGCAACACGGACGATCGCCGGAAGCGCCGACGCCCACCCCGAGGGCGGGCGGGTGCTGGGCCGCGGGCGGCTCAGTCCCCGTAGTGCCGCAGCGCGTCGAGCGCGCGATCGGTGACGTTGTCCACCGGGCCGGTGGCATCGATGCCGATCAGGATGCCCTTCTCGGCGTAGTACGCCACCAGCGGCGATGTCTGGTCCGCGTACACCTCGAGCCGGTGGCGTACGGTCTCGGCCTGGTCGTCGTCGCGCTGGAACAGGTCACCGCCGCACCGGTCGCACAGGCCCTCGACCGACGGCGGGTCGAAGTCGAGATGCCAGATGTGACCGCAGGCGCGGCACGTCCGCCGGCCGGAGAGCCGCCGTACCACCTCGTCGTCGTCGACGACGAGCTCAAGGACCACATCCAGCCGGGTCCCCATCCCGTCGAGCATCACCCCGAGCACCTCGGCCTGGGGCACGTTGCGGGGGAACCCGTCGAGCAGGAAGCCCTTGACTGCGTCGTCCTCGGCGAGCCGGTTGCGAACCATCCCGATGGTGACCTCGTCGGGCACGAGATCACCGGCATCCATGAAGGTCTTGGCCTTGACGCCCAGTTCGGTTCCCTGTCGCACGTTCGCTCGGAAGATGTCCCCAGTCGAGATCTTGGGGATGGACCGCGCCTGGGCAATGAACGCGGCCTGCGTACCCTTTCCGGCACCGGGCGGTCCCACCAGTACGAGGCGCACTACCGGAGGAAACCTTCGTAATTGCGGAGCATGAGCTGGCTTTCGATCTGCTTCACGGTTTCCAGCCCTACCCCCACCATGATCAGAACCGAGGTGCCCGCGAAGGGGAACGGCTGGTCCTTGGTCAGGTTCAACAGCGCCAACGGAAGGACCGTGATCACCCCGAGGAACAGCGAGCCGGGGAGAGTGATCCGGTCTAGTACGTGTTTGAGGTACTCCGCCGTGGGGTTGCCCGGTCTGATCCCGGGGATGAACCCGCCATACTTCTTCATGTTGTCCGCGACCTCCGTTGGGTTGAAGGTGATCGCAACATAGAAGTAGGTGAAGGCGATGATGAGTGCGAAGTACGTCACGAGGTAGAGCGGATGGTCCCCACGAGAGAGATACCTCTGCTCGAAGTCCTGAAAGCCCTGGTTGCTCCACACCTGCCCGGCCAGCTGCGGGAGCTGGAGCAGGGAGGAGGCGAAGATGACGGGGATGATCCCGGCCTGGTTGACCTTGATCGGCAGATAGGTCGAGGTGCCCCCGTACATCCGCCGGCCGATCAGCCGCTTCGCGTACTGGACCGGGATCCGTCGCTGGGACTGCTCGACGAACACCACAAAGACCATGATCGCGAGCCCCAGCAGAATCACCAGGCTGAACACCACGCCACCGGCGACCTGGAGGATCCGGCTGCCCTCGGAGGGAAGTCGCGCCGCGATCGAGGTGAAGATCAGCAGAGACATCCCGTTGCCGACGCCACGCGCCGTGATCAGCTCGCCCATCCACATGATGACCGAGGTACCGGCGGTCATCGTGATGACGATCGTCGCGACCCGGAACAGGCTCGTGTCCGGGATGATGGCGGCCGAGCAGCTCGGGAAGAGCCGTCCGCTGCGGGCCAGCGCCACGATGCCGGTCGCCTGCAGGACGCCGAGCGCGATCGTCAGGTACCGGGTGTACTGGGTGAGCTTCTGCTCGCCCGAGCTGCCTTCCTTCTTGAGCTGCTCGAGGCGGGGGATCACGACGACGAGCAACTGGATGATGATGCTCGAGGTGATGTAGGGCATGATGCCCAGCGCGAAGATGGAGAGCTGCAGCAGTGCGCCGCCGCTGAACAAGTTGATCAGCGAGTAGACGTTGCTGCTGTCGGCGCTCGCGCTGTTGAGGCAGGTGTTGACCGCGCGGGTTGAGACGCCGGGCGACGGCATGACGCTGCCGAACCGGAACAGCACCACGATCCCGACGGTGAACAGCAGCTTTTTGCGCAGGTCAGGAGTGCGGAATGCCCGCGTGAAGGCGGTGAGCACGGCTCCTCCTGCTGGGATTGCGGACCGACGGGGAGTGGACAACCTGCCCGGTGCGGAGCGCCCACGGCGGCCGGCGGCCGACGTCGGTTAGGCGACTGTAACAGGACACCCGGTCCACTCGTCCGGACATCACGCCCAGTAAGCAGTGGTGGCCGGGAAGAACCAGTCTGATGCCGGTGCGCGCCGGCCGTTTGCGTGGGATGCCCGGACAAGCAGGGCGAGGGACGGCCGTGGGCCGTCCCTCGCCCGAGGTCTCAACTCTGGGTGACGCTCCCGCCGGCAGCCGCGATCTTCTCCCGCGCGGATGCCGAGAACGCGTCGGCGCTGACGTGCAGCGCGACGTCGATGTCGCCGTTGCCCAGCACCTTCACCGGCAGCTTGGCGCGCACGGCCCCCTTGGCCACGAGGTCGGCCTTGGCCACCTCGCCGCCCTCGGGGAACAGCTCGGCCAGCGCGGACAGGTTCACCACCTGGTATTCCACCCGGGCCGGGTTGCTGAAGCCCTTGAGCTTGGGCAGCCGCATGTGCAGCGGCATCTGGCCACCCTCGAACCGGGCGGGCACCTGCTTGCGGGCCTTGGAGCCCTTGGTGCCACGGCCGGCCGTCTTGCCCTTGGAGCCCTCACCGCGACCGACGCGGATTCGGCTGCGGTGGGCGCCGGGCGCCGGACGCAGGTGATGCACCTTCAGGCCGCGGCCACGCTCGGTCTGCGCCGAGCCGGCGTCGCCCTTGGCGGTCTCACCTTCGGCGGTCTTGGTCAGTTCGGCCATGGCTAGGAGTCCACCTCCTCGACCCGAACAAGATGGGTCACAGTCCTGATCATCCCGCGGACCTCGGGACGGTCGTCACGGACGGTCGTGGCGTTGATCTTTCGCAGGCCGAGGGTCCGCAGCGTGGCCCGCTGGTTGTGGGTGCCGCCGATCCCCGAACGGATCTGCGTGATGCGCAGCTTGGCCATCACACACCGGCCCCGGCCGCGCGGGCGCGCAGCATGGCCGGCGGGGCGACGTCCTCGAGCGGCAGGCCGCGTCGGGCCGCGATCTCCTCGGGCCGCATGAGACCGCGCAGGGCGGCCACCGTCGCGTGCACGATGTTGATCGGGTTCGACGAGCCGAGCGACTTCGACAGTACGTCGTGCACGCCGGCGCACTCCAGCACGGCGCGCACCGGACCGCCGGCGATCACACCGGTACCGGGCGAGGCCGGCTTGAGCAGGACGACGCCCGCCGCCTCCTCACCCTGCACCGGGTGCGGGATCGTCGAGCCGATCCGGGGCACCTTGAAGAAGTGCTTCTTGGCCTCCTCGACGCCCTTGGCAATGGCGGCGGGGACTTCCTTGGCCTTGCCGTAGCCGACGCCGACGGTCCCGTCGGCGTCACCGACCACGACGAGGGCCGTGAAGCTGAAGCGACGACCACCCTTGACGACCTTGGCGACGCGGTTGATCGCGACGACCCGCTCGACGTAGGCGTTCTTCTCCTGGGCCGGGCCGCCGCCCGACCGGTCCCGGCGTTCCCGACGGTCCGAGCCGCCGGTCCCGCCGCCGCGGCGCTGCTGGCCTGGCATCTACAACATCTCCCTGTGCTGGCTGAACTGGGTGGCTTGCGGCTGGGCGGTCATCAGAAGTCCAGCCCGCTTTCCCGCGCCGCATCCGCGAGCGCGGCGATCCGACCGGCGTAGGTCCGGCCGCCACGGTCGAACACGACCGCGTCGATCCCGGCCGCCTTCGCCCGCTGGGCGACCAGTTCGCCGACCTTGCGGGCCTGGGCCGACTTGTCGCCCTCGCCGCTGCGCAGGGTGACGTCCAGGGTGGACGCCGAGGCAAGCGTGCGGCCGGCGACGTCGTCGATGACCTGGGCGTAGATGTGCCGCGAGGACCGGGTGACGACGAGCCGGGGACGGGACTGGGTGCCCGCCACCTTCTTGCGCACGCGGACATGCCGACGGAGCTTCGCGGTCCGCCGACGCGCGCTGGCGCCGAGGCTCACTGCCATGATCTATCTCCTACTTCCCGGTCTTCCCGACCTTGCGGCGGACGACCTCGCCCTGGTAGCGCACGCCCTTGCCCTTGTACGGGTCGGGCTTGCGCAATCCGCGGATCTTCGCGGAGACCTCGCCGACCAACTGCTTGTCGATCCCGTGGACGACGAAGCGGGTCGGGGTCTGCACCTCGAAGCGGATGCCCTCGGGGGCCTTGACCGGGACGGGGTGGCTGTAGCCGAGCGCGAACTCCAGGTCGGAGCCCTTCGCCTGGACGCGGTAACCGACGCCGACGATCTCCAGGGTCTTGGAGTACCCGGCGGTGACGCCGGTGACCATGTTGGAGACCAGGGTGCGGGTCAGGCCGTGCAGCGAGCGGGACCGACGTTCGTCATCCGGGCGGGTCACCAAGAGCTGACCCTCCTCCCGGTTGACCCCGATCGGCTCGACCACGACGTGGCTAAGGGTGCCCTTGGGCCCCTTGACGGTAACGGTCGCCCCCTCGACGGTGATGTCGACACCGCTGGGGACGGGAATGGGCAGGCGCCCGATCCGAGACATCGCTCGCCTTCCTTACCAGACGTAGGCGAGGACTTCCCCGCCCACGCCCCGCTTGCCCGCCTGCTTGTCGGTCAGCAGCCCCGACGAGGTGGAGATGATGGCAACGCCCAGTCCCCCGAGCACCTTGGGGAGGTTCGTTGCCTTGGCGTAGACCCGCAGGCCCGGCTTGCTGATGCGCTTGATCCCCGCGATCGAACGCTCGCGGTTCGGGCCGTACTTCAGATCGATGACCAGGGTGTGGCCCACGCCGCCAGCCAGGGTCGCGTCGTCGACGTGCCAGCTGGAGATGTAGCCCTCCTGCTGGAGGATCTCGGCGATATGTGTCTTGATCTTGCTATGCGGCATCACCACATTGTCGTGGTAAGCCCGGCTGGCGTTGCGGACACGCGTGAGCATGTCCGCAATCGGGTCGGTCATCGTCATGGCTTGACGCCTTTCTCGCGGCGGTTCCCGCCGGTGCCGGGGATCGTCCCCGGCAGCCGTCGTGTGGGCCTGCCGCGATCGGGGGAGGTGCGGAGGTGAAGCGGTCTATCTGGAAGCTCCCGCATGTGCCGGGAAACTCCCGCGTCTACCCAGGAGCTCCCGCGTTTACCAGGAGCTCTTGGTGATGCCGGGCAGCTCGCCGCGGTGCGCCATCTGCCGCAGGCAGACCCGGCAGAGTCCGAAGACCCGGTACACCGAGCGGGAGCGGCCGCAACGCTGGCAGCGTGTGTACCCGCGCACCGCGTACTTCGGCTTACGGTTCGACTTCTCGATCAGTGCCTTCTTGGCCATCTTCTAGTTCTCCCGGAAGGGGAAGCCCAGCGCCCGCAGGAGCGCCCGGCCCTCGTCGTCGGTGGTCGCGGTGGTGACGACCGTGATGTCCATGCCGCGAACCCGGTCGATCCGGTCGATGTCGATCTCGTGGAAGATCGACTGCTCGATGACGCCGAACGTGTAGTTGCCCGCGCCGTCGAACTGCTTCGGCGACAACCCGCGGAAGTCACGGATACGCGGCAGCGCGATGGAGACCAGGCGGTCGAGGAACTCCCACATCCGGTCGCCGCGCAGGGTCACCTTCGCCCCGATCGGCATGCCCTCACGCAGCTTGAACTGGGCGATGGACTTCTTCGCCCGCCGCACGGCCGGCTTCTGGCCGGTGATCGCGGCCAGGTCGCGCACGGCGCCGTCGATGAGCTTCGCGTCCCGGGCGGCGTCGCCGACGCCCATGTTGACGACGACCTTCACGACGCCGGGGATCTGCATGACGTTGCGGTAGGAGAACTCCTCCCGCAGCGTCGGGGCGATCTCGTCGCGGTACCGCTGCTTGAGCCGTGGGACCGGGCGAGCACCGGTGGTCCGGTCTTCGGTGGTCACAGTCATTTGATCTCGATTCCCAACTGCTCGACTGCTCGCTCGGCCTACAGCTCGGCGCCGGTGCGCCGGGAGATGCGGACCTTGGTGCCGTCGTCGTTGATGCGGTACCCGATCCTGGTGGGCCGTCCGTCCGACGGGTCGACGATCATCACGTTGCTCACGTGGATCGGCGCCTCCTGGGTGACGATCCCACCGGACTGCGAGCCACGCGCGCTCTGCTCGGCGCGGGTGTGCCGGGTGATCCGGTTCGCGCCCTCGACGAGGACCTTGTTCAGCTCGGGGTAGGCCCGGATGACCTTCCCCTTCAGGCCGCGGTCCTTGCCGGTGATGATCTGGACCGTGTCACCCTTCTTGATCTTCAAAGTGGCCACGGTCACAGCACCTCCGGCGCCAGCGAGATGATCTTCATGAACTTCTTGTCGCGCAGCTCCCGGCCGACCGGCCCGAAGATGCGGGTGCCCCGGGGGTCACCACCGTCCCGGATGAGCACCGCCGCGTTCTCGTCGAAACGGATGTAGGAGCCGTCCGGTCGCCGACGCTCCTTGGTGGTGCGCACCACGACCGCCTTGACCACGTCGCCGCGCTTCACGCCGGCGCCGGGCAGGGCATCCTTGACCGTGCCGACGATGATGTCGCCGATCCCTGCGTAACGACGCCCAGAGCCGCCAAGCACTCGGATGCAGAGAATCTCCCGCGCTCCGGTGTTGTCGGCGACCCGAAGTCGCGACTCCTGCTGAATCACTTTCCGCTCCTGATCACCCGGTACCGCTGATCAACCGGTACTGCATCGGACCCGGTCACCCGGGCGCCGGGGGCCACCTCGCCCCCAAGGGCTGCCTCGCCCCGAAACTATTTGGCCTTCTCCAGGACCTGCACGACCCGCCACCGCTTGGTGGCCGACAACGGCCGGGTCTCCATCAGCAGCACGCGGTCGCCGACACCGGTGGTGCCGTGCTCGTCGTGCGCCTTGACCTTCTTCGTCCGGCGGATCGTCTTGCCGTACAGCGGGTGCTGCACGCGGTCCTCGACCGCGACCACGACGGTCTTGGTCATCTTGTCGCTGACCACGAGGCCCTCGCGGACCTTGCGGAAGCCGCGGTCCGTGACCGCCACCTCGGTGTTCTGCGAGGCCTCCTGGGAGGCCGTCTCGTCTGCCACTGCCCTCACGCCCGTTCCGACTGCGTCGCGTCATCGTCCGCCGTGCCGGCGACCAGCGCCGGATCGCCGGATATACCCAGCTCCCGTTCGCGCATCACCGTGTAGATCTTGGCGATGTCACGCCGAACGGCCCGCAGCCGCCGGTTGTTGGAAAGCTGCCCGGTCGCCGCCTGGAACCGGAGGTTGAACAGCTCCTCCTTGGCCTCCCGGAGCTTGTCGACGAGCTCGTCGCCCGACAGGCTCCGCAGCTCGTCCGCGGTAGCGACAGCCATCACGCACCACCTTCACGAACCACGAAACGGCACTTCATCGGCAGCTTGTGGATCGCGCGCCGCATCGCCTCCTTGGCCACGGGCTCCGCGACTCCGGACAGCTCGAACAACACCCGGCCCGGCTTGACGTTCGCGACCCACCACTCGGGCGAGCCCTTGCCGGAACCCATCCGGGTCTCGGCGGGCTTCTTGGTCAGCGGCCGGTCCGGGTAGATGTTGATCCACACCTTGCCACCACGGCGGATGTGGCGGGTCATCGCGATACGCGCCGACTCGATCTGCCGGTTCGTCACGTAGGCCGACTCCAGGGCCTGGATCCCGTACTCGCCAAATGTGACGCGGGTTCCGCCCTTGGCCGCACCGGTCCGCCCGGGGTGGTGCTGCTTGCGGTGCGCGACCTTCCGGGGAATCAACATGATCTATTCCTCCGCCTTCTCCGCGGTGCCCGTCGTCGCGGGGGCGGTCGGCGTGGCGGCCGCCTCGGGCGCGGCGGCGGCG
>NZ_JAMQQF010000789.1 GCF_023716945.1 Frankia sp. AiPs1 | reverse complement strand
GGCCAGTACCGCCGCCTGCGCCTGGTCGAGGTGGGCGAGGCGCCGAGCGGCGGTGAGGTCGGCGACCATGACGGCGAACGGCTTGTCGCCGCGCCGCTTGCGCCGCCGCAGTGTCGCCACGGCCGCCTGGTCGGTGGCGAGGCAGGCCAGGTGATACCCGCCGATGCCCTTCACCGCGACGATGCCCCCGCCGGTCAGCAGCCGGGCCGCCGCCGCCAGGGCCTCCTCGCCGAGGACCGCCGGTCCCGTCGGCGCGACGAACTCCAGGCGGGGCCCGCAGTCCGGGCAGGCGATCGGCTGCGCGTGGAAGCGGCGATCCCGCGGGTCGCGGTACTCCCGCGCGCAGGCGGGGCACATCGGGAACCCGGCCATCGTCGTCGCCGGCCGGTCGTACGGCAGCCCGGTGATGATCGTGAATCGCGGTCCGCAGTTGGTGCAGGTGATGAACGGGTGGCGGTGGCGGCGGTCGGCCGGGTCGGCGAGTTCACGCAGACAGTCCGGGCAGGTCGCGACGTCCGGGGACACCATCGTGTGCGGGGCGTCTCCCGCGTGGGAATGGGCGATCGTGAACGCCGCGTCGCCGCGGGGCGCCAGGTCCGTCGCCGTGACCTGCTCGATCACGGCCAGCGGCGGGGCGTCGGCGGTCAGCCGCCGGCCGAACTCCGCCAGCGCGCCGGGTGGACCCTCGACCTCGACGATCACGCCGTCGCTGTCGTTGCACACCCAGCCCGCCAACGCCAGGTCGGTCGCGGCCGCGTGGACGAAGGGCCGGAAGCCGACGCCCTGCACCAGACCACGCACGGTGATCCGCCGTCGCCGCGGGCCAACGGACGCGGACTGCCCGGCAGCGCCGCCGACGGGCGTCGCCGCCCAGGAAGCGGGACCAGACGTGGGACCAGACGCTGGGGCGGGGGCGGGGGCGGCCCGGGTCGGGCTGCTCACCGTCACATCCGCTTGATGCGCAGGTACCGGACGATGGACGGGTACTCCCGCCACATCATGCCGGCCACGCCGGCGCCGGCGGCGGCCAGGAACTTCTTCCGGTTGCTCATCGACTTCCCTCCTCGAAACGGCCTGGGACGGCCCCGGGACGGCGCTGCGGTGCGCGCCGGCTAGCCCGGGGGCAGGTTGGGCATGCTCGGCGACATCGGGTCGCGGTCCTGCGGCCGGATGCCGGTCGAGCGGCGGGCGTCGGCGGTGCCGTCGCTGTGATGACCCGGCTCCATCTCGTAGGAACCGACGGCGTTGCCCTCGCGGACCCCCGCCACGTGCGCGGTCGCGTCCGGACGGACGTCCGGCTCGCCGACTCGGATCGGTGCCATGATGTGTTCCCTCCCTAGGCTCGCGGCGCTGTCGGTCGGCCGCCCTGGTCAGTCGCCCGCGGCAGCCGGCCTGCCGCCACGGCCCAGCGGGGAGCCGCGGCGCGAACGCTCGGGCAGCGCGGCGAAGAAATCGTCGACCGCGGGCCAGACCCGGCTGCCCCCCGACAACCCCGTCCACTCGCGCCGGACGATGGCCACGAGCCGATAGCAGTCGTCGATCGGGACGATCCAGAACTCCCGGCGATGGCGCGCGGTGTTCGCCAGCAGCGCCTCGACCCGGGGGGTCAGCCCGGCCAGCACCGGCGCCCTGGCGACGAGCCGACGCCAGGCGGCCGGCTCCAGCTCCCAGCGGGTGGCGCCGATCGGGCTCGGGTATCGGGCCTGCACCTCGCCGTCGTCGCCGGGAATGACGAACGCCAACCCGACCGGGATACCCAGCGTGCGGGGATCGGACCCGCCACGGTCCAGGTCGGTCAGCCGGTCCAGGTCGGCGACGCGCAGCCGCCGCTGCGGGATGAGCCGGTAGTGGCCGCGCGCGGCGGCGTCCCGGTCGAACAGCAGCGCGCAGGCCCGACACAGGCACTGCAGCGTGTCGGCCGCCTCGTCGAGCAGATGCCGGTGGTCGCTCGGCAGGGGGGCGGCGCACAGGTCGCACCGTTCCTCGTCCGGTCCGGCCCGGACGAGGCCCGCCCGCACCACCCGGTCCAGCGCGCCGCCGACGCCCGGCCCGGCAGGCAGGTCGGG
>NZ_JAMQQF010000788.1 GCF_023716945.1 Frankia sp. AiPs1 | reverse complement strand
TCCCCGGTCTGAACCCACCCCCGCCGGAACCGCTCGCCCGCTGCCACGAGTCGGGGGGGGGGGGGGGGGCGCCCGGGCCGCGGGGGGGCGGGGCCGCGCGGCGGGCCCCGGGGGGGGGGGGGGGGGTGGGGGCGCGGCGCGGGGCGCGGCGGGGCGAGCGGCCCGCCGTCGACGTGGACGAGGGACGAGGGACGGCGCACCGGGCCGCGCTCCGGGTCCTCGACGACGACGTCGCGGCCGTCGTGGCGGATCTGCGGGTGATCGAGCGCGCCGGCGCCGACCCGGAAGATCTCGGCGTTGATGTCGGGGTTGGTGGCGAAGACGTGGTGCCACTCGGCGAGGGTGCGCGACGCGACCCTGCCCAGCATGTACTCCCACAGTTCGGTACGCAGCTCCTGCGTCTCCAGGAACGGGAAGCCCTGCCACTTCGGGTCGGCGAGCATCTCGATCATGCCGAACTCGTGCAGCATCGCGCCGAACAGCCGCGGTTGCACCTGGGCGAACTGCAGCCAGTGGCCGTCCTTCGTCGGGCCGACGAGCAGCGGGTAGATCAGGCCGCCCACCGGCTCGCCGGCCTCGGTGGTCGCGTCGACCGTGGTGTACGCGTCCGGCCAGCGCAGTCCGATGAGCCGCTGGAACCAGCCCCACGTGTCGAGCATCAGCACGCCGCGCACCAGGTCGGCCTCGACGTGCTGGCCCAGGCCGCTGGTCTCGCGTTCGAGCAGCGCGCCGAGCAGGCCCTGCAGGGCGCAGTGCGCCGCGCCCCAGGTCGCGAACGGGACGGAGATGAACGCCGGGCCGCGGCGGGTGATCATCGCCCGCTTGGCGTGGAACAGGCCCAGCTTCGCCATGACCATGCCCTCGTAGCCCTTGAGCCCGGCCCACGGCCCGGTCGAGCCCCAGCCGGTGATCGCCACGCTGACCAGCCGCGGGTTGAGCGCGCCGAGCCGGGACGCGGTGAGGCCGAGCCGCTCGGCGGTACGCGGGCGCATGGTCGTGACCAGCACGTCGGCCCCGGCGATCAGCCCGTCGAGCAGGGTCCGCTCCGCGGGGTCGCGGGGGTCGAGCACGAGGCTGCGCTTGCCGCCGGCAACCGCCGGCCATGCGGCGTACGTCCGCAGGCGGCTCCCACCGGGTGGTTCCACCATCACGATGTCGGCGCCGGCCTCGGCGAGGAACTGGGTGGCGAACGCGCCCGCCATCGTCGTCGACAGGTCCACGACCGACAGCCCGGCTAACGGACCGTCTCCTGCGGCCTGGTCGGAGGGGGTGGGGTTCATGCGGGCTGACCTCCACGGGAGTGCCTCGCGCCGACCGCCCGGACGAGCTCGCCCGGCGGTGACGGAACGGCGGCTGCGGGATTGCGTCGGCGGTCCTCAGACGCCGAGAAGGTCGGCGAGGGCGGCGCGGTGGGCAGCCGGGTCGCCGAACATGACCCGGTCGGCGGCGGCCCGTTTGAGGTAGAGGTGCGCGGGGTGCTCCCACGTGTAGCCGATACCGCCGTGGATCAGGATGTTCTCCTCGGCGCAGGTGTAGAACGCCGTCGAGCAGTAGGCCCCCGCCACCCGGGCCGCGATCGGGAGGTCCGCCGCGCCGTCGGCCGCCGCCGCCCACAGGGCGTGGTAGGCGGCAGACCGGGCCGACTCCACCCGTAGCAGCAGGTCGGCGCATCTGTGCTTGATCGCCTGGAAGGCGCCGATCGGCCGACCGAACTGGACCCGTAGCTTCGCGTACTCCACGGCCATGTCGAGCACCCGTTGCGCGCCACCGACCTGCTCGGCGGCGAGCTGGGCCGCGGCGACGTCGCGCACCCGGGACCACACGTCCGCCCCGCCTCCCTCGGCGCCGACCAGCCGGGCCGGCGCCGTGTCGAAGGTCAGGGTCGACTGCCGGCGGGTGGCGTCCATCGTCGAGGTGGCCGTCCGGGTGAGACCGGCGGCGTCCGCCTCGACGCCGAACAGGCTCGGCCCGCCCGGCGCCGCCGCGACCACGAACACGACGTCGGCGCTCGCGCCGTCGACGACATGGCCGACCGTGCCGGTCAGCCGCCAGCCGCCGTCCACCGACGGGCCGCTC
>NZ_JAMQQF010000787.1 GCF_023716945.1 Frankia sp. AiPs1 | reverse complement strand
GGTCGGCAGTCCGGACAGGGCTGACGCTAGCGGATGGCCGGCGCCGCCGGGCCGTCGGACCCGGCGGCCGTCGGAGCAGGCGGCGGCCACCGGCACGGTCAGCGGCTACCGGCGCGGTCAGTGGATGCGGCCGACCTTGTAGGTGGAGCTGTAGATGGGACGCAGGGAGACGACGCCGCCGGTCTGCGGCGCGGCCCACATGTAGCCGTTCCCGGCGTAGATGCCGACGTGGTAGATGTTGCCCGGGGTGCCGTAGAAGATCAGGTCACCGGGCTGCTTGCCGGACTGCGGCACCTTGGTCGAGACGTTGTACTGCCCCTGCGCGGTGCGCGGCAGGGACCGGCCGAGCTGCTTGAACACGTACTGGACCAGACCCGAGCAGTCGAAGGAGTAGGGCCCCTCGGCGCCCCACACGTACGGCTTGCCCTTGTTCAGCGAGGCCAGGTAGACGGCCTTCTCACCGATCGAGCTGCCCGGGATGACCGTGGGGATGGCCTGGTCGATGACCGACCCGCCGCCGGAGCCGAAGCCGGAGCGGCCGAGGCCGGCCGCGCCGCGCGACGGGCTGCTGATCGTCACGGTGGCGGCACCGGCGAGCGAGGGCCGCAGCGCGTTCGACCCGTCGAAGACGGCGGTGATGGTCGTGGTGGACAGCAACCGGGCGGTGATCTGCGCGGTCCCGTTGGCGTCGGTGTGCAGGCGCGTCGAGGTCTGCCACTGCGGCCCGTTCACGACCACGATGCGGACGTCCTGACCCGACAGGGGGGCGCCGCTGTCGGCCTCGGTGGCCCGCACCGTCAGCACGACGGGAGTGTTCGGCGCGACGGCCGACTTGTCCGCGGTGATGGAGACGTTGGTGAAGACCGGGTCGTGGCCGGCGATCGCGGTGGCCAGCGGCGCGAGAGTGCGCGCCCCGGTCAGGTCGCCGACGGCCCCGTGCCCACCGATCACGGCGGCCTCGTGGATCGGTGATCCCGCGTCCAGGGAGGCCGCGCCGTCGGTCCCGGCGGGCACCGTCGCGGCGAAGGCGGCCGTCGACGCGGCGAGCGTCCCGGTCGTGAACGCGGCGATGGTGGCGGCCCGCCGAGGCGGGGGGGTGGTACGGCGGCGGACCGCGCCGGAGCCTGAGGGGGTGCGGGGCGCCGGCGGCCGCTGGCGGCTGCGGACGAACTGTTCCCAGTCCTCCGGTAGCCAGGCCATACCACGACGGGGCAAGGTGTGTCCTTCCCGTGCGCCTACGAGGTGAGCTGCCGGGAGTCGGGCCGGGGAGCCCGGTGCCGGCCGCGCGGACCTATCGGCTCCACCCCTGGAGACAGCGCCGCCTGCAGCAGCCGCCTCCAGGACCATGGGTCCCCCGCGCCTGCCCCGACATACTCGGAGGGGCCGCCGAACCGGGGGCAGGACTAGGCGCATCGGTTCGACGGGTATCGCTGTTCGCGTGGCACGTAACCAGCACTTCGTATTCCAGACACCTGGGAAGGGTCGGAACAGAAGTGCTGTCGAAGACCATAATGGACATACCAGCAGGGTCGGCAACCACCCCGAACCCAACGCTCGGACACGCCACCGGAAAGCGCCCACCCCTCAGCAAGATGTGTCCCCAGGCTCACTTTTCGTGACAGCGTCCGGGTGCCGCGCCCCTCGGCCCACGCCGCCGTGACAGTTGTCCGGCCGCGCCGCGACCCGCCGTATACGGCCGCCCGCCTCGGGTGACGCTGCGCAGGTGATCCAGCGAGCCACCCCGGGGCGGCCGGAATCGGGGTCCCCGCCGGTTCCGCGAACCGCGGGAAAGCGTCGTTCCGGGACCGGACGGGCAGCGCTCTGGCCCTTATCGACACCGCGCGCGCAACGATGGACGGGCGTCACCACACCCCCGCGCGGCGCTGGCGAAAAACGGAACGGTCAGCCGCCGGATCGAACCGGGGGAATTCCCTGACCCCCGCCCGGCGCCGCCGCGAGGCCGGGTGGGGGGCCGCCGGCGTCGGTCAGGGAATTCCCTGACCCGCGCCCGGGCCGCCACGAAGCCGGGCGGGGGCCGCCGGCGTCGGTCAGGGAACTGGCTGACCCGCGCCCGCACCC
>NZ_JAMQQF010000786.1 GCF_023716945.1 Frankia sp. AiPs1 | reverse complement strand
ACGCGGCGCTCACCGTCGCCGTGACCCGCCCGGGATCCGGCACGGCGGCGGCGGCGCGCGCGGTGGCCGCCCGGACCGCCGGGACGGTGGCCACCGACACCCATCAGCTGCACGGCGCGATCGGCATCACCCAGGAGTACCCGCTGCACCTGGTGACCCGCCGGCTGTGGTCGTGGCGCGACGACGAGGGCACCCAGCGGCGCTGGGAGCGCCTCCTCGGCGACGAGGTGGTCCGCACCGGTTCGGACGAACCGCTGTGGTCACTGGTCACCGGCGCGTCCGCCTGACGAACTCGACGGCTTGACTGGCTCGAAGGAGAGTGGGAATGGCACAGCAGGTACCCCTGGCCGAGAATCTTTTCACCTGGCCGGCGGAGGAACCCGCCCTGATCGGCGGCCGGTCGTCGGACGGCAAGGTCGTCTTCCCGTACCGCAGCCACAAGCTGGTCGGCGGCGTCAACGAGGAGCTGGAGCGGGTGGAGCTGCCGCGCCGCGGCACCCTGTGGACGTTCACCGGCCAGCGGTTCCGCCCGCCGTCCCCGCCGTACGCCGGTGACGACACGCCGAAGACGTTCGAGCCGTTCGCGGTCGGCTACGTCGAGCTGCCCGGCGCGCTGCGGGTCGAGGCCCGGCTCACCGAGGCCGACCCCGACAAGCTGCACATCGGCCAGGAGATGGAGCTGCGCATCGTCCCGTTCGGCACCGACGCCGACGGCAACCAGACCATGATCTACGCGTTCGCCCCGGTCGGGGCCGAGGAGGGACACGGCGATGGCTCCGAGTGACGTTGCGATCATCGGCACGGGCCTGCACCCGTTCGGGCGTTACCCCGGCAAGTCGGCGTTGGAGATGGGCGAGGACGCCGTCATCGAGGCCCTCGCCGACGCCGGCGTCGAGTGGTCGGCCATCCAGGCGCTCTACGCCGGCAGCATGGAGGTCAAGAACCCCGAGGCGATCGTCGGGCTGCTCGGCCTGACCGGCGTGCCGGGCCGCGCGGTGTTCACCGGCTGCGCGACCGGCGCGACGTCGCTGGCGATGGCGGCGAACGCCATCCGCCTCGGCGACGCCGACATCGCGATCGCGATCGGCCTGGACAAGCATCCCCGCGGCGCGTTCTCCGACCACCCGTCGGTGTCCGGCCTGCCCGGCTGGTACGGCGAGGCCGGCCTGTTCCTCACCACGCACTTCTTCGGCATGAAGATCAACCGTTACATGCACGACTTCGGCATCACCCCGGTGACGCTGGCCCGGACGGCGGCGAAGGCGTTCCGCAACGGCGCGGCGAACCCGCGGGCCTGGCGGCGCACCCCGATGACCGAGGAGCAGATCCTCGAGTCGCAGTACCTGAACTACCCGCTGACCCAGTACATGTACTGCTCGCCGGACGAGGGCGCCGCCGCGGTGGTGCTCGCCCGCGCGGACCTGGCGTCGAAGTACACCGACAAGCCGATCTACCTGCGCGCGAGCACCCTGTTCTCCCGCCGCGAGGGCGCCTTCGAGCTGCTCAGCCCGTCGCTGCCGCTCGAGACCGCCCCGAGCCCCACCGTGTTCGCCTCGCAGGCCGCCTACGAGCAGGCCGGTATCGGTCCCGAGGACGTCGACGTCGCCCAGCTCCAGGACACCGACGCCGGCTCCGAGGTCATCCACCTGGCCGAGAACGGCTTCTGCAAGGACGGCGAGCAGGAGACGCTGCTCGCCGAGGGCGCCACCGAGATCGGCGGGAAGCTGCCGGTCAACACCGACGGCGGCCTGCTCGCCAACGGTGAGCCGGTCGGCGCCTCCGGGCTGCGCCAGATCCACGAGTTGGTCACCCAGCTTCGCGGTCGCGCCGGGGACCGCCAGGTCGCCGGCACCCCGCGGGTCGGCTACGCCCACCTCTACGGCGCCCCCGGCACCGCCGCCGTCACCATCCTGTCCACCTGAGTTGACCTGTCCACCTGAGCTGACTGATTCGACATCGAGGGTGCTGGCGTGAGTGTCGAGAGCGGGAAGCTGGCGGAACTCGTCGAGCCGGGCAGCCGGGTGGCACTCGCCGACGGGATCGGCGCGCCGCGCGCGGTGTCCGGCGAGCTCGCCGCCGCGG
>NZ_JAMQQF010000785.1 GCF_023716945.1 Frankia sp. AiPs1 | reverse complement strand
GTCCGCGCTCGCGGCGGGCCGACCGGCGGCCGGGCTCGTCCTCGGCGCGGTCCCCGCGGCCCCGCCGGGCCGGACCGCGTTGCTGTTCACCGGGCAGGGCAGCCAGCGCAACGGGATGGGCCGGGACCTTTACGACGCCGTCCCCGCGTTCGCCGACGACCTTGACGAGATCTGCGAACGGTTCGCAGACCATCTCGACCGGCCGTTGCGGGAGGTCATGTTCGCCGCTGCGGGCACGTCCGACGCGGCACTGCTGCACCGCACCGAGTACACCCAGCCGGCGCTGTTCGCCTTCGGTACGGCGCTGTACCGGCTGGTCACCTCCTGGGGGGTGACCCCGGCACTGCTCGCCGGGCACTCGATCGGTGAGCTGACCGCCGCCCACGTCGCGGGGGTGTGGTCGCTGGACGACGCGGTGACGCTGGTCGCCGCCCGCGGCCGGCTCATGCAGTCCTGCCGCGCCGGCGGTGCGATGATCGCGATCCGGGCGGGTGCCGGCGAGGTTGCGGCGTCGCTGACCGGCCAGCAGGGGCGGGTGGAGATCGCCGCCGTCAACGGTCCCGAGGCGACGGTGATCGCCGGGGACGCCGACGTCGCGGAGCGGATCGCCGCGGACTGGGCCGCCCGCGGCCACGCGACGAGGCGCCTGACCGTCAGCCACGCCTTCCACTCCCCGCACATGGCGGGCATGCTCGACGAGTTCCGGGCCGTCGCCGGGCAGGTCACCCACCACGCACCGGCGATCCCGATCGTGTCCACCCTCACCGGCGAACCGACCGGTGCGGAGCTGTGCACCCCCGACTACTGGGCCCGCCACGCGCGCGGCGCGGTGCGTTTCCTCGACGCCGCCCGCCGCCTGCACGCCGAGGGTGCCAGCGCCTTCCTCGAGCTCGGCCCCGATGCGGTCCTCACCGCGCTGCTGCCCGGTTGCCTGCCGGCGGACGTCGCGGCGCCGATCGCGGTCGCCTCGACCCGCGCCGGGCGGCCGGAGGCCGACACGCTGCTCGCCGCCCTCGCCGCCCTCGACACCCACGGCGTCGACGTGGACTGGCGGGCTGTCATCGGCCGCGCCGGCTCCGTGGTCGACCTGCCCACCTACGCCTTCCAGCGCCGGCGCTACTGGCTCGCGGGCGACCGCGTCGCCATCCCGGCCCCCCGCCAGGCCGCCCCTGCCCCGGCCACCACTGCCCAGGACGTCGACACCGCGGCGGGCATGGCGCGAACGGGCCGCCCCGAGGTCACCGGCCTCGGCGAGTCGGCGCTGGCCGGGGTCGGAGCCCCGGCCAGCGATCCCCGCACCTGGCGGTACCGCACCGGCTGGCAACCGATGGCCGACGCCGACCTCACCGCGGCCATCGCCGCGCAGGCCAGCACCCCCCCGCCGCTGGGTGGCCGGTGGCCCGTGCTCGTCCCGCCGAACGGAGTGGACGAGGAGCTGCTCGTCCGCGTCACCTGGATGATCGAGCGCCTGGGCGGCACGCCGCTGGCGATCCGACTGGCCCGGGCCGACCGGGGCGCGATCGCCTCGCGGCTGGCAGAGGCGGGTCTCGGTGGCGCGGCAGCGCCCACCGGGACCGCACCAGGCGGCGATCATGTCGGCGGGGTCGTGTCCCTGCTCGCCCTCGACGGCACCCCCCACTCGGACCATCCGCATCTCACCACCGGACTCGCCCTCACGGTCACCGGTGTCCAGGCGCTGGGCGACCTGCGGGTCGGCGCGCCGCTGTGGGCCGTCACCCGCGGTGCGGTCACGACGGGCGCCGAGGACCCCGTCACCCAGCCGGAGCAGGCGATGATCTGGGGTCTGGGCCGGACCCTCGCGCTGGAGCAGCCGCGGGTCTGGGGCGGCCTCATCGACCTGCCCACCAGCCTGGACGACCAGACCCTGCTGTGGTTCGGCACCGCGCTGACCGCCCCCGGCGGCGAGGACCAGTTCGCTCCCCGCCCGCAGGGCCTGCGGGTGCCCCGCCTGCTGCACATCCCCGAGGCGGACCCCGCACCGGTGGGCGGATGGCGTCCGGACGGGACCGTGCTGATCACCGGCGGCACCGGCGCCCTCGGCGCGCACACCGCCCGCCGCCTGGCC
>NZ_JAMQQF010000784.1 GCF_023716945.1 Frankia sp. AiPs1 | reverse complement strand
CGCACGGCCCGCCGAGCTGGTCAGGTGTCCGGCATAGCGCCGAGGGCCGGGATAGCTCCGGTGGCCGGGGTTGCTCCGGTGTCCGGCGTTGCTCCGGCGATCAGGCTGCTCCGGCGCCCTGGGTTGCTCATGTGTTCGGGCGCTTGCCGTGGTTGGCCTTGCTCTTGGCCCGCGCGCGCCGCTTGCGCTTCTTCTTCGCCATGGCGTCCTCCCCTCCGTCAATCGGATGTGGAGTCATCGTGCCAGCCCGGGCCGGCGGGTGGTGACAGACCTGCCCGTGGGGCCCCCATCCCCACCCCTACCGCCACCGCCCGCGTCGCCGTTCGTGGTCCCGTCCGCGTCTCGTTCGCCGTCCACGTCTCGTTCGCCGCCCCCGAGGTGGGCGCCGCCCCCGCCGCCCCCGCCGTCGCCGACCTGCCCGACCAGGCGGACGGTCCCGACGGACCCGTCCTCGGGGATCCCCCCGGCGCCGCTGCGTGAGCCGCCGTCGAACACGTCGTCCGCGTGGGGATCAACATCGGGCTCATCCCAGCCGGCGTGGTCGCCGCGGGCGCGGTGGTCGTCCTGACCGAGGCGATCGTCCTGACCGAGGCGATCGTCGTGGTCGAAGCGATCGTCCTGGTCGAAGTGGTCGTCGGAGCCGATCAACCCGCCCGAGCCGCCGTAGCCCGCCGGCGGTGCGCCGGCCAGCGCCGCCTGGCGTCGGGCTCGCAGCGTGCGCCAGGCTCGCACCGGGGTCACGGCACCGAACAGCCCGAGTGCCGCGGCCATCGCCACGTCGCCGATGCTCACCACCGCCGGCGCACCCGGGAAGGGCAGCGCGATGATGTCACTGAGCAACCGCAGGCTCGTGCCGTCCCCGGCAGGGGTGTGGAACGCCGAGCTGAGGATGTCGTCGATCGGGACGCCGGCATGGTCCGCGCCCCACAACGACACCGGCATCTGCCCGCCGTTCGCCGTGATGACGGCGGCGTTGGCGATGATGCCGGTTACCAGCAGCCCGAGTCCGGGCAGTCGGTTGTTCATGCCGGCGAACAACGCGGCAAGCACGGCCGCCACGATCCAGGCGGGGCTGTGCAGCGCCGGGACGAGCCCGCCCACCGCCAGTACCAGGACCACCGCGGCGAACAACCACGGGCGCAGGACGTGGACGCGGGCGAGGGCGCCGAGGGTTCCGCCGCGGGCGAGGCCGACGCCCAGCCCGCATACCAGGGTCAGCACGAGAAGTACGAGCACATCCGTAGTCTGCGGGGTTACGACGGACAGTCCCAACACCGGGCGGTCGAGTCGCCTCTGTGCTGCGGTGCGAACACACCTGTGGGCGGAGGGCAGTTGGTCCGGGTGACCGATGGCACTAGGCTCTTGCCAGGTTCGACTCGCCGCTGAAGGGAGCCCGATGGCCGAGGAAGTCCGCGCGGAGATGGTGGCCAACGTCTGGAAGGTCGTCGTCGGTGTGGGTGACCCGGTGGCCGCCGGTGACGCCCTCGTCATCCTCGACTCCATGAAGATGGAGATCCCGGTGATCAGCGAGGATGGCGGCACGGTCGCCCGGATCGCGGTTCAGGAGGGCGACGTCGTCCAGGACGGCGACCTGATCGCCGTGGTCGACCCGGTCGCCGTGGGCTGAGTCCCGCGCGGTTTCACCCGGGGTGTAGGTACCTGGGCCGGACCATCTCGGCTCGGACCGTCCCGTCTGGGACTACCCCGCCCCGGGCTTTTCCGGCCCGGACCATCGGCGAGCCGGTCCACCCGGCGCCCGGCGTGTTCGTCGGGCCCGCGGGGAGCCGCTGTCGGTCGGCTCTGCTGTCGGCAACGGGCTGCGTCGCGCCATGCCCTAAGCTGACGTTCGTGGACGCTTCGTTCTGTGACCGTTGCGGTCAGTTGGCCAGTGTGGGCAGTCATGAGGCGTGCGCGCAGGCCCGTGAGCTCGAACCCCCGCGTTACTGTCGGGTCTGCCGGCGGCGGATGGTGGTGCAGGTGACCCCCGCGGGCTGGTCGGCGCGCTGCACCGAGCACGGCCTCAAGACGGCCACCAACGCCTGATCCCGCCCGGCGCACCCCGCCGGCGCACCCCGCGGGCCGGCGCACCCCCGGCC
>NZ_JAMQQF010000783.1 GCF_023716945.1 Frankia sp. AiPs1 | reverse complement strand
GGCCAGGTCGACGGGCTCGCGCCGGACGACCTCGGCGAACCGGCTGCGGCTGCGGGCGCTCATCGGCGTTCCGTCCCGCCCGCGTCGCCCGCGTCGGTCGCGTCGCCCGCGTCGCCCGGGGAGCTCGCCCGATCGCCGGCAGCCCCGGTCGCCGGCCCCGGAGCCGGGTTCGGCGCAGTGCCCTGTTCCGTCATGTCTGGAATTGTCGCTCCCCGGACCGGCCGGGTTCGGACGATGGTGCCCGGAGCCGGTATGTCCGCATCGGCGCCGAAACGACCTGCCGCGGTCGTGACCTGCGTGGCGGAATCGGCGGGTGATCGCCGCGCGGGGGGTCGAGGGGGTATGACGCGTGCCGCGACCACGTCATCCTCGGTAACCTGGACGCGCGTGCCCTCCGCCGTTTCGACCGTCAGCACGTGCGATGACCATGATCGTAGTGTCCCGAGGACGTCACTGAGAGGTATCGGACCCGGGATGCGCCTGCGGATCATGACTCGCGCGCCGATGTCGGCCTGAGTGATGCGGACGACATACACCACCAGCGCACGCCCTTGTTGTCGACACGGAACTGTCCATGTCGATACTAAGGACTCAGTCGCCCGCGAGCCCGAGGAGGAACAACCGGTGACCTACGTCATCGCGGAGCCCTGCGTCGATGTCAAGGACAGGGCCTGTATCGAGGAGTGCCCGGTCGACTGCATCTACGAGGGTGGACGGATGCTCTACATCCAGCCCGACGAGTGCGTCGACTGCGGAGCATGTGAGCCGGTCTGCCCCGTGGAGGCCATCTACTACGAGGACGACGTGCCCGATCAGTGGAAGGGGTACACGGACACCAACGCCAACTTCTTCGAGGAGCTCGGTTCGCCGGGCGGTGCGTCGAAGGTCGGGGCGCTGGACTTCGACCCGCCGGCGGTTGCCGCGCTGGCCCCCCAGGGCGAGTCCTGAGCCGCTCTGGGAGGTCGGGCAACACCTCCGGAGTCCTGCGGTCACCAGCCCGTTCCCGCGTGCGGCTGCCCGACTTCCCCTGGGATCAGCTCGTCTCCTACAAGGAGAAGGCCCGCACGCACCCCTACGGGCTCGTCGACCTCTCGGTGGGAACTCCGGTCGACTCCACCCCGGCCGTCGTCCAACAGGCGCTGGCCGGTGCAGCGGATGCTCCGGGCTATCCGCTGACGGTCGGCACCCCGGATCTTCGGGAGTCGGCGGCGGGCTGGTTGGCCCGCCGGCTCGGCGTCCTCGTGGATCCGGGTGCCGTCCTGCCGGTGCTCGGTACCAAGGAGCTGGTCGCCCAGCTCCCGGGGCAGCTCGGGCTCGAACCAGGAGACCGGGTCTGGGTGCCGACGCCGGCATACCCGACCTATGAGGTCGGTGCTCTGCTTGCTCGCTGCGAGCCGGTCGTCGGCCCCGCGGACGGGGTGACGCTCGTCTGGCTGAACTCGCCCGCCAACCCGACGGGGCGGGTGCTGACCGTCGACGAGATGCGAGCGGTCGTCACCTGGGCCCGCGAGCGGGGCGTGATCGTCGCCAGCGACGAGTGCTACATCGAACTGGGCTGGGAGAGCCGGCCGGTCTCCGTGCTGCATCCGGACGTCTGCGGGGGTTCCCACGAGGGCCTGCTTGCGGTGCACTCCCTGTCCAAGCGGTCGAACCTCGCGGGCTACCGGGCCGGTTTCGTCACCGGCGACCCGCAGCTCGTCGAGGGGCTGACCGGGGTCCGCAAGCACGCCGGGTTCATGATGCCGACCCCGGTGGCGGCGGCGATGACCGCCGCCTACGCCGACGACATCCACGTCGCCGACCAGCGGGCCCGCTACGCCAACCGGCGGGCGGTCCTCGCGGCGGCGCTCGCGGTCGCCGGATTCACCATCGACCACAGCGAGGCCGGCCTGTACCTGTGGGCCACCCGCGGCGAGGACGCGTGGGCGACGGTCGACGCCCTCGCCGGGGTCGGCGTGCTCGTCGCGCCCGGGACGTTCTACGGCGAGGGCGGCCGCCACCATGTCCGGGTCGCCCTCACCGCGCCGGACTCCCAGGTGGCGACCGTCCCCGAGCGGATGACCATGCTGGCGCCGGCCGTCCTGGGGGCCGGCGCGGGATCGCACCCGGCC
>NZ_JAMQQF010000782.1 GCF_023716945.1 Frankia sp. AiPs1 | reverse complement strand
GCGGGATCGCCCGCGCGCCGCCGGGAACGCACGCTCGTCGGGCCGACCTGGGAGCTCTCGCTGAACCTGCTCGCCCTGCGCGGGCAGGTCCGGGCCCGGCCGCTGCTGACCCTGCTCGCCTGCCTCGGCGGCGATCCGATTCCCGTCGACGTGCTCCTCAACGCCGAGGTGCTCACCGCCTCGCCCCTGTTCGGCGACCTGTCGGCGACCGAGCTGTGGGGGTTGGTCCGGGCCCTCGCCGGCCAGGGGCTGATCGAGCACACTTTCGACCCGACCAGCCCGGCCGCCCCCACCAGCCCGGCCGCCCCGACCAGCCCACTCGCTCCGACCAGCCCGGCCGGCCCGATCGCTGCGCACCTGATCTGGCTGCATCCCCTGGTGCGGGACAGCTTCGGCCGCGCCGCGCACGTCTCCGGTCGGGTCGAGGACTACCTGGAGACGATCACCGCGCTGCTGGTCCACGCCGCCCGTCGGCTCGACCCGCGCGACCCCGGCACCTGGCCGCACTGGACGACGCTCGCCGGCCACGCGGACGCGGGCCTGACGATGCTGCGTGCTCGGCGCCGGTGGGGGCTGCCGGCGCTGACCGAGGGACGGTTACCGCCGGAGCTGCTGGTACCCGCGACTCTCGCCGCCCGCTTCCTGCGCGCGACGGGACGCCTCGCCGAGGCCGCCGAGGCCTACGAGGGCGTACTGCTCACCGGCCGGCGACTGTTCGGCGACGATCACGCCGACGTGCTGTCCGCAGCCCATGACCTGTACCGGGTACGCGCCGCGCAGGGCCGGCCCGGCGACGCGGAGGAGGGCCTGCGGGCCGTCCTCGACGACCGGGCCCGGGTCCTCGGCGCGGACCATCCCGACACCCTGACGACGCAGCACTACCTCGGCCGCACCCTGCGCGAGTCGGGCCGTCACCCGGAGGCGCTCGCCTGGCTCACCCGGACGCTCACCAGCCGGGAACGAGTCCTCGGCCACCGTCACCGCGACACCCTCACCACCCGTAACAACGTCGCTGACATGCTCGTCGAGCAGCGGCAGTGGACCGCGGCGGAACGCATGCTGGGCGCCGTGTGGACCGACCGGGTCGACACGCTCGGGCCCGAGCATCCGGCGACCCTGGTGACCCGCTACCACCTGGCTCGACTCGACCACCGTCGCGGCGAGCACGCCCGGGCCGCGGGGACGGCCGCCGAGCTGGTGGCGGTCTGCCGGCGCGTCCTGGGCCCCGACCATCCCCGCACGCTGGCGGCGGTCTGCCTGCGCGGCGAGATCGTCCACGAGCTCGGCCGGCTCGCCGCGCTGGGCGCCGACGTGGCGGACGCCTACCGGCGCAGCCTGCGGGTGCTCGGCCCGGAGCACCGGACCACGCGGCGGCTTCACCGGCTCGTCGGCCGCTCGCCATCGTCCTGAGGCGACGACCCGCCCAGCAGCCGCAACGGCGGGCCGACGGCCCAGCCACCGAGGGCGGATAGCAGGGCCCACAACGGCAGCCCGGTCGGCCCGGTCAGCAGCCAGGCGATGCTCGCCAACTGGCAGGCGAGCAGGTTCGCCAGGACGAAGCCGCCGCCTCGGGGACGAGGTGACCGGATCGGGTCGAGGCCTGGGGCACCCGACCGGATCAGCCGGATCAGCCCGGCGGTGGCGATCAGCGCGGCGAGGACGGCCGCGGCCGCGGCGAGCCCTCGTCCGGCCAGGGAGATCTGGCCGGCGGGCGGGCCGGCCATCACCGGGCCGGGCGTCAACGGGCCGGGCGTCAACGGGGCGAGCGTCAACGGGGCGAGCGCGGCCGGTCCTCGGGGCACGGCCAGCAGCCCGGCGGCGGCACCGTCGGCGTCGGCGAGGGCGAGCCCGCTCGCCAGGGACACGACGGCGACGATCCCGACCTGCGCGGTGAGCACGATCGCGACATACCGCCGGGAGAAGACGAAACCGCGGGGTCGGCGCAGGTGCACGCCGGCGGCCAGCGCCGGCGTCCGTCGCCCGCAGACCCGGTCGGTCGGCAGGTCACGCAGGTCGGCGACCGTCCAGCCGGCGACGATCATCGCGAGGCCGAACCCGGCGGTGAGCGCGCCCGCGCCCACACCGACCTCGCCCCCGGTGGCGGCGACGCCCAGGGG
>NZ_JAMQQF010000781.1 GCF_023716945.1 Frankia sp. AiPs1 | reverse complement strand
CCGCCGCAGCGCGGCGCGCGCCGCCGGTTGCTGGCGAGTAGCGCGCCGAAGTCGTCCAAGCGCACCGGCCTGGTCCGGCTGTACATCGAGGCCGGTGCCAGCCGCCCCGATCGGGCCACCGCGGCCCGCGGCGGCGGATCCCCCGCGCCGGGCGACGGCCTACCGGCCTTCCCGCGGCCCCGCACACCCCTGCATGGTGTCCCCCTGCACGGTGTCGGCCTGCGCGGGGTCGGCCTGCACGGAGTCGGCCTGCGCGGAGTCGGCCTGCACGGCGTTGCCCTGCACGGTGTCGGCCTGCGCGGCGCTGCCCTGTGCGGCGTCCCCGTTCGCGGAGTCCGTGGTGCGCACCGGCCGACTCACGCGCCGGCCGCGGCGCAGGCGTCGCGCAGCACACCGGTGGGGGAGCCGAGCAGGAAGCCCTGCCCGTAGGGGATCCCGGTCTCGCGGGTGGTGCGCAGCTCGCCGGCTGTCTCGATGCCCTCGGCGACCACGCCGCCGCCGATCTCCTCGGCGACGTGCACCAGCCCCGTCGCGACCGCGCGGCGCGCCGGGTCGGTGTCGATGCCCTGGGTCAGGCTGCAGTCCATTTTGATGATCTCCGGGCGGAGTCGAACAAGCTGCTCCAGCCCGGCATAGCCGGCGCCGACGTCGTCGGCGGCGAACCGGACCCCGAGCCGGCGTAGCCGGTCCAGGGCGCTGGTGACCTCGGGGGCGTCGGCGATCCGCTCGTGCTCGGTGATCTCCACCAGGAGGCGCTCCGCGTCGGTCCCGGCGATCATCTCCACCAGGCCGGCCGACAGGGTGGTCGCGGAGGCGTTGACGGCGAGGCCGATGTGCGCTGGGATCCGGGGCAGTGTGCTCAGCGCCCGGCGCACCGCGGCGAGCTCCAGCTCGACGGTCAGCCCGACCGCGCCGGCCGCCGCGAACCACTGCGCCGTGCTGCGGGAGGGGTCCGGAAACCGGGACAACGCCTCCACCCCGATGATCCGCCCCCGCTCCAGGTCGAACACCGGCTGGAAGGCGAGCGCCGGGCCGCCCCGGTCGATCAGGCGGCTGACATCCAGCCACACCTGGCTGCGCGCCTGCCACATCCGGTGCAGGTCGGTGACGGAGTCGCGCAGGATCTCGGCGAGCATCTGCAGGAACCGGGCGTCGCGTTCACGCAGCTCGTGATGGGGCCGGTGGGCGATGCAGCCGAGCAGACCGTAGAGCGCGTCGTCGCCGTCCATGACCGGCACGGCAGCGTAGGAGCGGATGTCCAGCTCGTGGGCGACGGGCGAGTCGGCGGTGCGGGGGTCGGCGAGGGTGTCGGGGATGAGCGCCGGCAGCCGGCCGCTGAGGACCTCGGGGTACAGGCCGGTCTGTCGGCGCACGGTGGAGCCCTGGGTGAGGTGGAAGGATCCGCCGTCGCCGCTGAGGACCTGGAGGACGAGCACGTCGCCCTCGATCCGGCCGAGCCACGCCGCATCCATGTCGAGATACCGGCGTAGTACACCGAGCAGCTCGACCACCGCCGCCGACGGTGTGGGGACGTCGGCCGTCGGCCCGAGCAGCGTGGCCGCGCGCACCGTCATCCGCATCACCTCCCCGCGAGGGGTCTGTGCCCGCCACCGCGTCCGCGCACACGCGCCCCCATCGCCGTCCTGCCGCCGTGAGCCGGACAAACGTGCAGGCCAGGGGCTTGTCCGTGGTCTGCACCAGATCGGAGCAAATTCGGTGCTTTATGCACGCGAGAGCGGGAAGGGCCCAGAGCGAGGGCAGCAACGCCGCGGAGCCAACCAGGTGGAGTGACCACGTGAGCATGTTCGACAGCTTGTTGCACGGCCTTGACGACCAGGAGCAGGACCGGACGCGGGAACTGATCGCCGACAGCGTGGCCACCGATCGCGCCGATGCACTTGCCGGTAAAGCGCCGGACCGGCTCGTCGACTCCGGCAGCCGGCGGCGACGTTCGCGGGCCGAGACCCAGCGCCGCTAGCCGACTAGCCGTCGGCTGCTGGCGCCAGCCCGGCTCTGGCGCGTACTTCCGGCCGCCGCAGCGGTGGCACCGTCGAGGGCGGTTGACGGCGGGCCGGAAGCGCGTCGAGCAGCCGCTGCGCCGAGGCGGCGACCTCGGC
>NZ_JAMQQF010000780.1 GCF_023716945.1 Frankia sp. AiPs1 | reverse complement strand
CGCCCGCCCCGCCGCCACCGCCGCTGACGGAGACGCCCGCGTGCCGCCCGCCGCCGTGGGCACCTTCGGCGGTGCCGGCATGGCGAGCCCGTCCATTGCGGGCGTCGCCGTAGGCGGAGTCGCCGTGGCCCGGCTCGCCGTACCCGGCGCGCCCGCGGCCGTTCTCGCCGTACCCCGCGCGTCCGTAGCTCGTCTCGCGGTAGCCATAACCGCCGAACTGATCGCCGAAGCCGTCGTCGTCGGAGTCGGGGTCCTCGAAGCGCATGTCGACGGCGTCGAGAACGATGGCGAACACGCTGCCGACGCCGAAGCGGCTGGCGACCGTCAGCACCCCACCCATCGCGGTGACCAGGGCGTGGGAGAGGGCGAGTCCCAGCCCGCTGCCCTCGATCCCGCTGCGTTCGGCGCCCAGCCGTTCGAAGGGTCGGAACAACCGGTCGATCGCCCGCGGGGACAGGCCCGCACCGTCGTCCTCGACCTCGATGCGGATCCGGGAGCCGGTGATCGGCACGATGCCGACCCGCACGCTGCCGCCCTCGCGACCGTATTTCAGAGCGTTGCCGACGAGGTTGAGCAGCACCTGCCACAACCGGCGACGGTCCGCGTCGGCGATGAGCGGCACGGCGGGGTCGATCACGCGGCGGATACTGCGCTGCGCGGCGAGCGGCTCGACCAGCTCCACCACGCCCTGGACGATGTCGAGGACGTTGACCGGGCCCTTGTTGATGTCGCCGCGACCCGCGCGCAGCCGGGCCAGGTCCAGCACATCGTCGATGAGGGCCTGCATGTGGCGGCCGCCGGTGATGATCCGCTCGACGTCGTCGTGCAGGTCGGGGGTGAGCGGCTCCAGCTCGAGGAGCTGGGCGAAGCCGAGCATCGCGTTGAGCGGGGTGCGCAGCTCATGGCCGAGGCGGGCGATCAGCTCGTCCTTGGCCCGGGAGTCGTTCTCGGCGATCTCGCGGGCACGCTGGTCGGTCGTGTCGCGGGCGAGCAGGACCAGGCCGCCGTCCGGATCGCGCCGGATGGTCACGTGGTGCGGCACGGTCGTCCCGGCGGGGTCGACCAGACCCACGGAGCCGCGCCATTGCCCGGACTGCGCCAGCGCGGCCGTCACGGCCTCGCCGAGCGCGACGCGGAACGCCGGGTCGACCACCTCGATCAGGTCCAGCAGCTGCGGCTCGCGGGGGATCCGGTCACCGAGGAAGGCGCGAGCGGCGGCGCCCATGTCGGTGACATGGCCGTCCCCACCGACGACCACAGCCAGGTCCGTCAGCGCGTCGAGCAGCGTGCGTGGCCCCACCTACGCCTCGTCATCCGTCTTCTTCCACCCCACGGCGGGCAATGGTAGGGCGTGCCGTCAGAGCCCGTTGTCCCGGGTTTGCGTAACCGCCCACTTGGGGGTCGATCGTGCAACTTTTCGTGACAAGTCGCTAGCTTACCGACCCATCCGTTTTGTCAACGTAGCAGGCGCGTGGCACTGCGTCGGAGCGATGGTGGGCGCGGCGTCGGCGTGGTAGGTCTGATCGCATGCTGGTTGCCTTCAGTGTCACGCCCATCGGAACCGGCGAGGGTGTCGCCGAGCTGGTCGCCGAGGCGGTCCGCATCGTCCGCGCGAGCGGCCTGCCGCACGAGACCAACGCCATGTTCACCACGATCGAGGGCGAGTGGGATGAGGTGATGGACGTCGTGCGCAGGGCCACCCTGGCCGTGGGCGCCCGCGCCGGTCGGGTCAGCCTCGTGCTCAAGGCGGACCTGCGCCCCGGCGTCAGCGACGCCCTGCACGAAAAGGTGGCGAGCATCGACCGGCTGCTCGCGGCGGGCCCCGCGGGGGACGCCGCGCAGGACCAGACCGGCGATGGAGCCGGCGATGCGGCCGGCTGACCGGGGGCGCCGGACGGCGGCGCGGACAACAGGCCCCGAAAAGTCATCCGCCGGCAGGGCCGTCCGCCCCACCCGGATGTCACGATGGGGGCATGCAACGTAGGCCACCAGTCCCATCCGGACCGCCGCGGGGTGCGGGAGGCCCGGGACGACCCGGGCGACTGCCCGACAGCCTCGGCGGTCTGCGCCTCGCCGGCGCTGTCCCACTGGATCCGAAGCCGGCCACCCCGCCGCCGCCCGCGACCGCCGGGCCC
>NZ_JAMQQF010000077.1 GCF_023716945.1 Frankia sp. AiPs1 | reverse complement strand
TGGGGTTCCGAAGTGAGGGTGAGGGACGGGTTCGAGTTTGTCATGCGGACGGTCGTGTGGGTGCGGCGGCGTTTTTTGTCGGACCCGAGGGGTTGAATCCGGTCGGCGGGGCGGTCCGGTGGCGGCTCGCGTGAGGTGGCCGACGGGGGCCGCGGGAAGGGGGAGCGTGGTGTGGGCGCATAGCGCGAACGGGTCGGGGGTTCGCCATCGGCTTGCTGATCATCTTGAGGGGACGGCTGCGCTGGCGGAGGGGTTCGCGGGGGTGTTCGGGGCTGGGCCGGCGGGCCGGTTCCTGGGTTTGGGTCACGATGCAGGGAAAGGGTCGTGTTCCTGGCAGGAGGGTCTGCTGCGGGCGGAGGTGACGGGCGGCCGGGTGGGCTGGGATCACAAGTCGCTGGCGGTACAACTCGCGCAGCGCCGTGGTGCTGATCTGCCTGGTCTGCTGGGGTTGGTGTTGCATGGCCATCACGGCGGGCTTACCAGCCGCGCGTATGTGAAGAACACGGTTGGGGCGCAGCCGGAGGATGTTCGGCGGGGGTGGGTAGAGGCGGAGACGGCGTTGCGTCCGCTGCTGCCGGAGCTGTTCGGCGGTCCGCCGGTGCCGTTGCCGGCCGGGTTCGACCGGACGGTGGACCAGGAAGTGCTGGTCCGTTTTCTGTACTCGGCGCTGGTGGATTCGGACGGGTTGGATACGGCGGCGCATCGGGCGGGGGGCCGACCCCGGGTGGGGGCACCGGCGGACATGGCGATGTTGTTGGATCGGTTGCTGCGGCGGCGTCGCAGCATGCTGGCCGGGCGGCGGCGGTCGACGGTGGACCGGTGGCGGGACGAGGTGTTCGACGCGTGTGTGCGGTCCGCGGCAGGCGGTTCCGGGTTTTACCGTCTGCCGGCGCCGACGGGGTCGGGCAAGACGATGGCGGCAGCGGCGTTCGGGATCCGGCACGCGTTGGAACAGGGGAAGGCCCGGGTGATCGTCGCGGTGCCCTTCATCACGATCACCGAGCAGAACGCGGCGGTGTTTCGGGGGCTGTTGGACCCGAACGGTCCGGGCGAGGGTGATCCGGTGGTGCTGGAGCACCATTCACAGGTCGTGGTGGACGACGGGTCGCCGCGGCGGCGGTGGGCGCGGTTGGCGGCGGAGAACTGGGATGCGCCGTTCGTGGTGACGACGACGGTGCAGTTGTTCGAGTCGTTGTTCGGGCGGTCGCCGTCGGCGATGCGCAAGGTGCACCGGCTCGCGAACGCGGTGATCGTCCTCGATGAGGTGCAGGCGTTGCCTGCGCCGCTGCTGGTTCCGATCATGGACATGCTGCGGCTGCTGACGGCTCGGTTCGGGACCACGGTGTTGCTGGCGTCGGCGACGCAGCCGGAGCTGTGGACGTTGAATCCGTTGAAGGATGTCCGTCCGGTTGAGGTGATCGAGGATCCGGAGCGGCTGTACAAGGAGCTGCGCCGGGTGCGGTACGAGTGGTGGGTGCAGCCGCGGCCGACGTGGGAGCAGGTCGCCGACCGGGTCGCTGATCCGGTGCGGGCCGGGTCGGATCGGTCGTTGACGGTGGTGAACACGGTCGCGGACGCCCGCCGGTTGCGGGATCTGGTTGCCGATCGGGTGCCGGCGGGGACGCCGGTGCTGCACCTGTCGAGCGTCATGTGCCCGGCGCACCGCCAGCAGATCCTCGCCGAGGTGAAGGAGCGGCTCGGGGCGGGCGAGCCGGTGCGGCTGGTCAGCACGCAGCTCATCGAAGCCGGTGTGGATCTTGATTTCCCGGTGGTATTCCGGGGGATGGCCCCGGCGGACGCGTTGCAGCAGGCGGCGGGACGGGCGAACCGGGAAGGCCACCTCGGCCGTGAAGGCGGCCTGGTGGTCGTGTTCGACCCGGACGGGGGAGGGATGCCGCCGTCGTACCGGTTGCCGATCGGTCTGACCCGGGAGCACGTCGGTCCGGGCCTTGCCGATCCGGACGATCTCGATGCGCTCCGTGGCTACTACACCGGCTACTTCGCCGGGCCGATCGTGCGCGGCGCGAAGAGTCGTGGGGCGGCGGTGCAGAGCAACCGGGCGGGGCTCGACTTCCGGGCCGTCACCGACGGCCCGCTGCGCAACGTCGGGCAGGACGGGGAGCGGGATCGGTCCCTCGCCTTCCGGATGATCGACGAGGACACGGTGCCCGTCGCGGTTCTCTACAAGCCGGCCGCAGAACTGGTTCAGGCTCTGCTCGCCGAGCTGCGTACGAACCCGAAGCCGGACCCGTCGGTGTTCCGCCGGTTGCAGCCCTACCAGGTCATGATCCAGCGGCGGACACGTCTGCGTTCCGACGTCGCCGCTCTGTGCCGTCCCGTCGTCGGTGACCTGGTCGAATGGCTCGGAGAGTATGACGAGGCTGGTCTTGTCCTTACCCCGTCCGGCGCCGACTTCCTTGCTTGAGAGCAGCATCTGCCAAAGGTGCGGAGATCGGGAAACGGGTTGCCTGTGTGCCTCGGTGTTCGGCTGTGTGCCTTCTTCATGGGCACTCTTCGAGGGGGTGGGCGTGGGGTCGGTGGTGGGCTGTGTAAGAATGGCTTCGACGGGATGACCTCGTCGTGCGACAGCCGGTGATCATGCTGTCGAGGATCCGAACGGCTGAGTGCCGTGGCACGGGCACGTAGAATCCCCGATCTCGAAGGTCGAGGATAACTCTCATTCGTTCACGTGGGCGGAAGTAGTTGAGATGGCCCGCGTAGCAGAGGTGAGGCGAAGTATGGCTGCTGACTCTTTCGGCGCATCCACCGGATAGGCAATCGTCCTGCTCGGAGAGTAAAAGTAGAGCGCATACGCATGTCGTTGCCATGCGTTTCTGTGTAGTGCCCAAAATCAGAGTTTGATCCGTTCTGTGGAATGTGTCATGCTGTGCATTTCTGCTTGCGGGCCCGGTCGAGAATTTCTCTTTCGAGACGGAAGGATGTGGGCAGTGATGGTGGCTCGGTCATCGTCGGCGGATCCGCCGGTGGTGGTGCAGGTTTGGGCCGAGGGCGGGTTGTTCACCCGCCCGGAGCTTCGGGTGGAACGGGTGACCTACCCGGTGCTGACGCCGACGGCGGCGGTCGGGATCCTGGAGTCGATCTTCTGGAAGCCGGAGTTCCACTGGGTACCGGTCAAGATCGAGGTGCTGAAGCCCATCAACCAGTTCACGTTGCGACGCAACGAGACCCATGATCTTCCGTCGTTGGCGGACGCGGCCGGCGGTCTGCGGCGAGTGGATACCGTCGGGCATCGGGATCAGCGCAACGCGGTGTGTCTGAAGGAGGTGGCATACCGGATCCATGCCCAGGTGGAGCTGGCGGCGCATGCGACGAAGCCGACGGCGGCCTACCGCGATCAGTTCCGCCGCCGGGTAGCCCGTGGGTCCTGCTTTCAGCAGCCGAGCATGGGCACCCGCGAGTTCCCCGCGTACTTCGGCCCGCCGGATGAGACCCCGCCGATCGACGTGACAGAGGACCTCGGGCGCATGTTGCTGCGGATCCATCACGGCTCGCCGCCCGTGTCCGAATTCTTCGATGCTCGGTTGGCGTCCGGTGTCGTGCACATCCCGCGCGCGGGCGTGCGGGATGGTTCCGCGACGGTGGTGGCCTGATGCTGCTGCAACGCCTCGTCGCCTACGAGCCCCCGTCGATTCCCGGATTTGAGGATGCGGCCCTTCCACCGTTCTTCCGAGAACGGCCGATGCGCTGGGGGCTGCGAATCACCCCGGATGGCCGGCTGAGGTCTCCCCATCTGATCGATCTGGCGAATCCGGCCGATCGGCAGGCCAAGTTCGGTCAACCTGGCCCGGCGCCCTACCTGGCTCGGTCGTCGGGATTTTCTCCACTCCTCGGCGCTGACGGCATTAAGTATGTACTCGGCTGGACCGACGATAAATCCGAGCCGGAAAAGTTCGCGGGCTATCACGCCGCATCCATCGCACTGGTCGCCGCCTGGGCGGCATCGGCTTCGGCCGATCCGGTAGCGCAGGCTTGCGCCCGTTTCTTCACCGACGGCCACCACCACGCGGTGCTCCAGCCGGAGAGCTGGAAGTCGACGGATAGCGTGGTCCTGCTTGTCGGCGCGGATGGCCACTGGGTGACGGAGGAGCCGACGCTGCGGGCGTTTTGGGCGCGTGAGGTCCAGCGACGCAAGGCCGGCGGCCAAGCCAAGAATCGCGCCGGCCGGTCGGGGATCTGCCTGGTGTGCGGGCAGAGCGGGGTGCTCGTCGACCGGTTCCCCCTGCAGCTGCCGCAGCGGCTGGTCCCGGGCTGCAACCAGCCGTCCGGGGCCGCGCTGGTCTCGGCAAACAAGACCATCCACACCTACGACTTCACCAAGAACCTGACGGTAGTGCCGATCTGCCTGGGCTGCGCGCAGCGGTCGGTGGCGAATCTGGAATATCTCCTCGACGACTCCTCGCATGCGCTTGCTTGCGGGGACAGCCGGATGACGTGGTGGACGATCGGTCGCGACTTCGACCTGCACCACACGGTAGAGAAGCCGGACCCGCAGCAGATCGTCGACATGGTCAACCGCGTGCACCATGGCGCTGGAGCGGTGCCGGTCGAGGACCCGGATCGGTTCTGCTCGCTGACGATCAGCGGGAACACCTCCCGGGTGATGATCCGGGACTGGATCGATATGCCTCTGACGGACCTCGAGGCCAACCTCACCGCCTGGTTCGCTGACCATCAGATGCACGGGATCAGCAACGACCGCGGCGGCTATCTGCCGCTGGTGCGGTTGGAACTGGCCACCGGCCGCTGGATCGCGACCCGGGGCGGTGACGGGCAGTCAGGTGAGTACGCCCGCTTCGAGGCCAGGAACGCTCAACGTCCCGACGGGGTGCGCCGCCAGCTGCTCCAGACCGCAGTCAAAGGCGTGGCGTTGCCGCCGGCGGTGTTCTCCCACCTGCTGACCCGGATCCGCACCGACGGTCACGTCGACGATCCCCGCGCGGCGCTGCTGCGCCTCGCGCTGGTCCGTCGTGCCCGCCACCATCCCACCGACGGAAGGAGCCTGTTCGTGCCCGGCCCCGGTCTCGACCCTGACAGCCACGACCCCGCCTACGTCGCCGGGCGGATCTTCGCCCAGCTCGAGACGATCCAGTACTACGCCGCCCGCGTCGGCCGAGGCAAGGAAGACCGGCTCAACGCCACCTTCGCCGACCGGCATCTCGCCGGGGCGATCGCCAACCCGACGATCGCGCTGATCGAGGGGCAGAAACTGGCCCAGCCGTGGTTGAAGAAGATCGGCCGGGGCCAGCCCGGCGTGGCCGTGAACCTGCGCCGCCAGCTGTCCGACCTGTTTGATCTTCTCGACGGTGCGGCGGGGCTGCCTGGACGGGCGCAGCTCGACGAGCAGGCCCGGTTCATTCTCGGCTACCACCATCACCGGGCCGATTCGATCCGCCGCGGGATGGCCGCGAACGCCGCGAAGACTTCCACTCCGTCGCCGGCGGGAGCCCCGGCCAGCGCGGACACGGCCGCTGACGACTCGATCGTCTGACCGGCGCACCCTATCGTCCGGCCGGCCGGCCGAGCGCGGTACCTGGACGGCGACCGACCTTGTCCTCCATCACACCGATAGCAGATCCACGTTCCGACCAAGGAGTTGTTCTCATGCCGACCTTCACCCTTGACCCCGAGCACAAGCACGACATGGTCCTGCTCTTCGACGTCGCCGACGGCAATCCCAACGGCGACCCGGACGCCGGGAACCGACCCCGCACCGACGACGAGACCGGCCACGGCCTCGTGACCGACGTCGCGATCAAAAGGAAGGTCCGCGACACCCTGCCCCTGGCTGCGCAGGCCGCCGGTGCCGACCTCGCCCGCTACCAGATCTTCGTCGAGGCCGGGCATGCGCTGAATACCCGCCTCGAGGAGTCCTACACCGAGAACGGCATCAAGTTCGAAGGCAAAGAGGGCAAGGAGCAGAAGAAGCGGATCGCCACGCGAGAGGAAGCGGATACGGCACGGAACTGGCTGGCGGCACGCTACTTCGACATCCGTCTTTTCGGCGCGGTCATGTCCACAGGAAGGACTCCCTCGCTGGGACAGATCCGGGGTCCCATTCAGGTCGGCATGGCCCGGTCCCTCGACCCGGTCCTGCCCGTCGACCACGCCATCACCCGGGTCACCCAGACCACCCAGGCTGACATCGACAAGGGGGAGAGCACGGAGATGGGCGGCAAGTGGACCGTCCCCTACGGCCTGTACCGGGCGGAGATCCACTACACGGCGGCCCGGGGTCGCCAGACCGGCGTGACCGCCGACGACCTCGACCTGTTCCTGCGGACCCTGGTCAACATGTTCGACCACGACCGGTCCGCGACCCGCGGCGAGATGGCCACCCGCGGCCTGTACGTGTTCAGCCACGATAACGCCTTCGGCTCCGCCCCGGCGCACACCCTGTCCGCCCGCATCCGCCCCCACCGGATCATCGACGGGGTGCCCAGGTCGTTCGGTGACTACAAGGTCGACGTCGACGGCACCGACCTGCCGGGCGGTGTGACCCTCACCCGCGTCCTGGGATGACCGACACCCCGCAGACGTGGCTCAACGGGGACAGCCAGGCTGGCCGGCTCCCGCTGTCGGCGTTGGAGCACCACGCTTACTGTCCCCGCCAGGCCGCGCTCATCCACCTCGACGGAGTGTTCACCGACAACGTCGACACCGCTCGCGGCGACGTCGCCCACGCCCGCGTGCACAGCCCCTCCCCGGCGATCCCGCTGCCTAGGGGAAGCCGGGTCCGGCAGATCACCGGCATGCAGGTGTGGAGCGACCGCCACGGCCTGTACGGCATCTGCGACGTCGTCGAGTTCACCGCCAGCAGCGCCGTGCCCGTCGAGCACAAAGTCGGCCGCTACCTCCCCGACGGGCCCGCGGACCTCCAGGCCGGCGCCCAGGCGCTGTGCCTGCGCGAGATGCTCACCCTCGACGTCCCCTATGCCGAGGTCTTCTCACACGCCGACCGCCGACGCCACCGGGTCGAGCTCACCGACCAGCTCACCGACCGCATCCTTCACGCCGCCGCGCAGATGCGGACCATCCTCGCCGGCAACCGCCTGCCCACGGCGGTCCCGGACCGCCGCTGCCGGCGATGCTCCCTGGCCGACGACTGCCTGCCCGCCCTCACCGCCAGCCGCACCCTCGACCCGTTCACCCCACGACCCGCTGGACACTGGCATGGCTGAACTGCTCAACACCCTCTACGCCACCACCCCGGGAACCAGCCTGCACCTCGACGGCGACGCCGTCCGGGTCTGGCATCCCGACGACGACCAGCGCCGCCGCCTGCTTCCCCTGATCCGTATCGACCACATCGTCGCCTTCGGCGGGGTCACCATCACCGACGACCTTCTCCAGCGCTGCGCCACGGACCGCCGCTCCGTCACCTGGCTCGCCGGCACCGGTCGATTCCGCGCCCGCGTCGACGGCCCCGCCGGCGGCAACCCCCACCTGCGCCTCGCCCAGCACGACCACCTCCGCGACGACACCCAACGCCTCACCCTCGCCAAGGCCTTCATCGCCGGGAAACTGCAGAACAGCCGCCAACTGCTGCTGCGCGCCGCCCGCGACGCCACCAGCGAACGCCAAACCGCCCTACGCGACACCGCCGGACACCTCGCCGAGTCCCTGACCGCCCTGCGCGGCGCCGCGACGATTCCCGAAGCGATGGGCGTCGAAGGACACGCCGCCCGCCGCTACATCGCCACCTGGTCACACCTGCTCACCAGCAATGCCACCATCAGCGCACCCCCCGGACGGACCAGTCGACCCGCCACCGATCCGCTCAACGCCGCCCTGTCCTTCGGCTACGCCCTGCTCCGCGTCGCCGTCCACGGCGCCCTCGACCACGTCGGCCTTGACCCCCACATCGGCTACCTCCACGGCATCCGCCCCGGCAAGCCTGCCCTCGCCCTCGACCTCATGGAAGAATTCCGCGCCCTGCTCGTCGACCGGCTTGTCTTCACCGCGTTCAACCAGCGCCAATTCACCGCTGCCGACTTCCACAGCCAACCCGGCGGCGCCTGCCAGCTCACCGACACCGGCCGGAAAACCTACCTTGCTCTGTGGAGCGACGCCCGCAGCCGTCCCTGGCCGCACACCCTGCTCGCCCACGACACCCTCGCCGCGACCCTGCCCCTGCTCCAAGCCCGCATCCTCGCCCGCTACCTGCGCGGCGATATCCCCGACTACCAGCCCTGGACCCCCGCCTGATGGACCTCCTCGTCACCTACGACGTCGACACCACCACCCCTGACGGCACCCGCCGACTCCGCAGAGTCGCGAAGATCTGCGAAGGGCACGGCATCCGCGTCCAGAAATCCGTCTTCGAAATCGTCTGCACCGACACCCAACGCGTCACCCTCGAACACCAGATCAGCCAGGTCATCGACGACACCCTCGACAGCATCCGCATCTACCAGTTACCTCAGAACACCCTCGACCACGTCCACCACCTCGGCACCGGCATCCACCCCACCCATCGCCACGACCACATCCTCTGACCACCTCGGAACCCCAAGCATCCCCGCCAAACCCCATACCTTCCGAAGCGGAAATCGGCATATAGCGGTACAGGACGCTGCCACATTGGGGACAGGCGCACCTCTCCCATTCGCAAAACCCCTGGTCGGACAGGGCAGCGCCGGGCCTCCGCGCCCGGCGAGGATCGCAACCCGCAGTGGCTGCAGCGATTACCACCGCTGTCCGTGGCAGCGCCGGGCATCCGCGCCCGGCGAGGATCGCAACCGCTCATTGTTCGACATTTCTGCTCTCCCTTTTCGAGCAGCGCCGGGCATCCGCGCCCGGCGAGGATCGCAACGTCATGTCCGGGCCCAACACGAACGTGCCGGGCCCGGCAGCGCCGGGCATCCGCGCCCGGCGAGGATCGCAACCGCCCATGTCCAAGGGCAGCGGCCGGCGGGTCGCCCCGGCAGCGCCGGGCATCCGCGCCCGGCGAGGATCGCAACCGAATGATCAGCTTGCCGAGAGGGCCGATCTCGCCCGTGCAGCGCCGGGCATCCGCGCCCGGCGAGGATCGCAACCCAACCTCGCCGCCGGGCACGGCCTCGCGGAGGAGCAGCGCCGGGCATCCGCGCCCGGCGAGGATCGCAACCGCCTTGAGCTTGTCGTACTCGGCGAGCAGCACCGGCAGCGCCGGGCATCCGCGCCCGGCGAGGATCGCAACCGCCCGGCTCTCCCGGGGCATTACCGTCCCCACCCGGCAGCGCCGGGCATCCGCGCCCGGCGAGGATCGCAACTTCCCGCAACCGAAATCGTCCTCGGGCGGGGCATCCGCGCAGCGCCGGGCATCCGCGCCCGGCGAGGATCGCAACGGGCGTCATTGATCCTCATCGTGATGGGAGGTCGAGCAGCGCCGGGCATCCGCGCCCGGCGAGGATCGCAACGGCGACGTCGCCCTGGCCCACGACGGCAGCCGCGGGCAGCGCCGGGCATCCGCGCCCGGCGAGGATCGCAACTGCGAGGCCCCATGAGTGACTTCCCGCCCGTTCAGAGCAGCGCCGGGCATCCGCGCCCGGCGAGGATCGCAACGTCAATCCGTGGGCGGCCATCCCGGCCGCCCTGGTGGCAGCGCCGGGCATCCGCGCCCGGCGAGGATCGCAACTGGTGTGGGTGAAGGGTGCGAGCGAGCTCTGGCGGCAGCGCCGGGCATCCGCGCCCGGCGAGGATCGCAACCTCGTCGAGGAAATCACGGAGCGACACAATGACCGCGCAGCAGCGCCGGGCATCCGCGCCCGGCGAGGATCGCAACCTGTCGGGGCGGGTACGGCGCGGCTACCAGCGGATCAGCAGCGCCGGGCATCCGCGCCCGGCGAGGATCGCAACACCGCGGTGCCGGAGGTGTCAACGGTGGGGGCGATCGCAGCGCCGGGCATCCGCGCCCGGCGAGGATCGCAACAAGCTGATCGACGTGCAGTGCGACGTCGACGTGTGCGGCAGCGCCGGGCATCCGCGCCCGGCGAGGATCGCAACCACAAGATCTACCTCACCCTGGTCGGCCGGCCGTACGCAGCGCCGGGCATCCGCGCCCGGCGAGGATCGCAACCGAGGATCTCCTCTTTGAGCTGGTCGCTGGCCCCGGGAGCGCCGGGCATCCGCGCCCGGCGAGGATCGCAACTGCTGAGCAGGACGGACGTCGAGACCGGCGTCATCAGGCAGCGCCGGGCATCCGCACCCGGCGAGGATCGCAACCACTCGGGGTGCGGGCGGGCTGCGCGCCGGTCGGAGCAGCGCCGGGCATCCGCGCCCGGCGAGGATCGCAACCCCTGCCGCGCGGCACCGGTGAGGTAGCAGAAATACGGGCAGCGCCGGGCATCCGCGCCCGGCGAGGATCGCAACGTCACCTTCGTGCCTGCGGCGTGGGTCGCCGGAGCGGCAGCGCCGGGCATCCGCGCCCGGCGAGGATCGCAACCGTCCGCGGGGCCGAGCCACCGCGGTAGCCGACTGCAGCGCCGGGCATCCGCGCCCGGCGAGGATCGCAACATCGGCGGTTGGCCGTTTTCTTGGCGTTTCCTCGGCGGCAGCGCCGGGCATCCGCGTCCGGCGAGGATCGCAACAGCGAAATGCGCTTCGGGTCGATGATGGGAATCCGGTGCAGCGCCGGGCATCCGCGCCCGGCGAGGATCGCAACTCCGGGTGGACACCGGACGTGTCCATGTACGAGGCAGCGCCGGGCATCCGCGCCCAGCGAGGATCGCAACCACTTACCGGGCTGTTCTTTGATCTCGAGATTTGCCGGCAGCGCCGGGCACCCGCGCCCGGCGAGGATCGCAACCTGCCAACGCCGAGCGGCAGCCGGTGGACCAGGGCCAGCAGCGCCGGGCATCCGCGGCCGGCGAGGATCGCAACCCCCGGGTCGCTGCGAGCCCGTAAGCGTCCGCTTGCAGCGCCGGGCATCCGCGCCCAGCGAAGATCGCAACGACATCGACGGTGTCGAGCGCAGCGATTCCTGCCCTGCCTTCAACCCTGTTCGGCATTCGCCAAAGTGACCGAGAAGACCCCCGAATCCTCGCTACCAAGAAGTATCCTAAGGTGTCGACATCCTGTATCGGCAAGCAACCTCTCGAATGAGTGGGCTGCCTTTGGCGTGTTCCGATCGGCTAAGCGTGGCCTTTCACGATAGGGCCGCGCTGTTCCGGATCCTCGTTTTGCTAGTGACGCAGGCCGCCATCAGGCCGCCCCTGGTATCCCATCGCTGCACGTCGACCCAATCCGTCGCTGGACGACCTGCAATATCCAACTTCACGGCACGAAAATGACCCTTTATCTGTCGACATTATCCTGGATTCCCGGGTCGGGCCACGGAAATAACCCCTCCGGCGACACGTCGAAGCAAGGCGGAGGGCTTCGCTACAATCCTGGCTGGTCAGATTGTGCTGGCGTGCACCTTGAGGTCGAAGCCCCGATACCTGGGATCGTGAATCGTGCGAATGGGTAGAGCGGCTCTGAGGATCACGTGATGGCCGTGGCAGGAGGGAAGTATCGGGGAAGAAGACTTCCCAGTGTCGAGGGGTGACATTCTGGGATGGTCATCCGGGCAGGGTGAAATGACGACGTCGAGGCGGTACTTACCTACTGGACCTGGGGCGTAGATGGCATGAAATAGCCGCCTTACAGCACGTCACATCTAGTCGCTATTCCGATGGCTACTATGGACATGTTGAGACATGGCGAACGACCTTGCCATTCACGCTGCACAGACAGTGGGATTGGCTGTGCCGGGTGGGGATTGCTACGTAGATAGTCTAGCGGGCTCGCGGGATCGGTTGGTCGGCCGGCCGTTTTTGCTGAATGTAATGGGTTGCCGAAATAGGGTTGTGGGGCTATCGTGTTCCGGAGGGTCGCGCTTAGCGAATTGGGGAGTGTGTGAAGATGCTCGAACGCATAGCTTACGACGTGGCCACGGTGTTTCGGCCGCGAGTCCGCCCCACCCGTCGAGGAGTGGTCGCTCTGGTCGGCCTATGGCTGGTGCTGTTCGCGGTGGCCGCCGCCTTCGCGGATACGTGGGCTGGTTTGATTGGCCTCGCCGTGCTCATTGTGGTGCCGGTCGCCGTTGGTGCCGCCGCGATGCTCCGCACTGTCTGATCTGATCTTTGATTCGTGCGTTGCAGGCGGCGGTTTTAGTCAGGTCCCGGTTGGCAGTACTTGTGGCGTTGTGGTAAGTGGTGTGGTGTTCGTCCCGGTGCCGACATCGGGCGAAGTCGGGTCCGACGGTGGTGAGGTTCGGTCACGGCCCCGTCGAGCGGCAACGTTCGGGCGAGACGTGCCTGGAAGGTCCTGCCCGGAGGGCAGGACCTTCATATGTGCCTTCGCGATTTCGTGCGCGAGAGTGTCATCGGTGGGTTCGTATGGTTGTGATCTTGTGGCGGTGGTTTCGCAAAGTTCGGGTCTAGGTGCTGGTTGCCCTCGTAGCCGTCTCGGGGTGCGGGTGGTCGGATGGGTAGCAGCCGAGTGATCATTCGCGCATCAAGATCAGATAAGTGGTTTGGCGTGCTCCGAACGATTAAGAACCTGGTGGGCTGACGGAAGCGGCTTGAGGTGCTGACGGCCGGACCCCCACCGAGCTAGCGGCCGTCGGCCGGGCGCCGCGAGGTTCCTGCTGCCGGCGCGGGCTGACGGGCTGGTGGGCCGCGGGTGAACCGCGGCGGCAGTCAGGGGTGCGCCGCGCCCATCGGCACTTCGAGGCCTATGTGACGGCTGCCCGGTAGGTAGACGGCCAGGCAGAGGGTCGGCATGTTGACGGGGGTGCGGGATGCCGAGGACCTGGATCGGCGGGTCGATGGGGCTCGAATCTGGGCCGCAGACGGGCGTGCTGTCAGAGTTCCGGGCCGAGATCGGTGGTGCCGGGGCCGGGGGCGGCGATGGAGTGATCTGGGAGAGGTCTGTGGGCAGCCGGGGCTTCTGGGCGTCGGCGGATGTTCCCGCCGAACGACCCGGGAGCGTTCCCCGCCGCAGGTCAAAGGCCGCACATGGCCCAGTAGCAGTGGGGGCGGGGGGCGGCGTCTCGACGCTGAGCTTCGCCGGTGGGCCCGGTGTCGCTGACAGCCCGGACGCCGCGGTGATGCGCCAGATGGGGGAACGGCCCGCCGGTGCGGCGGGCCTGGGGGTGATGTGTGGGCGTCGCTGGCGGCCTGTGTTGGCCTACGGCAGTTCGACGAAGTGATTGCTGCGTAGCCGCGCCGGTGCAAGCTGGGCGATGGCGTGCACGTCGCCGTCCACGCCATCGTCGAGGAGATCCTCGAAGATGGCACTGGATGCTTGGTTGTAGAGGTCTGCGAGCACGATGCCGTCGGGCCCGTCCACCTGCGTAACGCACCAGCCGTCCTCGTCCTTCTCGACGCGGACTCTTACGGCTGTGGGGAGCCGGCGACGAATCTTCCCGCCCATCAGCCTGGTAAGTGCATCTAAGTAAGGGGCGCGGGCCGTGTAGAACGCCACGCGGGCAGCGTCCACGTGTGCTTCGAGCCGCCGGATATCGGCGTCGCTGGGCGGCGTCGGTGGGATGTGCGCTGGTGGCACAGAAATTCCCCTCCTGGGGAAGGTCACGGGTGGTGTGTGGGTTCCGGCCTGCTGCTCAGGTTCCCAGGGTGGGTAGCGGTTGTGGGGCGCAGGGTGGTAGAGGTTGTGGGCGGGGAACGTTCCCGGCGAGCGACCCGGGAATGTTCCCCGCCGCAGGTCAGGCCGTGCCCGCCCCGGTGGGCGCGGGCACGGCCCGGGCGGCGGTCAGGCGGTGGCGGTGGCCGCTGCGATGTGCTCGCGGGAGGGGCGGAAGTCGATGGCGGCGGCGATGTAGTCGATGCTGCCGCGCGGCTGGTTCTGCTTGTTGAGGTATCCGCGGGCCTGAACGTCGCGGACGGTGACGGTGATCCAGTCGCCGACGTTCAGGGATTCATCCTGGACGCGGGTCGCGAGAACTCCGAATGCCTTCACCTGGGCGTAGTGGAGTCGCCCGGGATGCACAGTGTCGCCCTCGATGACGTTGGGAAGGCGGAGGCAGATAGGAATGCTGGCCCAGAGGCTGGACTGGTTTTTCGTCGGGGCAATGTGCGGTGGCTTTTCCACAAAAGCAGTCAGGGTGAAGTTGAGCATTCCAATCATCATGTCCTCCTTGCCGAGCCGGGAAGGGCGGGTCTGTGTGACCCTGGTCTGGTTTTCCTCCCGATGGTGCAGAGAAGGCGCCGGACGGGGGACCGGGTCAGCCTGCCGGCCCGGCCGGCCAAGATGCTGCACGGCGCGGGATGAGGAAACAGCGCCGGCGAAGCCGGCTCCGCTGTTTCCCGCGCCGTGGAGGATCTGTGTGGCGGGCGGATGAGCCGGTTGGTTGATGCGGGCACACGGCCGGAGCATGATCCTCGTGCCGGGAGGAAAGAACAGACTGTGAAGTCAACACATTGCGCGACTGGGGACCTGCGAGGGCCGCGGGATCGGAAAGCAGTCTGGCTGTGGAGACACCTGGTGGCTGGGGTAGGGCGGCAAAAGGTGCGAGTGGCGCCGGTGTGGTTACTGACGACGATTGCGGGTGCCGTCGAACCGGGCCGTGGGCGAGGAGCCGAGACGGTATTGGGCGGCGACGTCGGCGTGGGCCTGCTGGGTGGCGTAGGCGGACCGTCCGCCGGCGTTCTCGATGGCGGCGACGGTGGACGTGTCGAGCTGCCCGCGGCGCTCGGCATCGTCGAGGTCGCGCAGGATCCGCTGGCGGGTCTCCTGGAAGGCGTCGCGTGCCGCGTCGGGCAGGGGCTGGGCTGCCCGCTCGCGGCGGAGGACTTCCTGCGGTGACACGGGCCGTCCGGAGGCCGCGGACATGCGCACGCGGCGGGCGTCGCGGTCGGCTGCGGCGGCCGTCTGTCGATCGGCCTCCTCTTGCCGCCGGGCCGCGGCAAGGGTGTTGTTGACCGTGGCCACGGCGGGGTCGTGGTCCTCAGGGGTTGGGCGGCGCAGGTGGCTGGGATGCAAGGCCAGGACCGTGAACTGGGAGCCGTCGTCGAGGTTGTTACGGATGGCGACGAACACCCGGCCGCCGGGGCCGGCGATGTCCAGTAGAAGGCCGGGGCCGTGCGGGGTGCGCACTTGGCCGTCGCCGCCGGCGATGCGCCGTAGGTCGGCGGGGCGGAGAGGCCTGTCGGTGTGGTCGCGCGGGCGCCGCGGTGGGCTATCGACGGGGGATCTGCTCAGGTGTGGCGCCCTGGCGCCGCCGGCGGTGGTCCTGACAGTTGGAGAATCGAGGCGATGTGGGCCGGGCAGCGCCATGAGCGAAGATCGGGACGAATGCTGCACCGCGTCTTGCGGGCCGGGGACGTCAGGGACTGGTGCGGCCACTTCGAGTGTCGGCGGTTGGATGCCGCGGCGTCGGTGGGATGCGGCCCCGGCGCTGCTGCTGATCTGGTCGGCGGCGCAGCCTCGGCCATGGGTGTGGGCTGCGTCGGCGCCTTCTGACGTGCTTGGCGCGGCCTGATCGTGGGCGTCAGAGTGGCGTGGGATGCGGGCGGGTAGCGGCGGAATGCCGTATCCGTGGCGTTCCTCGATCGCTTTCTGCAGCGCGTTCCACCGTCGCAGGTCCGCGACGTGTCGGGTGCGGTCAAGGACGTCGACAGCGAAGCTGTCACGGGCGGCTTCGGCGTTGCGCAGCGCGCCGACAGCGTCTTCTGTGTTCCGCGCGGCCCTCCGCTGGGCGCGGACCCTGGCGAGTGCCTGGGAGTGGGTACGGACCAGCGCGGCATAGTCCTCTGCGACGTGGCGTAGCTGGGCGTCGTCGTCCAGATCGATCAGGCCTCGGGAGCGGGCGATGGCGTCGCGGGCGATGGTGGCGATGAGGTCTGCGGCGGGGGTTGCGTCGGCGACGTCGAGGCCTCGCGCGGCGGCCTCGGCGGCGAGAACGGCCCAGGAGGAGCCGGCGAGCGCCTGGCGTGCATCGCGGACAGTGGTGGCTGTGGTAAGCGCAGCGGCCTGGGCGGTGGTCAGGAGCCGGCTACGGGCGGAGGCGCTGCGTTGGGAGGGGGCGATGACGGGGGCGGGCATGCGAAGTCCTCTCACAGTTATGGACCGGCCCGTGCCATCACGGACAGCCGCAGGGGCACCGCGGTCGGGGCGGTGACACGGCCGTCTGCGCCGTCAGGTCGGGGTCTCGCTGGCCGGCGTCACGTCGACGGTCGGGCCGTTGAGAGCGTCGGCCAGAGCGTCGATGACAGCGCGTAGCGTGGCCCGGCTGCCGGCCCCGAAGACGTCTTGTTCCCGCAGAGACCAGGAAGTGGCCATCGGGCCCGGCTCAGCCGGGTGGATGGCCAGGACGCTGCGGATGGCCGCGCGGTACATGACCACGGTGATCGGGGGATCGCCCGCAGGGTCCTGGTCGTAGGCAGTGTCCCGAGCGAGCAACGTTGCGATCGTGTCTCTCGTACGTTCAGTGCCGGCCATGGGTGCTTCCTCACAGGTCGATGGCAGAAGAGATGAGGTGGGGTTCTCGCCTGCCCAGGAGACGAGGCCGCCGCCTGGGCAGGCGGGCGAACAGAGACGGTGGAACTGGGGCAGGGTTGCTGTTGCGTGGCGCGGATGTCGGCGCGCCACGGACCGGACCGTCCGACGGCCGGCGGTCCGTGGCGCTGACGGGGGGTCAGGATTCGTCGGGCGGGGTGGCGTCGGCAGTGGGTGCTGCCGGCGGGATGGTGGTCTCGGCTGGCGCGGCGGGTGCGGGGGTGCTGGCGCTGGCGGGGTCCGCGGAGGGTGTTTCGACGGGCGGCGTCGGCGAGGTGGAGGCGGGGTGGGCGACGGCCCGTTCAATGTCGGCGAGGGGGTAGCCCCACTGTTCGAGTGCGGCGAGGTAGCGGCGGGCGGTCGGGGTGGGGGAGCGCCAGATGTGCACGCCGAAGGTGTCCTCGTAGGCGGCGAGGATGAGTCCCAGAGCGAGAACCTGCGCGCGGGGTTCGGCCGCCGACTCGATCATTGAGGCGAGCTGGGTCAGTTCCAGGGGTGTGTCGGGGTCGCCGAGGAGGCTGGCGGCGAGGGGGTGGTGCCGGTCGAGGGCGCGAGACAGCTCGGGGCCGCCGGCAGCGAGGCGGGCGGCGACGAAGCGCGCGGTGTCCGGGGGTGGGGTGCGGCGGGCGAGGAATGTGCGCAGCCAGGCGCGGCGTACGGTGGTCGCCGCGCGCCACGCCTTGTTGCTTTCGATGACGGTGGCGCGTTCGGCTCGGGCGAGGGCTCCTGACGGGTCGGCGCCGCCGGTGGTGTTGCTGCGGGCGGCGAAACGGTCGGTGTGGCCGTGGGTGGTGGGGTGGGTGCAGACATAGATGGGGATGTGGCTCCTGGCGTTCTCAATGTCGTCGTGGTGGCGGTAGGTCGGGACGAGGTAGGCGGCGTGTCCAGGGCAGGTGCGGTGGGACTCGGCGGTGAGTGGGGTGCCGTCGTGGGCGAGCTGGGTGAGCGGCAGCGCCGGATTGTCGGTGGTGGGGTGGTCGATGACCGCCACGCCGCTGTCTCGGAGGGCTTGGGCGGCATGGTCGCGGGCGGCGCGCTCGGCGAGGTCGTCACGCAGGCGCTGGGCGGTGTGGTCGAAGCCGCCGGTACGGGCAGCGTCGAGTAGGGCTTTGACCGCGTCGGGGTCCTGGTCGAACTCGGCCAGGGTGGCTGCCTGGGTGAGGTCGAGGTGGTGCTCGTCGGTGGCGCCGCGGGCTGCAGGGGAGGCTGCCACGGTCAGCGCGGCGGTGATGCGATCGCGGGGGCTGCGGGTACGTCGGGCGATGGAGGCCGGGGACAGGCCGAAGGCGGCGAGCTGCTCCACGGCAGTGATCTTGTCGGCGTCGGTGAGGCCGGCGCGGTGTTCGTTCTCGGCCCACTGGGCGAGGAGCCGGCTGATCTGGGTCTTGTTGGTGTCGGTGTCCTCGCCGATGACGACGACGGGCACGGTGGGCAGACCGGCGTCGATGGCTGCGAGGGTGCGGCGGTGGCCGTGGCGGACCCGAATTCCGTCGGTGGCCTGGACGGCGATGATCGGGATGAGGATCCCGTGGTCCTTGACGGAGGCGACGAGGTCGCGGTCGGCCGTGGTCGTGAGGCGCAGGTTGCGGTCCAGCAGGAGGCTGCGGGGATCGATCTGCTGGAGGGTGTGGTCGGACGCTACGGTCATGGACGGAGTCCTTCCGGTGGGGAGGCGGGCTGCCGCGCGCGGTGCTGGCCGGCGCGGGCAGCCGGGATGCCGACGACAACGGGCGTGGGGGGGGGGGGGGGGGGGGGGGGGGGGGGGGGGGGGGGGGGGGGGGGGGGGGGGGGGGGGGGGGGGGGGGGGG
>NZ_JAMQQF010000779.1 GCF_023716945.1 Frankia sp. AiPs1 | reverse complement strand
CGCCAACGCCGCCCTGCCCCTTCCCGCCGAGCCGCACCTGGCGCTCTGGCAGGCGCTGACGACGCTGCGGGAGCACCGCGGCGACGGGCACATCGCGGCCCTCGTGCATGCCGAGGTCGGCCCCTGCGAGGCGCTGGTCCTCGCCGCGGCCACCGGGCGTAGCCCCGGCGAGCAGCTACGCATCTCGCGCGGCTGGAACGAACGGGAGTGGGCCGAGGCGGTGCACAACCTTGCCGCCCGGGGCTGGCTCACCGCCGACGGCGCGCTGACCGAACTCGGCGCCCAGGCCCGGGCCGGGATCGAGGACGCCACCGACCAGTTGGCCTCGACCCCCTACCTGGCCCTGAGCACGGCGGAGCTCGGTGATCTGTACGCAACGCTGTACGGGCTCGCCGAGCGGGTGGCGCTGGGCGGCGGGTTCACCTGGCCCAACCCCATCGGGTTGGACTGGCCGCCGTCCTCCGAAGAGGCGTCCGAAGAGGCATCCGAAGAGGCGATGGTGGATCTGCGTCAGCCGGATCTGCGTCGGCCGGTGGAGCTGCGTCAGCCGGTGGAGCTGGGCTCGACGGAGGGGTAGCCGTAGCCGCCGGTGAACGGCTCCCCGCCGAACGCGCCGCCGTCGAACTCCGCGTCGTCGGCGTCACCTTCGGCGCCGCCGCGGCCCAGCAGCCCCGGACCGAGATCCGGCGGGTCCAGCTCCGCCGGATCGAGGTCGTCCGGGGTCAGGTTGGTGTCGTCGACCTCGCCGTGCATCTTCGACCCGTTCAGCACCACCGGGATCTCCAGATCGCCGACCACGTGCTCGACGTAGAAGGCACGGGCGCCGATGAGCCACAGCGCGAAGCCCGGATCGAGCCGCGGCAGCAGGTCGGCGGCGACGTCGGTGAGCCCGAGCGCCTCCTGGGTGTCGGCGATCTGGTCGGACGCCTGTTTGTACAGGATGCGGATCGCCGTCTCGGCGAGCAGACCCTTGGCGATCTCCACCGAGTCCGGGGAGGCGGACAACAGGTCGGAGATGCGATGGGCGACGATCGCGTTGGCGCATCCCCACTGGCGGGCGAGTTTCTGCTGCGCCGAGAGTCGGCGGACGAGTCCCGCGAAGCGCATCAGCCGCCAGCACTCGTCGTAGACGACGTAGCGCTGCACACCGTCCTGGCGCATCAGGGCCGCTTCCATCCACGCCTGCGCGCACGTCATGATCAGTGCGATCATTTCGTCGCTGCCCTGGACCCGCTCCAGGTTGAGTACGGCGATCGGACGGTCGAAGTCCAGCGGAGAGGTCGTCGGCCCGTCGAACAGGCCGCCGAGCGCGCCGTGGGTGAGCCGGCGCAGCGTCAGGGTGGCGTCCCGGGACGCGTCGCGCAGCTCGGTGGCCGTCATCGGGAGGTCGACGCAGTCCTCATCGGTGGGATCGGTCATCGCCTCCAGGACGTGCGGGAGCAGCGGGGTCGCCCAGCGTTCCGGCGAGGCGCCGGTGATCTGCCGGGTGACGACGTCGAGGGCGAGGTCCACGGCGGTGTGCTCGGCCGGGGTGAGCGGCACGCCCTTCGCCGTCTCGATCAGCGACGACAACAGCGACGACCTGGCCCGCTTGACCTCCCGGGCCCAGTCCGCGTCGGCGATGCCCATCGGGCGCGGCGGCGCGTCCAACGGGTTGAGCCGAGTCGCCATGCCCGGCCCGATGTAGGTGGGCTCGCAGCCGAGCCGGCGGGCCAGCCGGGTGTACTCGCCCTTGGGATCACAGGGCACCGCCGCCTGGTAACCGAACGCCGCGCCGCGGGAGATCAGCGTCTTGAGCAGGGCGGACTTGCGGGAGCCGACGGCGCCGAACACGGCGAAGTTCGGGTTCTCGATGACCTGCTGGCGGTACAGCTCGAAGACGTCGAAGTCGAACGAGTTCCCCGACCAGACGTGCCGGCCGATGTACATTCCGGGCGCGGCCAGCCCGGAGTCGACCACGAACGGGTAGATGCCGGCGATCTGTGCCGTCGTCTCCATGTGCGCGGGCAGGCGCATCTTGTGGTACGCACGCCCGGCGAAGGGGCCGAGCAGCTTGGAGGGCTGCGCCCCGCGGCGCAACGCCGCCTGGGCACGGCGCATCGCGGCCTTCTCCGCCGCGGCGGCGGCCCGTTCCGCCC
>NZ_JAMQQF010000778.1 GCF_023716945.1 Frankia sp. AiPs1 | reverse complement strand
GGCCCCGCCCATCCTGCGGCAGCGGTGTGACGGCGCGGTCTGCCCGGGGGTTTCGTGGCGGTTTCCGTCGGCCGGCCGGGCGCCGTCCGTGCCGAGGCGGTCCGATGATCCGCCGGCGGTCCGCCCGCGGGCTCGTGGTGGCCGGCCTGGCCGCAGGACGCCGCCGACCCCACCATCCCCGGGCCCGCGGACTCGCGATCACCGATCGCCCAACGAATCCGCGGTTCCTGCCGGAATTCCATCGACATCGCAATGCTCCGGGATGGTCCTGGGTCGGCGTCGACCGTATGTCCGGCCTGGTCGTCCCCAAGTTGCGGAAAACCATCCGTCGGTGTGACCGGTTGCGCTGTCTTTGGTGGCGCGATGGGTCCAGGTCGTCGCTTTCGGCGGGTCGGGTAATTGTCATCCCGGGGGGCAACCTCGTCCGGTGCCCGCGCGTCGGAAGAGGGGAAAGGGGAGGGGTTTATGGGGAATACCCGGAGGGTGCTACCCTCCGTATTTACGTGCTCAACGTGGAGTGATGGTCGGGCGACTGACACCGGCCAGTCCGGTGATCGACGGGACGAGGTGCCGAGCCCTGGGTACCGTTCAGACCTAGGCTTCCGTCCGGCGACGATGCCGGTCGCGTTCTTCGGAAGAGGGCATTACATGTCTCGCTCGGTAATGATTCCCTCACGTGTATCTCGTGGGTGGGGCCCGAGCCGTCCGAGTCGGCGGCCGACCGGCACTTTCGGGTATCGGCGCGGCCGGTGGATCGGCGGGGCGCTCGCGTTCGTCACGGCGCTGTCCGTCGCCGCCTGCTCGCCCGGCGGCGACTCGTCGAAGCCGGCCGGCGTCGCCGCGCCGGACCCCGCGGCGAGCGTGACCGTCACCCCGAGCGACGACGCCAAGGGTGTCACCCTCACCGATCACGTCGTCGTCCACGGCAACGCACCGCTGGCCGACGTCAGCGTCGCCCGGGAGGCGAGTGAGTCGGAGAAGACCGAGCCGGGAGTGCTGCTCGGGACGTTCTCGACCGACCGGCGCACGTGGACGTCGGCGGGCGGTCTGTACTCCGCCTCCCGCTACCAGGTCGCCGCCACCACCAGCCCGGCCGCGGGGATCGTCGGGACGAAGTCGGTGCGCACGAGTTTCGTCACCGGGGTGCCGGAGAAGTCGTTCAAGGTCTCCTGGGAGCCGGTCGCCGGGCAGACGGTCGGGGTCGGCGCGCCGATCAGCCTGACCTTCAGCGCCCCCGCGCCCGACCGCGCCGCCGTGCAGCGCATGCTCTCCGTGCGTACCGACCCGCCGGTGCTCGGCGCCTGGAACTGGATCTCGAACCGGCTCGTCGTCTGGCGCCCGCAGCAGTACTGGACGCCAGGAACGAAGGTGCACGTGGAGGCGAATCTCGCCGGATACGACGCGGGCGGCGGACGCCTCGGCGTGAAGGACCGGGCGATGGACTTCGTCGTCGGCTCGGCGCAGGTTTCCAAGGTGGACGCCGCCAGCCACATCATGCAGGTGTTCCGTAACGGCCAGTTGCTGCGCACGATGCCGGTGAGCCTCGGTAAGCCCACATCTCCGTCGATGGACGGCCCCCACAACGTTCTCGGCAAGTCGCCCGAGGTGATTATGGATTCGGCGACGGTGGGCATCCCGAAGGGCAACCCGGATTACTACTATGAAAAGGTTCAGTGGGCGGTGAACTACACCAGCGGCGGGCAGTACGTGCACTCCGCGCCCTGGTCCGTGGCCTCCCAGGGGCGGACGAACGTCTCCCACGGGTGCGTGAACGCCTCCCCGGCCGACGCCCAGTGGTTCTACGGCATCAGCCGGCTCGGTGACATCGTCGACATCGTCAACACCGGCCGCCCGCCGGACACCAGCCAGCTCGGAAACTTCTGGTCGGTGCCGTGGTCGGTCTGGAAGGCGGGTAGCGCCCTGCCCGTGTCGGACCAGCCCGAGACGGCGGCACCCACCATCCCGCCGGCGGCGAGCACCGCCGTTCCCGTCGCGCCCGGCGCCGGGGCGGCCGGCGGCACCTGACCTGCCCCGCCTCACCGCCGACCGGTCACCGCCGACCGGTCACCGCCCCCGCGGGTGGTGACCGGCTCGTCGGCGTTGCGGCGCACTCGACGGCACTGCGGTCGCGGCGTCGCTCCGGGGC
>NZ_JAMQQF010000777.1 GCF_023716945.1 Frankia sp. AiPs1 | reverse complement strand
GCGCTGGGCGGTGCCGGCGCCGCAGCAGGCCCGGCCCGGTCCGCGTCCGCCGGCGACCGCGCCGGCGGACACCGGCTGGCCGGTGGGGGAACTGCCGGTGGGGGAACTGCCGGTGAAGGAAGGCCCGGCGGGCGAGCCGCCGATGAACGAAGGGCTGGTGAGGGAGCCGCCGGTGGAAGCGGTGCCGCCGGGGGAACCGGGGCCGGTGGGGGAGCCGCCGGCGGAAGATTGGCCGCAGGACGATGGGTGGAGGAACTCCGCTGTCGTCGGCGAAGACAGTGGAGCGCCGACCACAGCGCCGACCACAGCGCCGACCACGGCGCCAACCGAGGCGTTGGCTGACGCGCCGACCGGCGCGTCGGTCGAGGCGCCGGTTGAGCCGTTGGCCGAGGCGGCGGCCGAGGCCGAGAGGCGCCCGGCGCCCACTCCCTCGGGTGCGCAGGGAATCGTCGAGGAGTCGCCGGGACCCCCGGATGACGTTCCCCCGCGTCCGATCCCCGTTCCGGCCACGCTCCTCGCGGTCACCCGCGAGGGTCGGATGCAACTGGTGAGACCGACCGCGGCGGCAGTTGGACAACGGCCAAGACCGTAGAGACGTGCGGAGCCGACCCGAGCGCATATCTGGTTGCGATCAGGAGGTTCGTCAGCCCTCCTTGATTCGGATCGTCGAGGCGGTGGACATTAGGGGACACACAATGATCGCTGGGGCTGGGGCTGGGGCTGGGGGAGTGGAGTTGGGAGTTGGGAGTTGGGGGTGGAGGGCTGGACGCGGGGGATGCGGATGCGGTTCCGCGGAACCGCGGAACCGCATGATCGCCTGGCCTGGCCTGGCCTGGCCTGGCCTGGCCTGGGCTGGGGGATCCTGGTCTGTCGGCCGCGGCTGGTGTGACCTGCGAAGCTGCGTGTCGATCTCGTGGACGTGGAACGATCCGTCCGTGGACCGTGCGACTTCGGTACTGACCGGCCGCCTGATCGAAGCTGCCCGCGCAGCCTCCCGGCGAGATGACGGTGCGCTGTGGGAGCGGGTCTCGTGGGCACAGACTGCGGGGTCGGGTTCGGGGACAGGGGCAGGGATAGGTGCGGCGGCGTCGTGCGGGTAGCGCTCGCCGACGACGCCGCCCTGTTCCGCGAGGGGCTGTTGCTGCTGCTCACCACGGCCGGGCACGAGGTCGTCGGCTGCGTCGCGGACGGCGACGCGCTGCTGGAGCTGCTGGCCGCCGAACCGGTCGACGTCGCCATCGTCGACATCCGCATGCCGCCGGGCGCGGAGGGCGGCCTCACGACGGCGGCCAGGGTCCGGGCCCGGCACCCGAGCACGGGGCTGCTCCTGCTGTCTCACTATGCCGAGACGTTGTACCTCATGCGGTTCCTGGAGATCGGTACCGAACGGATCGGCTACCGGCTCAAGGAACGGATCGCCGGGGTGCAGGTGCTCACCGACACCCTGGCCCGCATCGACGCCGGGGAGATCGTGATCGAACCGGTGCTCGCCCGCCGCCTCGTCGACCGCCCCGCCGGCCCCAGCGGTCCGCTGGCGACGCTGAGTCCCCGGGAGTCGGACGTGTTGCGGCTGATGGCGGAGGGCCGGTCGAACAACGGCATCGCCGCCGCTCTGTATCTGTCGGCGAAGTCGGTGGAGAAGAACATCGCCAGCATCTTCACCAAGCTGGACCTGCCCGCCGACTCGGCGGCGCATCACCGCCGGGTGCTGGCGGTCCTGCGCTACCTGGACGCCCAGGCGTCGGGGGACTGAGCGGCTGTGGTGGCGCCATCGCAGCCTGGTCGTCAATGCCAGCTTCGGCGTGAGCCTCGATGCCGGCCTCGGTGTCAGCCTCGTCGTGGACGTCTGCCTTACCCGCGGTGACGGCTCTGCCGCGGTTGGCGCGCCCGGCATGGGTCGTTCTTGCCGAAGAGGTCGTCCCCCTGCCCGCGGACGCGACCCTGGGGCAGCGGGTCGCGCCGCTGCTGCGCAACCTGGCCCTGGCCGCCGGCGCCGGCGAGGCGAACCTCTGGCTGCCCGAGGACCCCGCGCCCGAGGGCTCCGCGTTCCCGCCTGAAGGCGCCGCCGCATCCACCCCCTGGCCCTCGGCCCTGTCGCCCTCGGCCCTGTCGCCTACGGCCCCGTTGCCCGCCGCGCCGTCGCCCGCCGTGCCGTTGGCC